>JAAUZT010000037.1 GCA_014804485.1 Lachnospiraceae bacterium
GATCGGCGATGACCTCACCCGCTATTTTGCGGATTCCGAGCAGGTGCCTTCCTCCGTGGGGCTGGGCGTGCTGATGGATGAAGCCCGGACACTTGTAAATTTTCTGGGTGTTAAAGTAGATGAATCCGGTACGGAGAAAAATTCCGGAAATCAGAAGAACGAGTCAGATGAAAACGGAGGGCTCTAATGAAAATCTTAGTGCTTGCTGATCAGAAATCTAAATATCTGTATGATTTCTATGAACCGGATAAATTAAAGGATATTGACCTCATTATTTCATGTGGGGATCTGTCACCGGCATATCTGTCTTTTTTTGTCACACTCTGTAATGTGCCGCTACTCTATATTATGGGCAACCACGATGAAAGATATGAGGAGACTCCGCCGGAAGGATGCATCTGCATTGAAGATGATATCTATGTGCATGAGGGAATTCGTATCCTTGGCTTGGGCGGTTCCATGGAATATATACCGGGAGCAAGCAATCAGTATTCGGAACAGAAAATGAGAAGACGGGTTCGGAAGTTGAAATTAAAGCTATGGTGGAATAAAGGGTTTGATATTCTTGTAACTCATGCACCTGCTTATCAAATTAATGATATGGAAGATCTGCCCCATCGTGGATTTAAAGTTTTTCGAACCCTGATGGAGAAATATGAACCGAAGTTTTTCTTTCACGGGCATGTACATGCCAATTATGGCAGAGGATTTAAGCGGACAGACACATATGGTAAGACAACTATAGTGAATGCCTATGAGTACTATATTGTGGATTATTCGTAATAAATTATTTAATTTGGTTGTAAATATCATAATGGTAAGATAAAATAATAAAAAAGAGCTGGTACACGCACTTATGCAGTTTGTGATGTATCAGCTTTTTTGAAACAGATGTAAAGATTTACAATACATATGGTAAATAACAGGAGAGTACATATGATCCCGATAGATTTCGCAGCATGGAATATGCAGAATATATTGATTCGTGTTATCGTGGCGGCCATTTTAGGAGGTATCGTTGGTCTTGATCGTGGAATGAAGCACCGCGGTGCAGGGACAAAAACGATTACGGTGGTCTGCCTTGGCGCTACGCTGGTCATGTTGACGGAACAGTATATACAGATTCATTTTCCCGGACTGGCTAATATGAACCGTATGGCGGCACAGGTGATCAGCGGGGTAGGTTTTATCGGTGTGGGTACGATTATCATATCTAAGCATCGTGTCAGAGGACTGACGACTGCAGCCACGCTCTGGGCGAGTGCGTGTATCGGACTTGCTGTGGGAATCGGATTTATCGAGGGAGGCGTGTTGATTACTGTTATGATGCTGCTCTCGCTGCATGTGCTTCCTTTTGTGGAGCGTTTCGCTACCAGACACTCCCGTTATTGTAATGTATTCATTGATCTTGAGAAAAGCAGGGATTTGCATATTGTCATACAGGATCTGAAGGATGCGGGGGTCGTGATAGATTCCATGGATATGAGTGAGTCCAGAATTGCCGGTGAGGGAGTTTCCGTGCATATGGTTCTCTATGTGAAGAAGCCTACGGAACGCACGGAGATTTATGATATTCTCATGAAGTCGGACAAGGTGGTTTCGTTGGATTTTCTGTAGTGATGGAGATAGAATAAAGCAAGGAGTGTGAAAACTATGTGGTATGGAAAAGAATCTGTTTACAAGGAAAAGTTTCAGGATCCGACAGGTATTTTTTTTACAAAAGAAGAATTTCCAGAGCTTATAGACGAGAGAGATGATGTCAGTGGTATTTTGCAGACGGCTATTGACAGGCTGATTGCGGAGCAGAGTTATGGCATACTTTATATTCCGGAAGGAGAATATCGGATAAAGAATACTATTAAAATTCCGCCGTCTGTCCGTCTGATCGGTTACGGAAAGACACGGCCGGTCTTTGTGCTGCCGGCAGGAACGGAGGGGTTTAGTGAAAAATTGGGTACTTTGGGAACCGACCCAAGGGCAGATTTTTTATCAGGATATCCCGGCGCAAAATATATGTTCTGGTTTATCGGAGAAAAGGATACGCATAAAGAAGAACCTAAAGATGCGAATGCAGCAACATTTTACAGCGCTATCAGCAATATTGACTTTAAGATAGAAGAAAAAAACCCAAGTGCAATCTGTATCCGGGCACACTTTGCCCAGCATGGCTTCGTCAGCCATTGTCATTTTGATTTAGGAGACGGGCTGGCAGGCTTATTTGATGTAGGAAATGAGATGGAGGATCTCACTTTCACGGGCGGTGCCTACGGTATTGTATGCCGCATGTGTTCTCCCGGCTGGCCGTTTGCTCTGCTGGATTCCGTGTTTGAGGGACAAAAGAAAGCGGCAGTTTTAAGCGGTATGACAGGTTTTACCGGTTTCAGGCTGCTGATTTGTGATACACCCCGTGCCTTTGATGTGTATTTGCCGGAAAGCTGGGAGAAGCTGTATCTGGAAGACTGTATATTTAAGAACATATCAGAAGAAGCCATAACCTGTTATCAGACAGATGCGGTGATTCAGCAGACTAACATTAAAAGGCTTTGTTGTGCAAACGTGCCGGTTCTTATGAAACATGCAAAGAGCGGCAGGATATTGTGCCCGGAATATCCGGTATATGAGGTGGAGGATTACGCGTACGGCTATATGCTGGATGATGGCAGCGAGGCCGGGCATCGGGAAATACAAAAAATTAATCCGTTGGAACAACTTCCTGATATGCCTAAGAGCGATATTCCTCCTGTGCCGCCTATGGAGAAGTGGGTATCTGTCCTCAAGTATGGTGCAAAAGGAGACGGCACGACAGACGACACGAAAGCCATTCAGAAAGCGGTAGAGGAAGCAGACATCCTGTATTTTCCGCAAGGTATCTACAGGATTACAGATACGGTTTATTTGAGGAAAAGTTGTTGTCTGTATGGATTAAGCCCTATTACCACACAAATTGTAATTGAAGATGACACGCCCGCATTTGCCGGTTTCGGAGCACCAAAGGCTCTGGTGGAAACAGCAAAAGGAATATCTGTCTATCTTAACGGCATCGGTATTGATACTGCGGGAAAAAACCCACGGGCAGCCGGTATCAAATGGATGGCAGACGCTTCTTCCTATATGAATGATGTCAAGTTTGTGGGCGGACACGGACTGATGTTTCGTGATGGTCGCAATGCCTATGGCTATCTTTATAATGCAAGCAGGACAGCGGATTATGATCCGGACCGTATCTGGGATTATCAGTATTCCAGCCTTTGGGTCACAAACGGCGGTGGCGGGATTTTCAAGGATATATGGAGCGCCAGTCCCTATGCGGAGGCAGGAATTGCCATTACTAATACGGATACACCGGGAAGAATGTATGCGATTTCACTGGAGCATCATGTCAGATGTGAAATGAAATTAAACAGCGTCAAGAATTGGAGTTTTTATGCATTCCAGACAGAAGAGGAAAAAGCGGAAGGAATGGAATGTCTGCCGATAGAACTGGTTCTGTGTGAGAACATACTGTTTGCCAATTTGTTTATGTTCAGAGTGGTCGCCGTGGACAGACCATATGAAACGGGAATCAGATTATGGGACTGTAAGGATATCAGTCTGTTCAACGTACATAATAAGGCACAGATGCAGTATGTGTTTACTTTGACTTTGCAGGATGAGACAACGGGATTTTACGGAAAATCCCCGGAATATGCCAGACTCTGTGTCAGAGGAGGGCAAGAGAAAATAAAACCGGCGCAAAAAGAAGGAAACTATGAAATAATAGCGGAGGGATGTATTTTTGCACAGGGAGCCGCTTTTGACGAAGAAGGCAATCTGTATTGGTGTGACAAGGCCAGAAAGAAAATCTATAAATATGACAGAATAGCGGGGAAAACCAGACCGTTCTTAGATATTCACTTTATACCGTCCGCGTTGGCAGTAGATACCGAGGGGCATTTGCTGGTGGCGGCAGATTATTCCGAACTGAAAAAGACGGTGCCCGGACAGCCGNATTNGAACTTTGATNCNGGCAATTTNCATCCCTTCTTCTCATGGTTTTATAAGAGAGGNGAGANGGTATATGCAGTTTCTCTTGATAATCCTTATNATTCTNTGGTGGAATTAGAGAAGCTGCCGGCAGATGACTGTAAGCCGGAAAGNGTATTCNGACCTGCGCATCTGGATTATCATGGNATGTTGAGGGAAATCGTGGAGCAGCCAATTGCCGGGTATTATCTTGCACCGGACGGGAAGACGGCATTAGAAGGCAGCATTGACCTTGCCAGAAGCCTGTTCCTGAAAGAAGCGGTTTTGGGTAAACCNTTCGTGATGATGAATGACAGCGCAAGAAAAGCCTTTCTGTTTGATGTTATCGNCGGCGGAAATCTGCAAAACGGCAGAGTGGCAGGTANCAAAGGACAGTATGGCGGTTATCTGGATGAGGAACAGATACTCTGGACGGTGGACGATAAGCTATATGGATTTCAGGACGGNGAAATCGTAAAGATAGAAGAAATTCCGAAAGATGCCTATATNATCGTGGAGAATAAAGGGGACAGGTATCTTCTGGGAAGAAGCCGTGTCTATCGCTTACTAACAACATAGATGCANATATTAATGTTTGNGAGAGTTATGAGAGAAAGCAGAGGGATTGTCGGCACACTGTGCCGACAATCTCATATATCAATCGATCATCAACCCCACNGGACAGTGATCNGAACCCATNANATCNTTNTAGATNAGTGCATCCTGCAATCTGTCTTTCAGAGATTCCGANACAAGAAAATAGTCGATACGCCACCCCGCATTCTTGGCTCTGGCGCTGAAACGATATGACCACCATGAGTAAGCGCNCTCTAAGTCCGGATAAAAATATCGGAAAGTGTCAATAAATCCCGCTTCTGTCAGAGTCGTGAATTTTGCCCGCTCCTCATCNGTAAAACCGGCATTCATNCGGTTCGTTTTCGGATTTTTCAGATCAATCTCTTTATGTGCCACATTCAGATCGCCGCAGAAGATTACAGGCTTCTTCTNCTCCAGTTTNTTCAGATAAGATAAAAANTCTTCCTCCCACTGCATACGGTAGTCCANTCNTGCCAATTCATTCTGNGAGTTAGGTGTATANACAGTGATAAAATAANAATCCGNATATTCCAATGTAATCACACGNCCNTCATGGTCNTGCTCTTCCANNCCNATCCCNTANGAAACCGAAAGAGGTTCCTCCTTNGTAAAAANNGCAGTTCCNGAATANCCNTTCTTNTCCGCATAATTCCAATATTGATAATAACCCGGAAGATCCAAGTCNATCTGCCCCTCCTGTAATTTCGTCTCCTGNACACAGAAGATATCCGCNTCNTCCGTCTNNACAAAATCNAANAATCCTTTACCGACACAAGCCCTTAATCCGTTCACATTCCAAGATATAAATTTCATGGTACACATCCCTTTCGTGCCTTTTTAAAATTTTTTTATTATATATCATTAAATTACTATATACAAANCTCATCCAGTTCCTTTTAGCCCAAATTATGGAATTGAGCAACACAGCTAAAAACCATTGCTATTAGGCGATAGTTGAGTTTGCTATATAGTCATTTATCGTTATTTACGTCCGGCCAGGCAGATTGCACGATCTATGTGTGTCCATGCCTTGCGGAGAAAAATGAGATTTTCTTAATATTCCGTCCAAAACCCAGCAATTTCGGGACATGGATGTCCCGAAAAGCCCGTAACGAGCCCGGATGGCGAGTAGAGGGCGGNTGCGTCCGGCATTCTCAACCNTACCGNAATATTTAGAAAATCCATTTTTCGNAGCCCGCATGGACGCACATAGATCGTGTAAGCTGCCCTCACAGCCTAAATTATTTACTCATAATACTCCTTAATCAATTCCTCCACAATCTCCTGCGACAATTCATACATCCCATCCAACCGTGCCTCATAATTATCTATCGTCAGCCGCTCTTCCCCTTTTGCCAGCTTATCATAGACATAATAGTTGATATCCTTAGAAAAATGGATCATATCCATATAGTTGTCCAGATTCGTAATAATCTCCCGATCATCCTGATAAAAATAAATCTCCACATTATCATATAGCAAGAGTGTCTTCACCGCCTGTTTCTCGTTATAGATCACGGCATCTCTCTCACCACTGCGGTATGCGTTATCCCACCACAGCATAGAGTAAGGTGAAAAGAAGAACTTAAAAGTAGTCTCCGGATGCGCCTCTACCTGTGCGGTGAGAAGTGCAATATTTCCGGTAAGTTCCGTGGTGTTTGCGGTTTCCGTCTGCATATTTTTGACAGAGGGAAGACGGGTATATAAGCCCATTGCCATATCCTGTCCGAAATATTTCCATTGTGCCCAGTTGTAGGAGTCGCCTTCATCGTAATCGCCGATAAAAGAATAGGCCAGCATATAAGGAAGCTTTTCCATCAACACATCCTTATTAAGCACATATGGATAATCGTTGAAAGGATTCTTATCATACAGGTACATAGGGCAGCCTGTGGATACATAAGTAGGTTCCGTGCTTGCCGACAGAGAGGATGGGTCGATATTGTAAAACACATATTTCAAGTCATGTTGCTCATAAGCGCTGTCCAACAGATAACACAAATCTGCGGTGGCACCGTAAGAGCGGATCGCTTTGATCGTGTTACAGCCGAATCCCCCGTCAAACCAGAAATTGTTATAATTTTCACAGACCGAAGATCCTACGATCAGTGCATCATAATCGAAGGCACGCAGCGTGCCGATACACTGATATTCCTTGTCGGTCAGTACCGCCTTCAGTCCCGGCAACGGTTTGTGGTATTGGTAAAAAGGGTCAAAGATTACCACTACAGCGATGACTGCTGCCAGCAGGATTCCCGTTCGTATAAAAAAGGATTTTATAAATTTCTTATCCGTATCCATATGCTTTATACCTTCCTATAGACTCAGTTTCATGTAAGCAAAAAATTGTGCCATACATAATATCAGGCGCATTCGGTTTAATTTAATGATATCATTTGCAAATGGCTGAGCGATTACTAAAAATTGAAATACAAGAATGTACTCACCTGCGACAAAGATACAATACACCATATTAACAGAATACAGATGATCCAACATCTCTTTGAAGTCAGTTCCCCACGCATGGATCGTTCATAGGCATTGGGTCTGAATACCAGATAAAATGCCAGCGCGAACAATAAAAGCATGACAATCAGATACAGGTAACCGGCCAGATTCGGTGCTGCCATATCCAGGGCTTGTCCGAGCACGTAGATTTCAGAAACATTAAGCTGCGCCGCGACCTCAAAAATCTTGCCCGTATAGCTTCCGGAGAAAAGATTCTTGAATAGTTGGATCGCCGCGATCATGCTTCCGCTTCGGAAGAAAAAGAGCGACATATTAAACAATGCAAAAGTGAAAATCCAGCCCAGCCATGCGGGAATATGGAAAAGTGCCGGTCTCTTCTCATCCCGTCCCTTAATGCCGATAATCCCCAGATTGTCCCAGACAACCAGCAGTCCATGTATAGCGCCCCACGCCACATAAGTCCAAGCAGCTCCATGCCACAGTCCGCTTAAGAGGAAAATGATAAAGGTGTTGATAAGCATGCGCACCCGGCCCTTCCTGCTGCCGCCCAGCGGAATATATACGTAGGTGATGAAGAAGCGGGAGAGAGTGATGTGCCATCTTTGCCAGAATTCCTTAATAGTGCACGCACGATAGGGTGAATCGAAATTAAAGGGCAGTTCAATATTGAACATCCTGCCAAGCCCGATCGCCATATCGGAATAGCCGCTGAAGTCAAAGTAAAGTTCGAACGTGTAAGACAAGATCACCGCTACCGTGGAGATGCTGTCCAAGGAGAAGGTCTGTGCAAATCCGTAGTTAGCTGCCAACGCAAAGGTGTCCGCCAACAGTACCTTCTTGGCCAGACCAAGCACAAACAGATAGATACCGCGGGAAAAAGATGCTGCATGAAAGCTGCGCCCGGAAGTATCCTCGAACTGCGGGATCATTTCTTTATATAAGACGATCGGACCCGCGATTAACTGTGGAAAAAAGGTGACGAAAGTAATGTAATTAATCAGGGAATAGTGTTCGCATTTTCCCAGCGCTCTGTCAATAATGAAGGATAGCTGCTGGAAGGTAAAGAAACTGATTCCAAGCGGCAGCAGGATATGCTTCAGCGTGAAATCCGTGTGAAAAGCATGATTAATATTTTCGATAAAGAAATCATAATACTTAAAGTAAAAGAGAATGCCGAGATTAAGGATAATTCCTGTAATCAAACCGACACGATTCCATATATGGTGTGTCGATACGGTCTGTTGCATGCCGTCTGCATGGGAAGGGTTTGTAGGAATCCGTGTCAGCAGATAGCTTAAAAGGTAGTTTACTCCAATGCTGCACAATATGATCGCCAGATAACGGACATTGAAATAGCCATAGAACCAGAGAGACATTCCCGCCAGAAATACATTTGCAAGAGTGTATTTCTTATAATAATTCAGTCCATACCAACCCAAAAGCGTCAGCGGTAAAAATATAAAAATAAAAATATACGAGTTAAATAACATATGGTTATGAAATCCTTTTGCTATATTTGCTGTAAAAATACATATTTTTCTAATAAAGGCAGAAACTAGTTACTGCAGAGTTTTCATTGGCCGGCGGCAGTACGCTAGTATAGTATACATCCTATTTGGCATATATAAACAGCCGAAAGGATAAATACAGGTAACTATTCAGTACAGGTCGAAGCATTTACTGCTGAGACCGTAAGAATATGATTCAGCGAGCAAAATCCTATCGTCGAAGACGATTTAGGATGGATTTTGCAACGTAACTGTGAAGGTACTGAACAGTTCAAATACAGTATATCAAATAGAGGGGACAGAAACAATAAAGAAGATTAAACTAAGACGGAGGGAAGCAGACAGAAATGAAAAAAAACAGGAGAAGAATGGTTATAACTATTTTACTCATAGTATTGTGTGTTACAACAGGGTGCAGTAATGAGCTGCCGGAAGATGAACTGGTAGGCAACGGTCAGGCATTTGAAATGCAGAAGGTCAGCAACGATCTGCAGGCAAGTAATTTTCCTTTTCAGGATAAGGAAAAGTTTGTGACGTTGACGCAATTAAAAGACAGTGTCAAGGAACTGATGGGTGATCAGTACTGGCCGGAGGTGGATCTGACAAAAGAGGAGCTGGAGAAGAAGACCGGGATCACGGAAGACATGTATGTGGACTTTCTGGCCGAGAAACAGGTTATGGATTCTCATATAGACACGATGATCATTATTCATGCCAAGGAGACAGAGGTGGGAGCGGTCGAGGCGGCATTGGAGAGATATCGTGAAAAGATAATTGAGGAAAACAATAACTATCCCCAGAATCTGTGTAAGGCACAAGCTTCCCGCATGGAGACAATAGAAAACTATGTATGTTTCGTGCAGTTGGGTGCCGATACCACGATCGTTGCCGATAAGGGCGAGGACGAGATCATCGCCTACTGTCAAGAGGAAAACGAGCGGGCATTGTATATTCTGGAAAAAGAGATTCTGGAATAAGAGTATTCGTATGTTTTTATGAGCGAACGCCTCCGTTTTCATATCTCCATTGTCTTGGTGAAATACCGTATACATTTTTAAATGCTCTTGAGAAATGCAGCTGGTTCGGATAGCCTACCGCATTTCCTATATCAGCTATGGACAATCCGGTCAGCTTCAATAACTCTGTTGCCTTGGTCATTCGGTAGGATATAAGAAACTCTTGTGGGGATTTCCCCATATTCTCATGAAAAATTTTGCCGAAATAGCTCCGGTTTAATCCGCAGGAAGCCGCAATATCTTCTACGGAGATATCGTTCTGGAAATTTTCCTCGATAAAAGAAAACGCCTCTTTAATATAGAAATCCCGCAGACTGTTTCCCATACCGATCTTATTGGATGTGGATGAGCGGACGAGACTGTCAATAAAAAGATAAAGGTGCCCGATCAGATGGAAAGGTGATGCATCTTTATTATTTACGATATATAACATTTCTGACTTCATTGTCTCTGAAATATCTTTGGTGTGCGCCTTATAGATTGGCTGGTTCCAATTGAGACCGGTCAATTCAACGGTTTCCTTGGCGCGCAGACCATCAAACTCTATCCATACATATTCCCAGGGAATTTCGTGATCTGCAATATAGGTACATACCTGATGGGGAAATATCATAAATCCCTGTCCGCTTTTGACCTGATAAGTAATGGATTCTCCTTGCGTGTTATTCGCAATCAAAGTGCCGGTTCCGGATAGGCACAGGTGAAACAGATAGTGGTTTCTGGCAGCAGGGCCGAAGGAGTGGGAGGGATCGCATTGCTCCCAGCCGAATTGATATAATCCCAGATCAATAAAATTCTCGCTCGGAAAGACAGAAAAGATTACTTCACTCATAAGCCACCTCATATACTGTATTAAATCAATTATATACCAAAATGCTAGGTGACTTCAACGTAATACCATAAAAATAGCATAATGATATAAAACATGAAATATCATGCTATTTATTGACAGCAAAATGGTATGTTATAATCTAATTATCAAAACAGGGAAGGAGATAAGCTATGAAAAGGAGCAAAATAAAATACCTTGAAGCGGCATTATGCTGTGCGGCGGTATCAATGGCTGTCGGAGGGTGTGGGAATGCGTCTGACGACGGTAAGATTCAAATTGAAATTGTTCAGTACAAACCGGAAGCTGCCAATTATTTCAGCACGGTGGAAGAAGAGTTTAACGCGACACATGATGACATTCATCTCAAAATCAGTTCTCCTAATGATGCAATGACAATATTGCGAACAAGATTTATCAGGGAGGACTATCCCGATATCATTGGAATTGGTGGTGATATCAATTACTCTTATTTTGTGGAAGCTGAGATACTGGCGGATGTATCGGATTATGAGGGACTTCAGGATATCAATCAGGCATATCTGGATATTGATGAGGCTCTGGAACTTGTTCCCACCGATGGAGTTTATGCGGTGCCCTACGTAGCCAATGCGGCAGGTGTGCTATACAACAAAGATATGTTTGAGGAGCACGGCTGGGAGATTCCGCAAAATTGGGGAGAATTGATAGCGTTATGTGATGAGATCAAGGCAGAAGGAATTCTTCCGTTCTATTTCGGTTTTAAGGATACCTGGACTTGTCTCGCGCCTTGGAATTCCATGGCGGTAGACTTATCACCTGCGGATACGACGAAACAGGTGAACCGCGGTCAGACAACATTCTCTAAAGAGTACCGGGAGATATCCGAAAAGTACTTAAAATTGTTGGATTATGGACCGAGCGATCCTTTTGCATACGGATATAACGATGCATGTACCGCTTTTGCCAGAGGGGAATCTGCAATGTATCCCATCGGAAGTTATGCGGCTCCGCAGATTTTATCCGTAAATCCGGATTTGAATCTGGACTCTTTCGTTATGCCGGCATGTGACGATCATGATGGCAACACATTGAATTCGGGAATTGATCTTCAGTTTTGTGTGACAGCTGAATGTAAGAATAAAGAGGCTGCATACGAAGTTCTTGATTTCCTGTATGCGGAGGAGAATCTTCAGAAATATATTGATGCGCAAACTGCGATACCTTGCAAAGAAGGAAATTTCCAGTTACCTTCTATTCTGGATGGCATGACCGATTATATTCTTGAGGGCAATATGAAGGACTATCAGGATCACTACTATCCTTCCGAGATGGCGGTAGATGCACAGATACAGACATTCCTGCTGAATAAAGATGTAGATGCCTTCTTAAGTAAGTTTGATACAGACTGGCAGAGATATAACAGAGATATCATTCGTCTGGTGCAGGATTATGAAAAAGAACATGGAACCGCGAATTAATAGAAAAGGAGAGTATAGGTTATGAAAAATGATAGAGAGAGAACATTTTTATTGATTACTATTCCGATTCTTGCGTTATTCGTATGCTTCAATACCATTCCGTTAATTCGCGGCGTGATATACAGTTTCACGAATTTTAAAGGATTCGGAAGTTATGACTGGATTGGTTTTCGGAATTATATAGACTTGTTTACGGATGCCCGTGTCGGTAAATCATATTTGTTTACATTTAAGCTGGCGGTCGTATCGACTATTGTGGTAAATGTGCTCAGTCTGATCCTTGCGTTGGGTCTGAATGGTAGGATAAGAGCTAAGAGCTTTTTCCGCGGAGCGTATTTTTTGCCGAACATATTAGGAGCGCTGGTTGTGGGTTACATTTTCAATTACTTTTTCACATATATTATCCCCGCAGTTGCGGACATGATCGGGATTGAAGCTTTGAAGTCCAGCATTTTATCAAATCCGAGTGCTGCTTGGATCGGTGTTATGGTCGTATGTGCATGGCAGGCGATCGCAATGAATACGATCATTTATATTTCAGGATTACAGACCGTACCGGAAGACGTGTATGAAGCAGGAGGACTGGACGGCGCAACCGGATGGAAACAGTTTAAGTATTTGACATTCCCCTTGATCATTCCGTTCTTTTCCATCAACATGGTGCTTTGCGTTAAGAACTTTCTGATGGTATTCGACCAGATCATGGCATTGACTAAGGGTGGTCCTGCACAGAGTACGGAATCTATTTCATACCTGATCTACAATAATGGTATGTCAGGCGGACAGTTTGGATTCCAGAGTGCCAATGCAGTTGTTTTCTTTATCGTGATCGTGGCCGTTTCTGTAGCGCAGATGAAATTTTCCGGTAAAAAGGAGGAGCAGCTATAATGAAAGATATGATGGACAAAAAAGTAAATACACCGGCGATGATCTTATTGATCCTCGGATTATCTACAATTATATTTCCTTTATATCTGACGGTTGTGATTGCATTTAAACAGCCTTCGGAGATGACCAACAGTATCAGTGGTATTTTATCGCTGCCTAAGGTATGGAGCCTTAACAATTTCAGGGAAGCCATGAGGATCACAAATTTCTGGCATTCTCTTAGAAACAGTTTGCTGATCACACTGTTTACAGTGGGATTATCTATAGCCGTTCATTCTCTTATGGGTTATGCGCTGGGAAGAAATAAGGCTCACAGCAAGTTCTACAGTTTTGTATATCTTTTTATTGTCAGTGGTATGTTTGTTCCTTTTGCAATTCTGATGATGCCTATTGCGAAGCAGACGGCCGAGCTTGGACTGGCGAATTGGTTTGGTGTTGTCGTGTTATATGTAGTATTCTATATGCCCATGAATGTACTTCTGTATTCGGGATACTTAGTAAATATACCGATAGCGTTGGAAGAGGCGGCGAAAGTAGACGGTGCGTCTACATGGAGAACATATTGGAAGATCTTATTCCCAATCATGCGTCCTATGCACGCGACCGTTGCTGTTCTGACAGCGCTTGCAGTATGGAATGATGTTATGACACCTCTTATAGTTATGGGTGGTTCCGAGCAAAACACATTGCCGCTTGCGCAGTTGAATTTCCAGTCGCAGTTCGGTACGAATTATAACCTTGCGTTTGCTTCCTATTTGCTTTCACTGATTCCGATCCTGATTTTCTATATCGTTTGTCAGAAGCAGATTTTGAACGGTGTTGTAAACGGTGCGGTTAAATAAAGGATAGGTAAGATATATGGCAATTTTCTATCAGCAACAAAACCGAATTTTTACATTACAGACAAAACAGACGACCTACCAGATGAAGGTAGATGATTTCGGATTTCTCCTGCACCTGTATTACGGGGGCAGGATATCCGGAAATATGGATTATCTGTTGACTTACTATGACAGAGGATTCTCAGGAAATCCATATGATGTAGGAAATAACAGAACTTATTCTATGGATGTGCTGCCGCAGGAATATCCCACCATGGGTATCGGAGATTACAGAAACAGCGCGCTTATAATCCGCAATCATGATGAATCAGAGTGTTGTGACCTGCGTTATGTCGGATACAATATCAGAGAAGGGAAGTATGGACTGTCGGGATTACCGGCAGTTCATGCTGACTTACATGAAGCGGAAACGTTAGAGATTACCTTAGAGGATCGTGTCAGCAAAGTGCAGGTGCGGTTGTTATACGGTGTATTGGAAGAAGAAGATATTATAACGAGAAGTGTCGAGATTGGGAATAATGGTGAAAATACTGTTACCGTAGAAAAAGCGGCTTCTGCCTGTCTGGATTTTATCAGCGGAGATTATGATCTAATCAGTTTCTACGGCAGGCATGCGATGGAACGAAATCTTCAACGTACGGCAATCGCACATGGCAGTCATGTGATCGGAAGTCGGAGGGGAACTTCCAGTCATCAGTATAATCCGGCGGTGATCGTAGCGAATCCGGATACGACAGAAGACAACGGAAGCTGTTATGGGATGGTCTTCGTCTACAGTGGCAATTTTATGTGTGAGGCTGAGAAAGATCAGTACGAACAGACGAGAGTTATAATGGGATTGCAGAGTGATCTGTTTCATTATTCTCTGGCACCCGGGGAGACGTTCACCGTTCCGGAGACGATACTGTGTTACTCGGATAGGGGGTTTAGCGATCTGTCCATAAAGTATCACCGCTGTATCAGAAAGCATATATGCAGGGGACGGTACAATAATTGCCCCAGACCAATACTGGTCAACAGTTGGGAAGCGGCCTATTTTGATTTTACCGGAGAGACGATATTACAGCTGGCACAGGATGCTGTCGGGCTTGGAATCGACATGGTTGTGATGGATGACGGCTGGTTTGGAAAGCGTGGAGATGACAACAGCGGACTGGGAGACTGGCAGGTTAATGAGGAGAAACTGGGTTGCACCCTCGGCGAGCTGATTCGTAAGATTAACGATATCGGAGTGAAGTTTGGAATCTGGATCGAGCCGGAGATGGTTTCGGAGGACAGCGGGCTTTATCGTGAGCATCCCGACTGGGCTATGCAGATTCCGGGAAGAAAATCGGTTCGGGGAAGGAACCAGTTAGTTCTTGATTTTTCCAGAGCGGAGGTGCGAAATTATATATATCGGCAGATATGTAATGTTTTGGATCAGGGAAATATAGAATATGTGAAATGGGATATGAACCGGAGCATTACAGATATCTTTTCGACAGGAAATAGTCAGGGAAAGGTAGTCTATGATTATGTTCTGGGTGTATATGATTTTCTGGAAAAGCTGACGGCACAGTATCCTGAGATTCTGGTGGAAGGGTGCAGTGGCGGCGGCGGAAGATTTGATGCGGGCATGATGTATTATACGCCCCAGATCTGGTGCAGTGATAATACGGATGCATTGGACAGGCTGCGAATTCAGTACGGAACATCCTTCTTCTACCCGATGTCGGTGGTCGGCGCCCATGTGTCGGCGGCGCCGAATCATCAGACAGGGCGCAATATCAGCCTGCACACGCGGGGGATTGTGGCCATGACGGGTGCTTTTGGGTATGAATTATCACTGGCGAAGCTAAATGAAGAGGATAAGGAGGGGATCAGGGAACAGATCAGGCTTTATAAAGAGTATGAAGAGTTGATTCGCACCGGAGATTATTATCGGCTGTCGAATCCCTTTCAGGATGCATATGCAGCGTGGATGCATGTGTCGGAGGATAAAAAGCAGGTACTGCTGCATGTAGTAATGCTGGAGAATCACGGAAACATGACGGTCAGTTATGTTCGGATGAAAGATCTGCTGTCCGATACGGTTTATGAGGATGTACACAGCGGACAGCGTTATTATGGTTCCGTGTTAATGAAAGCGGGTATTCCGATGCCGGTTGAACTTGGAGAATATCGGGCGTATCGGTTTATATTCAGAGCCTGCGTGGAATAACTAAGTAATTTATAAAAGAAGCTGCGGTTTAATTGAGCGGCTTCTTTTTTTGAATTTTTACGGTTTGGTGTAAGTTACTTCTTCTCATTTTACTAAGGATATGATATAATGAAGAAAATTTCGTAAAGTTTCGCAAATGATATTTATAAAATTCGATGCGAAAAATGCATACGAAGTGTAAGACGGACAACATGTAGAGAAGGAGGTTCCTAATGAGAAGAAGAGTAAGCGCATTTTTCATGGCAGTAATTCTGCTGATCACACCGTTTATGACAGCGTTGTGTAGTGGAATGACGGTTCACGCGGCGGAAGGCATAACCGTAAAATTGCACTATCACAGAGGTGACGATGCATATGACGACTGGGATGTATGGTTCTGGGAAGAAGGCGGCGGCGCGGGCGAAGGCATTCCTTTTCAGGAAGAAGACGGCGACATGGTGGCGACGAAAGAAGTTACCCCCGGGATAACAAGCGTAGGATTTATCGTTCGTACCCAGGATTGGCTGAAAGATTTTGATGGTGACCAGTTTATCGACATATCTGAGGTGATATCGGGTACCGTACATATTTATGTGGAATCGGGTATAGAAGGTTATACGAAAGAATACGGAGATGATGTGGTGACAGGAGTGAGATTAAGAACGGCGACTTATAATAATGACGGCACGATCAAAGTCACAATGACGGGCGAGATTGAGGGCGATCCAAGCGGTGTTTTCTCTGTTGCGGATAAAGAAGGTGAAATTGCCGTTACGGAGGTAACAGGCGGTACGGATGGCGTGTACACCGTAGTATTGGCAGACAATCTGAATGCGTCTAAGAGTTATACGATTACTTTCGAAGAAGCGGCATATGATATATATATTCCGAGTATCTATTCCACGCCGGAGTTTGAGGCGGAATATACATACACAGGGAATGATCTGGGATCGACGTGGAGTGAGACACAGACGGCGTTCCGTGTTTGGGCACCGACAGCGGAATCCGTATCGTTAAGACTCTACGAGTCAGGTACGGGTTATTCTAAGGATATGACGGAAGAGATCGAGATGACACCGGATGTGAACGGTACATGGGTCGCAGCGAAAGACGGTGATTTAAGAGGAGTCTATTATACTTATTATGTTACGATAGACGGCGTAAGCAGAGAGGCATGTGATCCTTATGCGCGCACGACCGGTATTAACGGGGAACGTGCCATGATCCTTAATCTGGACGATACAGATCCGGAAGGATGGGACAGTGATACAGATCCCAATGCGGGTAAAGGAATTAACGACGCGATTATCTATGAACTGCACGTGCGGGATCTTTCTTCGGGTGCGGATTCCGGTATCGAGAATGAAGGTAAATTCCTCGGATTGACAGAGACAGGAACAAAGACGGAGTCCGGAATATCCACCGGGCTGGATCATATCAAAGAGCTGGGAGTGACTCATCTGCATCTTCTGCCGATCTATGATTTCGGTTCGGTAGACGAGAAGCGTACATTGACGAATCTGTTTAACTGGGGCTATGATCCGGTCAATTACAATGTGCCGGAAGGATCTTATTCTACAGACGCTTCCAACGGTGAAGTTCGTGTCAAAGAGTTAAAGCAGGCAGTAAAGGCGCTGCATGACAATAATATCAGTGTAGTAATGGATGTCGTGTACAATCATGTATATAATGTTACAGACTTCTGTTTCAACAGGATCGTACCGGATTATTTCTCACGTGTCGATGAGGGCGGCGGATATTCTAACGGATCGGGCTGCGGCAATGACACGGCATCCGAGCGTTCCATGGTAAAGAAATATATTGTGGATTCCGTCTGCTATTGGGCGGATGAATATCATATTGACGGATTCCGTTTTGATTTGGTAGGGCTTCTGGATACGGAGACGGTTAATGAAATTATCGAAGAGGTTCATAAGGATCATCCGAACGTGATCTTTTACGGGGAAGGCTGGACGATGAGCACTTCCCTGACAAAAGAAGGTTATACAATGGCGACACAGCTTAACTCTTCTTATACACCTGAGTTTGCATACTTTAACGATACGATTCGCGACGGCCTGAAAGGCAGTGTATTTGATGATCTGGATAAAGGGTATGCGTCCGGTAAGCCGGATATGGAAGAGACGATCACAAACTGCTTCATGGGTGCGGATGCATGGTGCGGCAGTCCGTCCCAGACGATCAATTATGCTTCCTGTCATGATAACCTGACGCTGTTCGATCATTTACAGACCGCGAGACCTGAGGCAAGCAGAGAAGATCTGATTAAGATGAATAATCTGGCGGCAGCAGTATACATGACTGCACAGGGTACTCCGTTTATGCAGGCAGGCGAGGAGATGCTGCGTACGAAGCAGCGTGCGGACGGCACTTTTGACTCCAACAGTTATTCCTCCGGAGATGAAATTAACTGTCTGAAATGGAGTGATCTGGAAGACGAAAGTTATGCGCGGGTCTTCGAGTATTATAAAGGTCTGATTGCATTCCGTAAGGCGCACGGTGCACTGCGGCTTACAACTGCGGAAGATGTGGCGGCAACAGTCGCACCGGTGACAGGGCTGGATGCCAATGTGGTTGCTTTCGATATTCAGGGTGGTATAAACGGAGAAACGGCAGATGAACTGTTTGTGATCTTTAATGCTAACGAGGCGGGAACTACAGTGACTCTTCCGGAAGGAAGCTGGAATGTTTATATTAACGGTGAGAATGCGGGTACGGAAGTTCTTGATACGGTTACAGGCAGTGCCGCGGTGGAGCCGATTTCGGCGATGGTGCTTGTAAGAGAGAGCGGTGCGGCAGCCGTGGCAGATGAGGATAGCGATGCGCAGGATGAGGCACCGGCAGATACCGCAGCCGAAGAAAGCACAGGTGGAAATAACGGTTTCGTAACAGCGTTGATTGCATGTATTGCGGCGGCTCTGCTTATAGGCGGCGGAGTTGTGATCGGCAAACGGAAGAAGAAATCCGAGTAATGATAAAGCCGGTTATAAGCAATATATCTGTGTAAAAATAATAATGACGGCAGATAGCAGTATATGCCGAATGGTTCGGGCAGGGTGAACATGATTCCACAGAAGTTCATTCTGTCCGAATTATTTTGCTTGTTTTATATAGCCATAGGAATGTGATAAAATGGGCGAAGGGAATATATCCGTCAAGCCGGACGACATATTATGCTCGTTATTTTGACAAAATTGTGTTAAACTGAAAAAGAACTAAAGCTGACTGCTAAAGAGATTAAAATAATGACAGAAGGATGGATATTATGCGAGAATTTGTAATTACAACGGACAGTAACTGTGATATGGATCCGGCTTATCTGGAAGAGCATGGAGTGGGAGTAATTCCGCATTATTATACGATAGAGGATGAGATATACGGAGACGATAAGGAATTGAGCGTCAAGGAGTTCTATGATGCCATGCGCGAGGGAAAGAAAGCGGCCACTATGGCCAGCAATCCGGAGGTAATCAGGGAACGTTTTGCGGAATATGCACAACAAGATAAGGATATTCTGCATATCAGTTTTTCTTCCGCGCTCAGCAGTGCCTATAATAATATTGTAAATGGTGCGGATGAGATCATGGAAAAATATTCGGGAATGAACATCATCGTGATCGATACCCTGTCGGCATCTTTGGGTGAGGGTATTATGATCCGCAAGGCGATCGAGATGAAGCAGGCAGGCAGTTCACTGGAAGAGACGGCAGCGTGGGTACGGGAGAACAGTCCCCATCTGAACATACAGTTCACGGTGGATGATCTCAATTTCCTGTATCGCGGCGGACGTTTATCCCGGTCTTCCGCGATCCTCGGTACAGTAATCAATATTAAGCCGATTCTGTATTTTGACAAAGAGGGCAGACTGGTAGCCTTAGATAAGGTTCGGGGACGGAAGAAGTCGCTCATGACGCTGGTGAATAATATGGAAGAACGGCTGGGGGAATATAAGGATAAACAGGTGTTTATCGGAATTGTTCACGGAGATTGTGAAATGGATGCAAGATATGTTGCGAATATGATCACAGAGAGATTCGGCTATACGGATATCGAGATCAGGCCCATCGGACCGAGTATCGGTGCACACTCCGGTCCGGGGGCGGTCGGCCTGATCTTTTTAGGAAATACGAAATAGAGGAGAGTTTACATTCTTGAAAAATGCTTTCAGGAAATTGTGAAGGTAGCGGCAATTTCCTGCAACAGCATTTCCAGTTCCCGAAGCTCGGCGTCGGAGACACCGGGGATGTCTGTGCCCTCTGACGCATAGGCTGCTTCTGAGTCGTTTGGTATATTCTGCCCGTCGGATTCCGGCACCGGACCCGGTGCGGCATTCTGTATCTCTGTCTCCGTGGCTCTTTGATGTATATCCGTGGTATCTTGTCCACGCGGGCTGATCATCTGCATGTCCAGCTCTGTCTGTTCCAGACGGTTTGCCAGATGGTTTTCCAGATAATCCACCAGATTGATTCGAAGAACATTGATCTTGCCGGGTATATCAATGAGAGAGGAAACCGCGAAATAACAATATAATCCCAGAAAACTCACAACATAGAAAGGTACGATACTAAAGAAATTTTCATTATGTATAATTCCAAGACAGGCGCCTATGCCTGCGACAAGAACGGAAAGCAGCATAAGCTGCCCCGACAAGTGTTTCAGCATAGATAAGGGTATGGCGCCGATTTTGACGTGGCTGATAAACTTGTCTACAAAAACAGGAACATTGGCGACTTTCTCATTGATTTTGCTGTATCCGGAGAATTTGAGCTTGAGCTGTTGTAAGGATTTGTTCGTGGTTGTGGACATATGTTCCGTTTCCCAGATCAGACGATGATATATCACTCCCATTACGATCTGGCATATGATACTAGCAAACAGTAGTGCCAGAATCCCGATCATGAAGTTCTTATGTTGAAAAAATAATGCAAGCATGATTCGCCATATCCTCCCCAAATATGATAAATATAATCCGCATACCTATATTATATTAGATAGTTCCGGCTATAAAAGCCGTAAAGTATCGCCAAATTAGTGCAAGATATGTTCTTTTCATACATTGTACGGCAAAATATAAGGGTGCGAACCGGCCGCGGTACTGGAAAGAAATAGAAAAATATGCTACAATATCTAATATTGTGTAAAAAGAATATATTCGGGCAAAATAAATTATCGTAAACTGGAGGGAATAGCAATGGTTTATCATCCACAGGGAGTATGCTCTAAGGCGATTAACCTGGAGGTAGAAAATGGCGTAATTAAGTCTGTTGAATTCACGGGAGGATGTAACGGTAACCTACAAGGCATTTCCAGATTGGTGTCGGGAATGAAGATTGAGGATGCAATCGAGAGACTGCGTGGTATTAAGTGCGGATATAAGAATACTTCCTGTCCGGACCAACTGGCATGTGCGCTACAGGAAATCCTAGATAATTGAGGAGGTTTCTTCCATAATGAGTAAGAAGATCGTACTTACCGGCGGCGGAACCGCCGGACATGTGACCCCTAATATGGCGCTTATTCCGAAGCTGCGGGAACTGCAGTATGAGATTGCCTATATGGGTTCCTATGACGGTATTGAGAAGAAGTTAATGGAAGACTTTAATATTCCATATTTCGGTATTGCCACAGGTAAATTCAGAAGATATTTTGATCCTAAGAATTTTTCGGATCCGTTTCGCGTGCTTAAGGGAATGTCTGAGGCCAGGAAATATCTCAAAGAGATAAAACCGGATGTGGTCTTTTCCAAAGGCGGTTTTGTAAGCGTACCGGTTGTGCGTGCGGCAGCATCGCTTGGAATTCCGTGCATCATACATGAATCGGATATGACACCCGGTCTCGCCAATAAATTATGTATTCCGGTGGCGAAGAAGGTATGTTGTAATTTTCCCGAGACATTTCGTATGCTGCCGGAGAGTAAGGCGGTTCTGACAGGTTCTCCGATTAGAAAGGAACTTACCATGGGCAATAAGGAAGCAGGTTACCGGTTGTGCGGTTTCGATGCCACTAAGCCGGTCATCATGGTAGTGGGAGGCAGTCTGGGATCCGCGGCGGTGAATCAGGCAGTCAGAGACGTGCTTCCGGAGCTGTTGAAAGATTTTCAGGTGGTACATTTGTGCGGGAAGGAGAAGATGGATAATCTGCTTCTCACAACACCCGGATATAAACAGTTCGAGTATATCCGTTCTGAGATGAAGGATATCTTTGCCATGGCGGATCTGGTGATCTCCAGAGCCGGTGCGAACGCGATCAGTGAGCTGTTGGCGCTTCGTAAGCCGAATATTCTGATTCCGCTTCCTGCGACCAGCAGCAGGGGCGATCAGATTTTGAATGCGGAATCTTTTGAGTCGCAGGGGTTCAGTATCGTGATTGACGAAGATGATCTGACGAACAAATTGTTGTTGGAGAAGATACAGGAGCTGTATTTCAACAGATTCAGTTATATCGAAGCGATGACAAAGAGCAATCAGCGGGATGCGATCGGAACGATCATCGGATTGATTGAGGATGCGGTTAACCAGAAACAGTAGGACGGCTTATGCAACAGCGCAGGAAGATAGTGGTAAAAAAGTAAAATCTTGAAAAACCATGTTTGCAATGTTACACTTATGTGTAGTGGCAGATAGAAGACAAATTGGATCGTCAGGGTGCGAATGGCAGTCGGGCGTTTCGGAATGGAGGACAAAATGAGTAAAGTTACATTTGACTATTCTAAGGCGGCATCTTTTATCGGGGACAATGAAGTAGAGTCCATGAAGAAGCTGGCGCTCGATGCGAAAGAGCTGCTGGTGAGCAAGACCGGAGCAGGGAATGATTTCCTTGGATGGATCGACCTGCCGGTTGACTATGATAAGGAAGAGTTTGCGCGGATCAAACAGGCGGCTGCTAAGATTCAGAATGATTCCGAGGTACTTGTCGTGATCGGTATCGGCGGTTCCTATCTGGGAGCGAGAGCGGCGATCGAATTCCTGCGTCACAGTTTTTACAATGTAGTGGATAAATCCATCAGAAAGACGCCGGAGATTTATTTTGTAGGCAATTCTATCAGTTCTACTTATATCAAACATCTGATTGATGTGATTGGTGACAGGGACTTCTCTATTAATATGATTTCCAAATCCGGCACAACTACGGAACCGGCGATTGCGTTCCGTGTATTTAAAGAGATGGCTGAGAAGAAATACGGTAAAGACGGCGCGGCAAAGAGAATCTATGCCACTACCGATAAGGCGAGAGGATCACTTAAGAATCTTGCCAATGAAGAGGGATATGAGAGCTTTGTTGTACCGGATGACGTAGGCGGGCGTTTCTCCGTGCTGACGGCTGTAGGATTGCTCCCGATCGCGGTGTCCGGCGCGGATATCGATAAATTGATGGAAGGTGCGGCAGAAGGCAGGAAGATGGCGCTTAACGCTCCTTTCGAGGAAAACGATGCGGTGAAATATGCTGCCCTTCGTAATATTCTGCTCAGAAAGGGTAAAGGCATCGAGATTCTTGCTAATTATGAGCCCAGTGCGCACTATGTGTCCGAGTGGTGGAAACAGCTTTACGGCGAGTCCGAGGGTAAAGATCAGAAAGGTATTTTCCCGGCAAGTGTAGATCTTACAACGGATTTACATTCCATGGGACAGTTCATTCAGGACGGTGCCAGAACGATGTTTGAGACAGTTCTCAATATCGAGACGAGCAGGGAAGAGATTATCATCGGTGAGGAGCCGGTGGATTTGGATGGTCTGAATTATCTGGCAGGTAAGAATGTTGATTTCGTCAACAAGAGCGCTATGAACGGCACGATCTTGGCACATACGGACGGACAGGTTCCCAACTTCATGATCAATGTTCCCGAGGTAAATGAGTTCTATCTTGGTGAATTGTTCTACTTCTTTGAATTTGCCTGCGGTGTAAGCGGATACCTTCTGGGTGTGAATCCGTTTAACCAGCCGGGTGTGGAGAGCTATAAGAAGAACATGTTCGCTCTTCTCGGAAAGCCGGGCTATGAGGCGCAGAGAGAGGAACTGCTTAAGAGACTGTAGAAAAAACAAACAAGTTTGATTGCGAGATTCGCTTCGCGAACTCGTGTATGAATGAGCAATTCCCATAGAATAAAAAAATGAGTTGCTCTCAATTGCGAGTTTTGCTTCGCAAACTTGAAATATGACAATAATTTTAAAAGCCGCCACATTTCTGTGACGGCTTTTGTGTTGGTATTTATTTTTTCTTGAAATAATAGAAGCCGTAAGCGGGTATACTGACATCCCCGAGTTTCGTTGAGGTTCCTGTGATCAAGTCCCTGTATTCATCATCCGAAATCTCCAAGTTCACTGTTTTATCATATTCGCTGAAATTAAATACACCAATCAATGTTTCGTTGTCGAAATATCTGCCGATGCACAAGACTGATTGGTCATTTGTTTCAATCGTCCATGTATCTGCATTGGAGACAAATACCTTTTCCGCTTTACGGATCTGCTCTAATTGTTTTAATCCCTGGAAGATTCTGCCCTGTACGGTGTTCGTATCCTGTATATTAGCAGCAAGTTTCCAATTCATCACGCCGCGGTGAATATAGCGGGAGTCGGCAGCCTTATCGGGATCCTCTTTATAGGTATAGTCGTTGAACTGTCCGATTTCATCCCCACTGTACAGCACAGGAATACCCGATTGCATAAACATATATGCGTGAAGCATCAGATCGAGTTGAATTGCCTGATCTATGGCCGCTTCATCCTGCTCTGCGCAGGCCTTTTCAACGCCGCACATAGAGGCGGTAGTTCCGCAGAAACGTGCGTCACCGGTAATCGGATCTGCATTATAAAGCTCGCCGCGGCTGTTGCTGTTCCCGGTATAGCCCTGAAAGTAGTCATTCAGATATTGCTTGTGACTCCTTTCTCCGAATCCTTCCGCCTGCAGAGTGCCGTAATCCAGTCCCCATCCGATGTCGTCGTGACAGCGGAGATAATTCAGAAATGTATAGTCCTTTGGCAACGTATTGACGATATCAAGCTGCCTTTTCAGCAATCTGACGTCTCTTGTAGCTACGGTATGCCAGGTTGTAGCCATAGTAGTGACATTGTAGAGCATATGGCATTCCGGTTTCTCCACGGTGCCGAAATAAGGAGTTACTTTCTCCGGCTCCATGACCACCTCACCTAACAACAGAATGCCGGGGCAGACGATTTCACCGATCATGCGCATCATACGCACAATAGTGTGAACCTGCGAAAGATTACGGCAGGATGTGTTTAACTCCTTCCAGATATAAGGCACGGCGTCTATACGGATAATATCAATCCCTCTGTTTGCCAGATACAGGAAATTGTACATCATCTCGTTAAATACCCGGGGATTTTTATAATTTAGATCCCACTGATAAGGATAGAAGGAAGTCATCACATATTTGCCGGTATCCGCAAGCCATGTGAAATTTCCCGGGGCGGTGGTCGGGAATACCTGCGGCACGGTTCTCTCATACATGTCGGTTTCTTCCGTCGTGTCATAAAAGAAGTAGCGGCTCATATATTCACCGATTCCCTGTCTGGCCTTCTTCGCCCACTCATGATCCTCCGATGTGTGGTTCATGACAAAATCCATGCAGACATTGATCCCTTTCCGATGACAGGCGGATGTCAGACTGTCCAGATCCTCCATCGTCCCCAGCTTCGGCTGTACTTTACGGAAGTCTGAAACGGCGTAGCCGCCGTCGGAACGTCCCTTAGGGGTGTCGAGGAAAGGCATAAGATGAATATAGTTGACATTGCACTGTTCGATATAATCCAGCTTGGATTCTACACCCTTCATATTTCCGGCAAAATTGTCTATGTAGAACATCATGCCCAGCATATCATTCTGTTTGTACCATTCCTGATCTGTCTCTCGATTGATGTCCCGGGTCTTCAGCTCCTGATTTCTCTGCAGATAAAACTGCCGCATGTTATCGCATAGCTCTGCGAACATGGAACCGTTATCATACAACTCCATATACAGCCATCGCAGTTCATCGTGGTGCCGCTGTAGTCTCTCTTGAAAGATTTTGTCATTTGCGGTGATTTGTCCGGTAGGATCAATTGAGCAGCCGGGCTGTTTTTTGGCTGATGTTTTCTTCATGAAAGTACCTCCCTGTTGTCGCTTTTATGGCAGCTATTAGCTTTATCATATCACATATTGGGGATTTTATAAAATCTAAAAAAGATATTGACATGTGAGTTAGATTATGCTAACTTTATAATAAAAGAAGGTTAGCATATACTAACCAAAGATGCGACGGAAAGACCATGCCAGCAGAATGGTGTGTATAAGGTGAAAAGTTCAGAGAAGAAGGATTTGGTTGAGAGGAGATGAATGTGATGCCGTTGACATTTGCAAAAGAGGGAGAACCCATTTCTATTAAAAAGATCGGTGGTAAAGAAGATACGAGACAGTTTCTTGAGAATCTGGGATTCGTGACAGGGGCTGCAGTGACGGTGATTTCCACGGTAGGCGGTAATCTCATCGTAAATGTTAAGGATTCCCGGATTGCCATTGGGAAGGATATGGCGAATCGGATTATGGTATGATTAAGGTGGGTTTTACTTTATAAAAGTGCGTAAAGCGTACTTTTGTTTTTGCTTAGGGGTAAGTTGTGACTAACTTAAAATATAGCATATAGTGCCAAGATACTTGCGGGCGGCTGTTTATTTATTTATTTGCAAAATTTATGCTATAAGAAATTCCATAAAATATAGCTTCAGGAGGAGGAAAAGATGAAAACATTAAGAGAAGTGTCCTGTGGGGAAACAGTGACAGTTAAGAAATTGTCGGGTGAGGGACCTGTCAAGAGACGGATCATGGATATGGGAATCACGAAGGGTGTTCCCGTATATGTACGCAAGGTAGCGCCCCTCGGCGATCCGGTGGAGATTACCGTGCGCGGGTATGAGTTGTCGCTGCGCAAAGCGGATGCGGAAATGATAGAGGTTGAGTAGGAATGCAAAAGTATGTATTTTCCGTGTGTTAAGAAATAAGTTGAAGCAATGCGGAAGTTATAGGAGGAGGAAAAAATGTCAGTAAAAATTGCACTCGCAGGAAACCCTAACTGCGGTAAGACAACACTTTTTAATGCTCTGACAGGGTCTAATCAGTTCGTGGGAAACTGGCCGGGCGTTACGGTGGAGAAGAAAGAGGGTAAATTAAAGGGAAATAAAGATGTGATTATTATGGATCTGCCGGGGATCTATTCGCTGTCACCGTACACATTGGAAGAAGTGGTGGCAAGAAATTACCTGATAAGTGAAAGACCCGATGCGATCATTAATATTGTGGACGGCACGAATATCGAGCGTAATCTGTATCTGTCCACACAGTTGTTGGAACTGGGTATCCCGGTAGTAATGGCAGTCAACATGATGGATCTTGTCAACAAAAACGGGGATAAGATCTCTCCGGAAAAACTGAGCACGGCTTTGGGCTGTGAAGTGGTGGAGATTTCTGCACTGAAAGGTACGGGCATACAGCAGGCGGCAGATAAGGCAGTGGCTCTTGCGGGTAGAAAAGCACAGCCTATCGTGCATAAATTCGATGAGAGAGTGGAAGATGTCATTGCGTCCGTGACTGCTATGTTAAAGGGTGTTGCGGAGGATCAGAAGAGATTTTTTGCCATCAAATTATTGGAGAAAGACTCTAAGATCAAAGAGCAAATGAGCAGCGTACCGGATGTAAGCAGAGAAATCGCCGATCTGGAGAAAGCGTTCGACGATGATACGGAGAGTATTATTACGAACGAGCGATATGTCTATATTGCATCCATTATTAAGGATTGTGTTGTCAAGAATAAAAAGAATGTCATGACGACTTCTGATAAGATTGACAAAGTCGTGACAAACAGGTGGCTGGCGCTTCCGATTTTTGCTCTTGTTATGTTTATCGTATATTATATATCCGTAACAACAATCGGCGGAATTCTGACAGATTGGACGAACGATGTGTTGTTCGGGGAGATCATACCGCCTGCCATTGAGAGCCTGCTTGTAAGTATAGGCTGTGCGGACTGGCTGCAGGGCTTGATCTTAGACGGTATTGTGGCAGGTGTAGGTGCGGTTCTCGGATTCGTGCCGCAGATGCTTGTGCTGTTCATTTTCCTTGCATTTCTGGAGTCCTGCGGATATATGGCGCGTGTTGCATTTATCATGGACCGTATTTTCCGTAAGTTCGGTCTGTCAGGCAAGTCCTTTATTCCGATTCTTATCGGTACGGGCTGCGGTGTGCCGGGTATCATGGCGTCCCGTACGATTGAAAATGACAGGGATCGCAAGATGACAATTATGACAACTACCTTTATTCCCTGTGGTGCGAAACTTCCTATTATCGCTTTGATTGCGGGTGCGTTCTTCGACAACTCAGGTGCGGTTGCATGGGGTGCATGGCTGATCGGTATCGCAGCGATCATCTGCTCCGGTATTATCTTAAAAAAGACAAAGATGTTTGCAGGAGATCCGGCACCGTTCGTTATGGAGCTTCCGGCATATCATATGCCTACCGTGGGTGCGGTACTTAGAAGTATGTGGGAGCGCGGCTGGTCCTTTATCAAAAAGGCCGGAACGATCATTCTTCTGTCTACCATCGTACTTTGGTTTCTGATGAGCTTCGGATGGGCTGACGGCAGTTTCGGTATGCTGGAGGCGGAACAGCTTGATTCCAGTATTCTGGCGAAGATCGGAAGTGCAATCGCATGGATCTTCACGCCGCTCGGATGGACGCAGGCGGGCGAGGGCTGGAAGATGGCAGTGGCAGCAGTTACCGGTCTTATCGCTAAAGAGAATGTGGTGGCAACTTTCGGTATGTTGTTCGGCTTTGCGGAAGTGGCAGAGGACGGTGCGGAAGTATGGGGTAATCTGGCAGCGGTTATGACACCCGTTGCGGCATTCGGTTTCCTCGCATTCAATCTGCTGTGTGCACCTTGTTTTGCGGCGATGGGTGCGATCAAGAGAGAGATGAACAATGCCAGGTGGTTCTGGTTTGCCATCGGTTATCAGAGTGTACTGGCATATATCGTGGCTATGTGCATTTATCAGCTTGGAACTTTCTTTGCGGGCGGCGGTTTTGGAATCGGAACAGTGGTGGCAATTCTTCTTGTGATCGGATTCCTGTATCTGTTGTTCAGACCTTATAAAGATGCAGATGACCTGAAGGTAGATACGACAAAGTTTGCAAAAGCGGCGAAATAGAGGTAAAGTAAGATAAAGCATATTATGAATATAATATTAGAAAGTCAAAAGGAGCCGGTTACATGGGAACAGCAATCGTATTATTGATCGTTGCGGGCGCGGCGGCGCTTGCAATACGGAGTATGATTAAAGATAAAAAAGCGGGCAAGTCGCTTCAATGTGGTGGAGATTGTACACGCTGCGGTGGCGGATGCCATTAGCTGTTATTATTTCAATAGTGACGCCTGAACAGATAGAGAATTCTCTATCCGTTCAGGCTGGTTATTGGTTTGTACTATAGCATCGTATCATCCCGCAGGACCTCAGCCAGATTAATTTTACGTATATTACGCCAACCGAGATAATATGCTAACGTGATAAACCCTATAACTGTCAGCATAAAGACAGCGATCGGGATCAGAGGAGCATCCGCCAAAAACTCTCCCACTTCAAGGTAGCTCATACGTAACATGAACCATACTGTGATCACAGCCAATGGAAGGGTGATTAGAAAAGGGCGGCCTGCTATGACCAGCGCCTCGATTCGAAACATCTTTCCGATTTCTTCCGGTGTCAGACCGACAGACATGTACCGCGCGAATTCTCTTTTTCTCTGGCGTACGAAACCCAGCGTATTAGAAAACACATTGCCGATCCCGATGATGGCAAGCAGAACACAGAAACCGCTGAATACTGTCCGCATTCCCTGCAATTGTTTATTGTTGGTTTCATATTCCTGGATTCGGTTCTCGCTTTCTGATAGATAAGCCGGATCAACGAGTTGATGAATCTCATTTTGTATTGTATGCAGTTCTTCCAATGTCACATTTTCCCTGCCAAGGACACGAATATAGAGATCCTTTTCCATTCCACCAATCCGTTCTTTCATTTCTTTCCATAAAGAGACCGGAATAAAATGCACGAGCTCATAATAGTCAAGCGTCGCATACTCTTCCCTTAAGACGGGCACTTCCGTCGTATAAGACAAGACAGGAATTTCTGCGGTGATTTCCTCATTTCCGGACTGTCTCAGAATACTTGTCGTGTGTTCTCCGGTACCGGGTGCGTTTACATAGGGCATAAATTCAGGGTGTCTGAAATCAGGATTGGTCACATCACGTATCCTATTTAATATTACCGCTCCGTCAAGCTGCGGCGTAATGTCAAGCTGCTCACAATAGGTCAGGAAACTGTTATCATCCAGTATCATGATCGGAACGTTTACCAGCCATCCGTCATTAACCTTCGTCACATACCGATCGGAAGCATGGGAAAAACCGCCGAAGGATTTCATATCCTCGCTCATTTCTTCTTCCGTGATGATTCTTTTGGCTGCTGCCTTCTGGTATACGATGGCGCTTTCTACACCTGCAAGCTCTTGGATTGCTTCTGTTTTATCGAACAGATCCGCGTCCGTATCTTTAACCGTGACCATGATGTCCCAGGCATCCTGATACCTTTCAAAATATGTCTCTCTTGTACTGATTTCTGAAGTCGCGAAAAAGCATTGCATGATCATAAACGCCATGGAAGATAATATCAGGGACAGTGATGCCGTCCGTAAAGCTTTCCTCTGTGCCTTCAATGCATTTCCGGCAAGTTCCCCTTTCACACCGAATAAAGCAGTGAGTATTCGAGAGTTCTTCTTACGTTTTAACTGCAGTTCCCCCGTGTTCTTAATTGCCTCAAGCGGTGTCATTCTGCTTAATTTGATCGCCGGAAGCCATGCGGAGATCCAGATTGTGCACACCGTTACAATAAGCGTCAGGACAAGAACCAGCGGATGATATCCGGGAACTGCCATATGTCGTCCCGGAATATCGTTTCCTAACACAATATTTGACAGTTCTATCAGTCCTATGCTGCCGGCGATGCCAAGCAGATTTCCGATTACGATCGGCGCGGCACAAAGAGTGAACGCTTCCTGTAAAAGGCATGTCCGAATCTGTTTCGGCGTGGCTCCGATACTTGAAAAAATGCCGAACTGGTGAATCCTTGCATTCATGGATACGGCAAAGGAATTGTGTATAATCACAATCAGCGAAAAGGATGCCAGCGCCGTGATCAGAATAAACATCGGAAACAGCAGCCTTGGCGCGGTATCTTTTTCGTCACGAATCAAATACATTGCCAAAAGCGGATAGTTATAAATAACCTTTTCCGGAGAAATCCCGACAAGTTCGACGATGTGGGGCGTATCGGAAAGAACCGTTCTGTAATCATCAAAATAAAGATCGATTACCGTTTTCGCTGTGGTGTTTTCCTTTTCATTTACCGCCAACTCTTTTACATGAGCAAAATTCCTGATGAGTTCTATATCTTCTGCACTAATATCTCCGACGATCCGGCTTTGCCAGCCGCCCTCTTCCAGTTTGATGCTCTCAACCTCGTACTTCCATAGATTATAAAATATTCCGCATAACAGGGATAAAAGCAGAGCGGAAATAAATGCCGCTATCATAACGGCCAGACCAGAGGAACGATTGTTTTTGATATAGCCTGATGAATAATCTTTCCACATATCCGATTGCTGTCATGTATTCTATGACAACGAGTTCACCTCCCGCCGTTTATCACTGATAATGCGCCCGTCTTCTATGGTGATAATGCGTTCCGCTTCCAGAGCCACCTTCTCATCATGAGTAATCAGTAGTATGGTCTGTTCCAGATTGCGATTGGACAGTTTCAGCAGATCAATGATTTCTTTAGAATTCTTCTGGTCCAGATTACCGGTGGGTTCGTCCGCAAGAAGCAGCGCCGGGCGGTAGATCAGGGAGCGTGCAATAGCAACTCTCTGCTGTTGTCCGCCGGAGAGCTGGTTCGGCAGAGCATCAAATTTGTCGGAGATACCAAGTGAAGCGGTAATCTTCTCAAAATATTCCGGATTGGGCTTCTTTCGGTCAAGCGCAAGGGGCATAAGTATGTTTTTTTGTACTGTGAGTGTGGGAATCAGATTGTAAAACTGATACACCAGACCGACTTTTCGACGTCGGAAAATTGCAGACTGTGTCCGGTTTAATCCGGAAAGGTCTGTTCCGTCCACGATCACTTTCCCGCTTGTGGGCTTATCCACGCTGCCGAGAATATGCAGCAGGGTAGATTTACCGGATCCGGATGCTCCGATTATTGCGACAAATTCACCTCTGTTGATTGTCAAGTCTATCCCGTTTAGTGCCACGACCTGATTACTGCCGGCGCCGTAAACCTTTCGGACGCCTTCACATTTTAAAATTTCCATTTTGTCAACTCCTTTCCTGTTGCAAACAGTATAGCAAAGGAAAATTACAACTCAGTGACAGTAGAAACGAATTTCAAAAAGGGCACCGCCGGCAGGCATGTTTCCGGCCCGTATCGTACCGTTTTGACGTTCAATGATCTCTTTTGACAGGGCTAATCCGATTCCGATCCCGCCTTCATGCGCATTTTGTCCCCGATAAAACCGTTCAAAAAGATGCGGTAAGTCCTCACATGCAAATCCTGTCCCTTCGTCCCACATAAGAATTTCAGTATATAACGGGTTCTGTGTATAGGAACAATGGATATTTCCTCCACGGCCGTGCTCGATGCAGTTTTTCATCAGATTCATAACCGCTTCCATTGTCCATTCCGGATCGATAGTGACTGCCATTTCACCGAGTTCAGGAATGTCAATGGAAGTACCAGATTCAGCAAACAGTTCCTGCAAATTGTCCGCCGAAAGGACAAGCAGGGTAAAAACATCCGNCTCCGTTTTCTGAAGCGGCAGAGTTCCGGCATCAAGCCGCGATAATATAAGCAGGGATTCNTCCAGATGAGTGATTCGCAGAAGTTGTTTTTCTANCTTTTCCAGATGCCTGNTGTCGNAATTTTNCTTCATCATCTGTAACGATAANGAAATGGCNGTAATNGGTGTTTTGATNTGATGTGCAATGTTGGANAGGTTTTGCGCNAAATCNTTTTTGGCCTGCACNGCCGAATCNTTTGTCTGATAGAGATAGGTCACGGTCTTATAGATTTCATCTTCCAGCTTNGCAAAATTATCTTCNCCGGANGNGGAAAGGATAACGGCTTTTCCCATATTAACCTGTTCCAGATAATCGGCCAGNGCNNGNATACGCAAGGNNTCTTTATGGTTTCGATACAGAAAGGTAAGGATAAAAAGCANGATTCCTGNNAAGAATCCTGTTGANNTAAANAAAATATTCTGTCTGTAATCGGGAGCGNCCAGATCAGATATGCGNTAGCCTAAAGAAGATAAAATATCANTCTCTGCGTTGNTGTCAGTTTCCTGNCGGGAATATTCCTTAAGNGNGGCGGCGATNATTNGCTTTGNTTCCGGTTCCTGCGCCAGTATTTCCCNGCANATAGTATTTANCAGGTCNAATTGNACCCGGCTGTAGTGATNAGAGGCAAGCATNGCCGTAAGNGNGGAAGCAATCAGGCTGACGGATAGTACGAATCCAAAGGTTACTAATATATTTTTCCATCCNTTCATATCGTATCCTCCATGCGGTATCCCATGCTTCTGATTGTNTTAAGACAGGCCGGCCGATGCANCTTATCCCGCAGCCTCTTCATNGTNACNGTCAGAGTGTTGTCATTCACNTANTTGCCGTGCACGTCCCATACCTGNGCAAGAATCTGNTCTCTTGTAACAGTCTTTCCTTTATTCTGCATCAGATACAAAAGCAGTTGATANTCNNCCGCNCTTAAACAGAATCTCTTCNGCATGGCAGGAAACACTCTTNCGGTCTAAGTCGATNATGATNCCGCCGCAGGAGAGATATGGNCTCTCTACGCTGCCNGTCCTGCGCAGAAGTGCTTGAATNCGCGAATACAATACTTCCAATTCGAAAGGTTTTACCACATANTCATCCGCNCCGCTTTGAAANCCCGAAACGATATCCGGGGAATCTCCCCGAACCGTNAGAAAAATAATCGGCACTTCCTGCCGGTTAAGGCGAATCCATTGGCACAGGCTGTCTCCGTGGCCGTCCGGCATATTCCAGTCCAGCAAAATGCACATGGGAACATGTGNCTGTAAAGCCTGNTTTGCCTGCANNANCGTATTGCATATNGTTACGNGAAAANCCCGCTGTTCCAGATACTCCTTTACGGTCTGNGCAATGTCAGNATCATCCTCCACATAATACAAATCAATCATAGCCNTTTCCCGCCTTGTACTTTTATATTATTTGCCCNTATACATTGTANCATATAAAAGTTACAGTTTTGTGACAGGTTCCGAAAAGCTTGTCATCCATTTCCGGCGNCTGAANATAATGAGTGACATAAGCAGNCGCACCAACTCTTCCTGAGAGAGAATAAAATACACCCATACCACCGGNAGGTGAAACAGGAAAGCGGTGATCAGTCCCAGCGGTGCGCCCACGAGCCATGTGCCGATCATGTCAATCACCATGATATAGGTAGTCTTACCGCCNCTTCGGATGATGCCGCCGCCAAGGATCATGTTAGCGACTTTAACCGGTGCCAGAACNGCAAAGGCCATNAGCAGCCCNCNNGAGACTGCCCGTANNTCCGGTTCTACNTTNTAGAGCAGTACATAAGGTTCCCGGAGCAGTATGAGCAAAAANGANAGCACCANAGAGCCTGCTAATCCATACCATAACAGCTTCTTGGATTCCTGATATGCCTGATCATATTCCCGTGCCCCGAGNCGTTTACCAATCAGGATACCGGCGGCCTGTGAGACACCGCTTAATGCGCCGATGAAAAGACCCTGAATAGGACCGGTCATGGACATAGCGGCNAGATCGCCTTTCTCAAGATGNCCGTAAATAAAAGTATTTACGTTCTGCCCCACGCTCCATAGGAATTCATTGATCAGGATAGGAAGCAGCATCAGGAGAAACTGACGGTAGCCGTCCCTGCCCAGCGTCAGGGAGAAATGCAGGCCGCCTCTGCTGCGAACCCGNATGCNGTAGAACATGATCAGGATAAGCAGNAGATTGACGAGCTGCGATATTACACTGGCTACGGCNGCGCCGGTTACACCCAGAGCAGGGAAGCCAAAGTGTCCGAAGATCAGAACATAATTCAGCGACGTATTTACCACGGCGGCGGTGATGCCGGCATAAAGCGGGCAGACCGCCCGATCCATGCAGCGAATCATAACAGCCAGAATCGAGGAGATCCCCATGGGNAGATAAGTCCAGACGATTCGCACAAGATAGTCTGTNCCGACACTGAGCACCGCCGGATCATCTTTGATATAGATGTCAACGATCTGTCNCGGCAGCAACAGACAGAGNACNGTAAACAGTACCGCCANCGCTATAGCNGCCAGCAGATTNACNTACAGGCTTCGATCAGCCATNTCCTCNTCTTTCATGCCCAGATANTGNGAGATCATGATTCCCGCAATGGCAGAGACGGCGCCCAGAACGACGGAGTAGATAAATGCCGGACGTCCGGCCACCTCNACTGCGGTNACGGCGGTGCTCCCGAGCTGNCCNACCATCAACTGGTCGATCATTGCNAAGGAGGACTGCAGCATGGATTGAAGTCCTACCGGAACTGCGATGCCGATTACGGCGTATAAGAAATTNTTTCTTTTCTTCATNGTTATTATGNGCTCCTTTATCTGATAGAATTAGATTCAGAGGGTTNTCCAATCAGTTTGTTTTCTNAATCCTTGNATCTGCCAGAATCATAATGGATATAAAAGTGGATTGCAACGGTTAAATNCGTAACCTGTGGGGTTAAGTGCATAACCTTAGAGATAATAAAATGGTCTTTTTGATGNGCAGCAAGTAAAGAAGTCTTGTTAATTATAGTAAACGACATTAGAATATCAAAAGTTGGTTGACGCAAAGTTATATAAACTTATATAATAAATAAAAAGTTATATAAACATATATAAGAATTCATAAGTTATATAAAGTTATAAAAGGAGTAAAGATTGAAATGAATAATCCGTTTACACTGTCATTTGGGAAAAAACCACTGCAATATATTTCACGTATTTCTCAGACGAATGAAATTATTGAAAATTTTACGGCACAGGATCCGTCCAATCAAATATATATGATCACCGGTGTGAGAGGTTCCGGCAAGACGGTCATGATGGCTGCTATTGCCAGTGATTTAAAGAAAAATGAAGAGTGGATCGTGGTGGAACTTAATCCTACCAGAGATCTTCTGCAAAGTCTGGCAGCAAAGCTATACAGTCTGCCGGAAATGCACACACATTTTGTGGAGGCGAAATTTGATTTTACTGTTTTAGGATTCGGAGTATCAGTGGAAAGTGCTGTACCTGTAACAGATATTGAAAGTGCGATAGAGCTAATGCTGGCTGAACTTCAAAGAAAGCATAAAAGATTATTAATCACGGTTGACGAGATTACAAATTGTGATTATGTCAGAGTGTTCGCAAGCTCTTTTCAAATTTTTATGAGGCAGGAATATCCCGTCTTTTTATTGATGACAGGCTTGTACGATAACATTTATAGTCTTCAAAATGAAGATTCACTTACATTTTTATACAGGGCACCCAAAATGATATTGGAGCCGTTAAATTATACTGCAGTCAGAAAACACTATATGGATATTTTTAATCTGGATATGGAAACGGCAGGAGACATGACAGGATTAACCAAGGGCTACCCATTCGCTTTTCAAGTGTTAGGCTATCTATGTTGGGAAAATAAAGGTATAAAAACGATGGAAGAGATTCTGACGGAGTACGACCAGTATCTTGAGGAGTATGTATACAGTAAAATATGGTCTGAACTTTCTGAGCTTGATCGGAAGATACTGATTGAAATGTCTATAAACGGGGAAACAAAAGTCAAAAATATTCGAGAGAGAATAGAAATGAAATCAGAAAAGTTTTCCATTTACAGGGATCGTTTGAAACGAAAAGGAGTTTTGGATACAAGTAAATATGGGGAGGTATCCTTTATTTTGCCAAGGTTTGCAGAGTTTGTCCTGACGAGAATGATTTAGTAGAAACCTTGTTAATAAGCCCATTGCAACTGTCAGTTGACAAATTTCCAAGTGCTCTCTATAGTCATTCGTGGGATTTTATTTTACTATTTAGGCAGATCAGAAGCGGTTTCATGTTGTTGTGGAAACAGTTTACGCATAAGACCGCCGAAAGATCAAGATAGCTATCTATATGAAAAAAACACAGTAAGGAGACTATCATATGACACTTGGAGAAAAGATATACAGACTCAGAAGCGGACGGGGAATGTCGCAAGAGGCTTTTGGGGAGGCGCTGGGAGTGAGCAGACAATCGGTATCCAAATGGGAGACGGACCAGTCGCTTCCGGAGCTGGATAAGATCGTGGCGATCAGCGAGATATTTGCGATCAGTACAGACTACCTTCTTAAGGAGACAGCAAAGAAGCGGGAGGGACAAGGAACATCTCCGGATGCATCGTACACAGATGAAAGGTTTTCTGATAAAGAGAATGTTTATACCGAAGAAACCCGTGTTATCATACAGAAACCCTCTTTTCATTATGAATATAAGAGTAAGAGGACTCTCATGGGCCTGCCCCTTGTGCATATCAATTTCGGATTGAAGCCGGCGCGAGCGAAAGGCATTATAGCGATTGGCAATGTAGCGCAGGGCATCATTGCAATCGGAATCGCGGGGGTGGGAGTAATTACATTGGCACCGGCAGGGATAGGGCTTCTTCTGGCAATCGGCTGCGTTGTGGTAGGAGGCGTGGCGCTGGGGTCTCTCGCGGTCGGTGTGATTGCGATGGGCGCGGTATGCTGCGGTATCTTTACCATGGGTGCAGTTGCGATAGGACAATTCAGTTATGGTGCGCTTGCTTTGGGGAGTCAGATTGCTGTCGGAGATGTAGCGCACGGTAACATTGCGCTGGGACTCAGCGAGGCGGCAGGCAATATATATGAAGAAGTCAGAGCTGTGGACGGCAGTTTCGATTATCAGGCGGTGATTGCGGCGATCGATGCCAATGTGCCCGGATATTGGCACATTTTTACGAACTGGATGAAAGCGATTATACGGATGATGGTTACGTCCGGACGGATTATGCCGTAAGGCATCCGATGATTCATAACATAATAGGCAGCGCTGTAAGCAAGCGGCGCGGTTGAAAAATGACGGTGGAAATAGTAAGATAAGAGCGAAATAGTTGCAGAAGGAGTGATAGCTATGTCTCTTGGATTTCGATTATCTGTCGTCATTTTTGTTTATATTCTCATGGGTCTGGGAATGTTCTGGCTGAGTGTGGGTATCGTGGGAAAGAAAGTAAGAGTTAAGCCTTTCCTAATCTATGCGGTCTGTTTTGGTGCGGCATATCTGCTGAGTATGTTGGCATCATTCTGGCTGTTTGGTGAGGAAACAGTTTTTAACGGGTGGTACAATGTGGTACATTCACTGATATGCTATACGATCGAGGCGGCAGCGCTGGGAATGGTGATCCGGAAATGCTATGACATACCTTATGTGCAGGGATTTACGGCATCCATGCTCAGCCATTTTATTATCTATACGGCAGATGAGGTGGTGGGCGAGGCGGCGGCTACCTACAGTCCCCTGTTTGACAGAATGTACATCTACACATTTGTGACCATCATCATTCCGAAGCTATGGGCATTTTTCATTGCTTTTCTGGCGGCGTATGTTTTGCGAAGGAGTGGCTTCTACCGCTATTTTGCGGCCCTGTTCTCCGGAGGATTAAAAACTATTCTGATCGTGTCTGCCAGTTATCTTTTGATGTTTGTATGGACGGCCATTGATTATTTCTATCCGAATGCCGAACCGAATGCATTGTATGCTGTTTTCTTTTTCTCCCTGATAACGGTAGTCTTATTGTGGGTGCAGTTTATGGCGATGTACACTGCAGGGCAGGAGAAGATACATGCGCAGGAAGAGACCATTGCCCAGCAACAGGCCCATATGGAACTGTTGGAGGAGTTGCAGCAGGAGATCCGCGCTTTCCGGCATGATGTGACGAATCTTTTTTCGGGACTGACGCTGCAGGCACAGGAAGGTGATCTGGACGGCATACAGGAATTTATGAGAAAGACGAGCAGCTATTTTGATGAAAAGCTGGGTAATGAGATCAAACAGATGGATTGTCTGAATAATATACGTATTTATCCGATTCGCAGTCTGCTTACCACAAAGCTTGCGGCGATGCGCCAGAGGCATATGCAGGGAGTATTGGAGGTACTCTATCCGGTACGGGAGAGTCAGATGATGGAGACGGCGGATATGTTGCGTGGCCTGGGCATTTTGATTGATAACGCCATGGAGGCTGTTCCAGAAAAGGATGGACAGATCCGTCTTGTCATGCTGCAGGAAGAGAGAGAACTTTATATAGCGGTTGCGAATAATTATGAAGCGGAGCCTGACCTGAATGCATTGTCCGAGAAAGGGTATACCACGAAGGGAAGCGGTCACGGCACAGGACTGTCCAGCTATCGTAAGATCTTATCCCGCTATCCCGGTTTTGTCGCAAGGACATACTTAAAAGATGGGTTTTTTGTACAGGAACTGCGGATGCCGATGCGTATGGCATGAGAAGAAGGATCAAAAGAATAGCTTGTGGCACATAATAAATTAGGAAGTATGGAGAGAAAGATTATGATCCCCGTGTATATATGTGATGATGAGCAGGCCATCAGTGAACGGCTTAAGAAAATCATATCTGACCAGATTATGATTCTGGATGGTGACATGGGGCCGGTGCGTGTGGCCGATGTCCCTGCAGAACTGCTTATGTTGCAGAAGCAGGATACGGTACCGGCAATTTATTTTCTGGATATCGATTTTCCGGGACAGATGAGCGGCCTTGCGCTGGCTCAGGAGCTGCGACGATATGATCCCAGAGGGTTCATTGTGTTTATCACGGCGCATGGCGATCTGGCTTTCGAGACATTCCGTCTGCGGTTGGAGGCCTTGGATTATATTGTAAAAGGCGATTACAACGCAATGTCCGTGCGGGTGCGGGACTGTCTTGTCAGTATTCAGGAGCGTCTGCGTGACGAACCTTCCGGGCAGGGCAGGTACTGCACGTTAAAATTATTTGATACGGTGCGGCATATTCCGGTGGAGGATATCTTATATTTTGAGGCATTGGGATACAAGCATACGCTGCGGCTGCATATGATAAATGAATTGTTGGAGTTTAATAGCAGTCTCGATCATTTCGGGGAGCAGCTCGGAGAAGGATTCTGGCGGTGTCATAGGGGATTTCTGGTGAATCGTGATCATGTCCGGGCGGTGCATATGAAAGAACAGATCGTGGAGCTGGATACTGGGGATCAATGTCCCTTATCCCGCAAGGCGAAGTCAGAATGTAGAGAAAAATGTAAGAGCTGATTTTAAATATGGGTGCTGAAGATCAGCAGGGTGTCAACCGATCACGATTCCAAAGCATGAACCAATTAAAAAAGTGTATGTAGAGATGGTGAAACAGATTGTAGAGAGTGAGGCGAAAAATGATGAAGACGCTGAATGAATATATGGCAATGTCCTATAAAATGGAAATTGTGGAGGATAAGTATGAAGGAGGATTTGTAGTTTCTTATCCTGACCTTCCAGGGTGCATTACTTGTAGTGAAACAATAGAATCAGCGGTAGCAAATGCACTGGATGCAAAGAAGGCATGGCTTGAAGCGGCGCTTGAAGAAAGTATTGAGATTCATGAGCCGGATAATTTAGAAGACTATTCCGGACAGTTTAAACTAAGAATACCTCGTAGCCTGCACCGATTACTGGCGGAGCATTCTAAAAGGGAGTGTATCATTTGCTTGAAGATGAGACATGCAGATTTCTTGCAATAGATTTTGATAAAGGCAACTGGCAGGATGAGATTTTGCTGGCAAGATCAATTTTTACAGAGTATGGGATATGAAATAATAGAAGATATAGAGAGTAATAAGTGATAGCCATTCGCGAAGCGAAATAAACAGTTTACGAAAGAAATGTGTTGCCGGAAAGAAGCGTTGCTATAATGAGTTCAACATCAAACAAAGGAGCGTGACCATTATGGCAAACACAAAAAGAATAAACCAGGTTTTAGAAAAAGTAGGATTTGAACCGGAGGAAGGTAAAGCGATTGTTGTCTCCTATGCACCGGAGAATTTGAGTGACAGGATAAAAAGACTTATCAGCTTCACAAATTTCTATGCGCTTTCTTTCTGCAAGGACTCCATCGTACTGCTTCCGTTTTCCACCGGCTGGGCGGATGTCAAGAAAGAAGTGGTTCTTAAGAAGGAGGGAATTCTGGAAATACCATATTCTTCTATCCGTAACGTGGATGTGTCAGAGTCGGGATTAAGTTATCGCATCGATATCCGGCTTGAGGATGAGATAATTTCATTGATGGCGCAGCAGGCGGAATTAAGTGCATTTCGCATGTCGGGGATGTACAGTATTGAAGATTGGACTTTTATCAATAACTGGCATGCAAATAATCTGAAAGGGACGCTGAAAGCGTTAAAAGAACTTGGGAACGCATAAAGCGCTCCCTTTTTTGACTTAAGTCAGAGCGGCGGGCGACTTTCAAATATTCCTTGTATATGTACAGCCCGGGTAGCTCATGCATCCCCAGAACTCTCCATATCTTCCTTTTCGTTTCCGAAGAATATTACCGCACTTAGGACATTTGTTAACGGCTTTGGCATCTTCTGACGGATTGGCCATCTCCTTTGCCAATTGTTCGAATACGATCTGGTTCATCCGACAGTCGTTCAGTGCTCTATGGGCTCCGGCTGTAGAAATTCCATAATACTTTGCCAGATCCACAAGCTTATAATGCGATAACTGTGGCAGATAAATTCTGGCAACCTGTAACGTATCAATATAATCATTTCCTATAGTCTCGCCCCAGAATCTCTCTGCGTCACGATACAGGAACTTCATGTCAAAAGTGTGGATGTTGTGACCAACCAACACCGAATCACCGACGAATTCCAGAAAATGGAATAAGACTTCTTCAAAAAACGGGCTGTCCTTCACCATATCATCCGTGATACCGTTCACCTCACTGGCATGATATGGTATCGGGCGCCCGGGATTAACAAGCGTGGTGAATTCATCAACTACCTCTCCGCCTATAACCTTGATGGCTGATATTTCCACCACATCATCAGAGTTGCAGGAAACACCAGTCGTCTCAAGATCAAAGACCACGTAATCCGAGACATATGTATTCAGTTTTTTACCGGGTTTTCTTGAAAGCATACTTCACATCCTCTCTGCATCTTTTGCCTATATGCGTTTACGAATCCCCGTAAGGACAAAACAGGGAAAGAAAAACCTGTAACAAAGTATAGCATAAAATAAATCAGGCAGGAAGAAGTGATTGAAATTAGAGATTACATTATACCAGATATTCCTGATTGACAGAGCTGATTTGTCAAATTTATTGGAATTACAGTAATTATTAAGAAGGGATATTGACATAATATAAATATTGTATTATTTTATACTTAGTATTACAAAGTATATAGCATTAAAATATAAAAACGTAAGCCTATATCCATGCATGTTTACAGAATTTAATCTATTACAGTTTATATCAGGGATAAATCGGCGAAGCCAAGGAGAGTAACAGCCAATGCGGGAGAAGTATGAGCGGCAGATGAAAAAAGGGGTTTTGGATATGTTAGTTCTGCAGCTTCTCACGAAAGAGAAGAAGTATGGATATCAGTTGATTATGGAGCTGCGGGAAAAAAGTGGTGATATTTTTTGTCTGAAAGAGGGTACACTTTATCCGATTCTGTACCGGCTTGAGGATGAAGGGCTGGTGGAGAGCAGATGGTCCGAGGCGGAGAATAAGCAGTTACCCAGGAAGTATTACCTCATGACGGATAAAGGCCGACAGGCACTGGAAGAAGTATATCTAAGCTGGCGGCAGATTGCAGATGGTGTAGAGCGGGTTATGGAAGAATCAATTAAGAAGGAATCCGGTTGAGAGCGATGAGGTTGTAGAGAGAGTCCGGGAAACATATAACGGAGAACATATAAGGGGGACGGTTAAGATGAGCGCAGAAAAATATGTCAAGGATATCGTCAACAATATAAAGTGCAGCGGGGCAAAAAGAAAAGAGATCGAAACGCAGCTCCTTTCGGATATTTCCATGCGTATGGAACAGGGCGAGTCATTGGAGCAGATTATGGAAAGTATGGGAACAGCGCAGGAGATCGCAGATGCATTCAGTCAGGATATGCCGGAGGCAGAGCGCAAAACATATCGGAAAAAGAGGACAGGGATTATTGTTGCCGCGATTATTACCGGAGTAGTTTTGCTTGGTTCCTATGTATGGTGGATTTTTCCGAAGCCGTATAACATAGAGGGCAATGACCTGCTTACGGAAGAGGCAATTGATGCGCAGGTGGAGACGGTGATTACGCTGCTTGATGAGAATGACTTTGAGTCGCTGCGGGCCATGTCCGTTGATAAATTGCATAGCACATTGACACAGGAAATAATTGATAAGGCGAGAAACATGATCTCGGATGATTGGGGAGAGCGGCAGAAGATCGGTTCCACATATGCACAAGGTATGAAGCAGAGTAGTAAAATATATGTCGTTACACAGACAGACGTCATGTATGAGAATGTCGGCGCAGTCTATACGATTACTTTTGATGAGAACTTGATGATGATGGGAATTTATATGCGATGACGGGGAGGAATAACATGGAGTTTTGGTGTTTTATGCTTGTTTTTGATTTATTGATTCCGATTATAATGATTTTGTGTGGAAGGATGATGTGGAAGCATCCGCCTAAGAGTATCAATGGGATCGTTGGTTACCGGACAAGGCGTTCTATGATAAACAGTAATACATGGCAATATGCGCAGGAGTACTGTGGAAGACTGTGGTGGAAAATCGGATGGGTTATGCTGCTTCCCTCTGTTCTATTACATATTCCTTTTTATGGCAGTTCTAAGAATGTCGTGGGAGTGATGGGTTGTATTTTATGCACGATACAATGTATCGCGCTGATCGTACCGTTTTACGTAACCGAGAGTGCTTTAAAGAAGAACTTCACTGACAAGGGAATAAGAAAATAAACTCTGCTTCATAAGAATTATGAAGCAAATGTAGGTAGCTAGAAGCAGATAAGGAAGGGAGAGAAGACACATGCTTGCTTTTATTATATGGCTGGCGGTAGGCCTGGCAATGGTTGCGTTAGGAATTTATGCAATACTGGCAAAGAAAGAGGTCGCCTTTGGTTTCTGGGCTAATGCGAAAATGTTTCCTGTGAAAGATGTTAAGAGATATAATCATGCTGTGGGAAAACTCTGGTGTGTATTCGGAATCGTTTTTGCACTTCTGGGAATCCCGCTCTTGCCGGGACAGAACACAGGATATATTATCATTTCTATTTTAGGGTGTATGGCGGAAGCGATAGCCGCAATGGTTGTTTATGTGACGATTATTGAAAAGAAATACCGCCAGAACAAATGAAAGAATTGCATGACAGAATGGGATCTGGGGAATCCGCGAATGGGCAAAGTGGAACAATAGGGTATCATTTGTCAGGTCATTATGTATAAAATGCATCGGTGGGAAAAAAGCGGAAAAGTACATTTAATATGGTTATACATTTATATTCTGTATCTTAGTATGGCATTAGATGTGGCGGGTATAGGCGGACTATGGGACATTGGCTATTACGATTCAGTCATTCGGGTAGATGAGGTCAATCTTATTCCGTTTTGGTCAGAGGGTATATTAACATATGTATTGAATATTATCATGTTTATGCCATTGGGATTTTTACTGCCGCTGTTATGGAAACAGTATGAAAAGATTGGAAGAGTAATTACTGTCGGCGCGGTATTTTCGTTATGTATTGAAATGGGACAACTTTTTAACAGGCGCAAAACAGATATAGATGATGTAATAATGAATGTTATTGGTACAGCATTGGGATTTGGCGTATGGTTTGTTTTTTATAAGGCATTTCACTTAAAGCAGAAAGCAAAAGACAATTTTTCCCGTGTGGAACTGATTGCTTATATATGTCTTGCAGTATTAGGGGTATTTTTCTTGTACCATTGGAGATTTTTTGTCAGAATACGGATGAATTATTTCATGTAGTTATACATTGGAGTTTGAGAGTAGAAATTTTTTGTATTAAGTGAAATAAAATAAGTAGTTATATACAAAATATAGTGGTAATAATTTATTATATTTTAAATTGATACTATATATAGTATTGTGCACTTTTTGAGTTTTGTGTTAAAGAGTTATTTTATATATAATAATTTACGTGACAGACAGATTTTAAAATGCTATACTTTATCTCAAAGCATATATTTCATAATTCTATAACATTTCTGATCGCTATAACATATAGTGACTACTATAACCTATAAGGTGTCGAACGAAATCGTGCTTTTATTCAACTTACTAAATGAATATGGCGGGAGATTTCGTAAAGATAGAAAAAGGTAGGGCATTTACATACCAGAGAAAGATTATTTTGCGCGTTTCCCGCAAAGGAGGGAAACGTGGGAAAGAAGGATATCGGATTAAAATCGTATCTGCAAAATACCGTAAGATATGCAGACTTGTGGAATGGTGCGGTGTTTCAAGGGAAGCAGATGGTCAAGGCGGAAGAACTGCAGGAAATCACGCCGGTGCATTCTAAATCAGATCATGAGGCTGTGCTGGAGAGAACCGGGGATCTGGTCATGAAGCAGAACCATGAGGGGCAGAGGTTTGTTATTCTTGCATTGGAGAATCAGGCAGAGATTGACTATGGAATGCCCGTGCGCATTATGCTACAAGAGGCGTTGGAGTATGACCGACAATTAAAAGTAATTAAGCAAAGAAACGAGAAGGAATACAAAGAGCTTTGCGAAAACAATGCCAGTGTGTCAAAAGCTGAATTTTATAAAAACAGCGGAGAATATTTGTATAGGGTGAGAAAAGAAGACCGTCTTTTTCCGGTTATGACATTAATGGTATATTGGGGCGAAGATGATTGGCAGGGAGCCAAAAGCCTTCATGAGATGATTAATTTTGGCAGTGCGGATTCGCTGATGGGAAAGGAATTAAAAAGAATGATTCCTGAATATCCACTGCATTTTCTGAATCTGTCAGAGTTCAGGCATTTGGAATATTTCAAGACAGAATTGCGCCCGCTTTTTGAAATGTTTCAAAGACGGAATAACAAAGAAGAATTTATGAGATATATCAAGATGAATGAGGGACATTGGAATATGGATGATGAAAGCTTGTACGTGCTTGGTCAGTTGACGGATTCCAAGGATATAAGAGATCTCATTAGGCAGAAGAATCGCAAGAAGGGGAGGAAGAAAGGTATGTGCAAAGCAATTGAGGATTTAAAGAATGATGCAAAAGCAGAAGGAAAAGCAGAGGATATAATTGAATTACTGAAAGAACATGGAACAATGCCTGACAAAGTGAAGTCAAAGATTTTAAAACAGACAGATTTACAAGTCTTGAATGAATGGTTTAAATTAGCGATTCATACAAAAAGTGTTGATGAATTTATGCAACTGAGTCATTTAGAGCAATATGCGTAATGAGGAAGCCAAGCATCAGCATAAAGGAACGGATGATCTGCACCTTGTTTTTGGCGGACCTGTCAGTGTGAGAATGGAAAGAGGTCAAAATGCAGACACAACAAATAAAAATTGCAGATTATACATGTAACCTGTTTCTTCCGAAGGATTACAATGAGAGCGGCAGAAACTATCCGGTAATCTATATTAACGGAGATGTGCCCATAGAAGAAATCATAAGTGAAATCCGAAAGTCCGGATGTGAAGCGGATTTTATCTTACTTTCCATTCAACCGGAGAGCTGGAATGATGATTTCACACCTTGGGGTGCGCCGGCTTTTCGCAAAGGAGAAGAGGCACCGGCGGGAAGAGCGGATGCATATATATCCCGATTAACAAGTGAGATTAAACCCTATATGGACGCTAACTACCGCACGAAACCGGAACCGGAATACACAGCGCTATTCGGGTATTCTTTAGGCGGATTGGCAGCAACTTATGCGATGTACAAGACGGATTTGTTCGGTACAGTCGCCAGTCTGTCCGGGTCTCTCTGGTATGACGGATTTAGTGAGTTTATGGAGAAAGAACAACCTGTCAGAAAAGACATGAAGGTGTACCTGTCGCTTGGAAAGAAGGAAAGCTTAAGCAGAAACCCTCGTATGTGCAAGGTGGCGGAATGCACGGAGAGGGCAAAGGATATGCTGGCAAAGCAGGCAGAAGCTGTCTGTTTTGAGTGGAATGAAGGCGGACATTTTCATGATATTCCGAAGCGATTTGCGAAAGCTGTCGCATGGTGGAGATCATTGCCTATTACAACATAGCTTTATTAAAATTAAAATATATAGAAATGGAGCTAAGAGCTGCTCTATTCTCTTCCGTACCGTGCCATCTCATAATTCCTGTGCAATTCTTTGATATCTTCACGATCCGCGATTCCCGCATTCGTCTCAATTTCATCGGGTGATTCATAGGCGGCAGGGCGATCCTTACGATGCCGTCGTATGGTCTTGCGGTATTCTTTCCGGATACGCTCGCGCTCTGACAGTTTGCGGCGGCGTGCAGGCAGCGTTATTCTTTTTGCTTCTTCGGTATCCTCTAATTCTTCCACGATATCACCGTTTTCATCTGCAGCGGCACGAAAAGCGTGAAAGGTAGAAATAATACTTTTCACCAGCAAAATAATGGTAAACAAAAATACAAGCGCTTCCATAATATAAGAGAGGGCGATCAGCCACTTCGGGGTGGGTTTCGGCTCTCCGTACTCTGCCATCAGGAGAGCCATCGGGTCTTCTCCGGTACTTTCTTCCATGTGTTCAGTCGGAAGCTCGGTGAAATCAATGTCTATCGGGGCGGTCCATTTCCTGAGATCGCGGTAGTGGCGGCCGGAGATGGTGAACAGAGCCGGCAGCAGGATGAGCAGGAACAGGAGCAGGAAAAGAGCAAGCATACCGTTTCCGATACCGTAGATTCTTTTGGATGGAAGATTGCAGGTTCTTTTATTCAGGGCAAGGTAGTTCTCTGTCTCACATATGTAATGATAGAGAAATGTGACGGGTGTATACAGTGCGGCGCTGAAGAGAGCAGCATTGCATACGGAAGGGTTATCCAGATTCAGTGCGACGACATAGGCTGCCAGAAAAAAGGCCAGAACCGGAAAAGCGGGCTCCCGCAGGGCATCGTACGCCGGACGCCAGGAAGGATCTTCGCCGCGGGCGGCTTCTTTTTCTTCTTTTTTCTGAAGACGGCTGATGATGCGGTAGATGATCACAAATGCCGTTTCGCCCAGGAGTAACAGCATATAACCCCAGAGCATAACGCTGTCGCGGATCGATCCGGCGATGCCCCATCCGATCATGCCGGTGGCGGCAAAAGTTAAAATGTTTATGATGAGATAGGAGAAAAGACCCCGGCACCTTTCTATGGCGAGGTCGGTTATGACAATGGGAAATGCGATCAGGAGGCATTTCAGATATAAAGTTTGACCGATCGCATCCTGCCGCTCGGCGCCGAGAGCGTAGATCAAGGGAGTGATAATCGCCATAATAAGGGTGGAGTGAAGCCATCCCGCTGTTTTTTTGATTTGATTTCTCAAGTTGACCTCCGGTTTTGGCATGTCAGCTTGCGCTGACTTCCCGTTTGCATATATGAATGTTATTCGATTTTGTAATATTACAGGTTTCGCCTCTCGTATAGGGAATCACCCAGATGGCCTGCTGGCTTCCGCCTGCAAATTGTTCGATCGCGGCCTTATTCTGCAAAGCATTTTTAGAGATAAAAATAACGATCGCGTCTTCCGGCGGTGCAGGAAATGCAGGTTTCGCGTCGGCGGTTTGAATAGAGTGTGTACCTTCGTTAATCTGCGGCGAAAGAAGTGTTGTAAAGGGGAGAACATTGCCTTCGCTTTTACAGCAGGAAAGAGTCCGTTCGATATCAGTAAGATGTTTTCTGCCGGTGGACGGTTCTATATATGTAAAAGAGGATTGGTTATTTATACAAAGTCCCACTTCCATGCCGCGTCCGACCAATTTCTGCGTAAGAGAAGCGGCGACAGAGACGGATTCTTCCGTCAGATGCTCGTATTTCAGGATACCGCTGTCCTCCATATCCAGATAGATCATGACTTTTTCCGTCAGGGTCGATTCAAACGTGTTGACCATCAGCTCACCCGTGCGTGCGCTGGCCTTCCAGTTGATCGTGTTCATAGGGTCGGTAACCGTATATTCCCGAATAGAGGAGAAAGCAAAAGGATCTTCGTAGAGACGTTTTGCGCACTGTAAACTTCCCATAAGGCGTTCGCATGCCACAAGAATGTCAGAGACATCCGTTCTTGCGGCATATACGTACAGTTCCGTGGATGCCGGACATTCTACGGAGAGCCGCCGCCTGTGAAGCATGGAAAAAGTGGTCAGATAAGATTTGTCGATTCGGTAGTATCCTCTTTTCCTGCAGTCCAGAGACAGTTTGCGGATGACGCGCTGCCTGCCGAGCAAGGCGAAGATATCTCTCTTATAAGTGAAATCGCTGACGCTTGTGTTTTCGCAATCATGAAAAGAGAGATTTTTATCCATATGAAAACCGACTTCCAATATGGGAAGCATCATTTTTTTCCTGTTTTCGATCTGCTCCGTCATCTCTACCCGTTCTCCCGTGTAGGCACAATTTTGTATGAAATCGAGAGATACAACCAGATTCGCAGCCCAATGCTTTGCGTAATACAGATTCCAGAGGCTGGTCAAGAGCAGGAGCCCGATAAAAAATAAACTGATCATGGTTTCGTCCAATCTTCCGTGGGAAGCGCGATGCTTCCTAAGAGTCCGTGAATGAGAGATTCCTTCTGCTGCGCATAGGCGGAGTCCGCAATCATTCGATGTGCAAGTACCGGTACAGCTACCGTCTTGATATCTTCGGGTGTCACAAAATCCCGTCCCTGTACCATCGCATAGCCTTGTGCGGCGCGCAGAAGCGCCAAGGTTCCTCTTGGGCTGACACCTTCCGCAATGGTACGGCCTGCGCCGGAAGAAGCGCCGTATTTCCGGGTTCCCTGTACGAGACTTACGATATAATTTCTCAGATCTGCATGGACATAGATATTGCGGCACTCATCCTGCAGGGCGGCAACTTCATCGAGGGAACAGACTGGCTCGATCGTCTCTAAGGGTGAGTCGCTGATGAAGCGGTCGATCATCTGACGTTCCTCCTCTTCGCTAAGGCTTCCCATGCTGATCCGCATCAGGAAACGATCCATCTGGGCTTCCGGCAACGGATAACAGCCGAGTGTTTCTACAGGGTTCTGTGTTGCGAGAACGAAAAAGGGTGTGCCAAGCGGTCTGGTCACGCCGTCCACCGTTACCTGTCTCTCGCCCATGCATTCTAACAGGCTGGACTGGGTTCTTGGCGTGGCGCGGTTGATCTCGTCAGCCAGCAGGAGATTGGTAAAAACGGGTCCCTCTTTGAAAACAAAGGTGCCTTTTTCCTGATTATAATATGACAGACCTGTCACATCACTTGGAAGCAGATCAGGTGTAAACTGGATTCTGCCAAAGGAAAGATCCATTGATTTTGCCAGTGATTTTGCAAGAACTGTCTTACCGGTGCCCGGCACGTCCTCCAAGAGCACATGCCCTCCCGCGGCGAGAGCGGTCAGAAGCAGCTCCGTCACCTGCTCCTTGCCAATAATTACTTTTGATACGTTGTCCTTGATTCTTGAGAGTAAGTCGTTCATATGTATGTTCCCTTCTTATCAGATTCATAGCGTGGACTTGATTAGATTCACTTAGGTTGTGTATTTTGCAGCCTTAGAGAATCTTCTGGACTTGATTAGATTCACTTAGGCTGCGTGCTTTGCAGCCTTAGAGAATCTTCAAGTCTTATTATACATCATTATTGTGTCGGTATAAAGGGGAGATGGAAGAAACGGTCGCTCAGAGTGAAGTTAATATCTGCGTCACCGCGCTCTCGCTCCGCAAAAAGCGTAGCGGACACTAGACTCGTGAAATACCTCGTCAAGTGCCGACGCTTTTTGAGGGGTTCCTTCAGATATTAACTCCACTCTGAGCTTAGGCTGTGGCGTGGGCGTGAAAAGTGACCAAAACTGTACTGCCTAGATTAATTTTTGCATATAAGGTTGACATATGTAACCCCTAATGATATATTGGAATCAGGGTTACATGAGTCACCTTTTTATATGCATAGGCAGGATTTGAGATTTTATTCTTGCTCTCAGCGTAAAACATTTCAGAACGGAGAAAGCTATGGAAGAAAAAGCAATCAGTTTATCTAACAGTGAATGGCATATCATGGAGAATCTGTGGGAGCAGTCTCCGAAGACAGCGACACAGCTTATAAAGGCGATGGAGGAAGAGACAGGGTGGGCGAAGAGCACCACGAAGACTGTTCTGAAACGGATGGAGCAGAAGGGCTGTATCGCGTATCGGGAAGGAGCAAAAGCACGGGAATATTATCCGCTTTTGAAACGGGATGAAGTGGTGGAGTTAGAGACGAGCAGCTTTATCAACCGAATCTATAACGGGAGTCTGGGACTGATGGTAAATACACTGGTTAAGAAACAGGAAATTTCGGATGAAGAGATGGAAGAGCTCTATCGGATCATCAAGGACGCAAGAAAGAAGAAATGATAAATAAAGAAATAATGATTGGTAATTTGGTCCAGAGCTGCGGTGAGCGTGCAATGAACCGGCTCTGAAGGAGGGACTGTTATGGTAGGTGTTATGATACAGGCGGCGTTTCTAGTGATTGCGATACTTGCGGTACAGAAATTGTTCGGAGAGAAATTACACGCATACGTGCGATACGGATTATGGCTGATCGTTGTGATACGGCTCATGATTCCGGTCAATTTGATACAGAGTCCGTTCAGTATGCTGCGTATCGCGGACAAAGTGATGGCGCGGTACGTGCGGGCAGATGAAGACGCGCCTTATATATATGATACAGGGAAAACCAAGAATGTATCAGAGATAGAGAATGCGGAGCAGACCGCGAATGCATCAAGGATAGAGAATGAGCAGAACGGTGATGAGGAACGTGCTGATTTTGGATTGCAAGCAGATGAAAATACCGGAATAAACAAAAATAATATAACAGATATGAATGAGAGATATGTGCACAATCAAGAAAAAGGTGAACTCGATGCAGCGCAGACCGATAAAACACATGGTGTGTACAGCGCAATGACGGATGAAAACAGTTTAGAGGGACAGACGGACAGCAATGTGGGTATAGTGCATCGCTTATCAGCATCTTTCGCAAACATAGTACATACGGTCTGGCTTATAGGCAGTCTGCTTACAGGAGGGTTCTTTGGCTTGTCATACTTGCTGTTCCGGCGCAGGCTGCGTAAGACGCGGACAGCTTATCGGGGGGGGGGACTGTGAGGTAGCGCCACAGAAAAGGCGCGTTCCGGTTTATCTGGTAAAAGGTCTGGAATCCCCCTGTCTTGCAGGATTTTTCCGGCCGGCGGTTTACATCGGGACTGAGGTGGGTACGGATTCAGATACATTCCGATATGCCGTGATTCATGAACAAGTGCATTATCTGCACGGAGATCACCTGTGGGCTCTGCTGAGAATGGTGTTTGTCAGCATATATTGGTTTCACCCTTTCGTGTGGATTGCGGCGGCAGCTTCTGCAAGGGATGGCGAGATTGCCTGCGATTATGGGACGACACGGAAGATCGGACAGGAAGAACGGTTTGCCTACAGTGAAATGTTGTTGACATTTTCCCAAATAAAAGGGGGAAAAAGAGTATACTCCTACGGAACGATGCTTCGACCGGGAAAATCTGAGTTAAAGGAAAGAATCCTACGGTTGACGGAAGCAAAGCATAGCAGAGCATGGGCAGGTATTCTGGCAGTCGCATGCATGATCCTCATAGCAGGGTGTGCACTGACTGGCGCATCGACGGAAAATGCGGAGGGACAGGATCGCAGGGAATCTGTGGATTCTGTTGGGGACAGCGCAAACGATAGTCAGACATCTGCAGATTCTGCCGAAGACAGGGAGGATAGTTCCGGAGAGAACGGAACCGGCGATCTGACTGAAATAAAAGCCGATGAAGTGAATGACAAGTCAGGTGATGGAATATCCGACGAGCTATCTCAGGATGAAAATTCTGCAGAAAAAGATAATTCCGGCGAGGCGATTCGCGAGGACGGACAGATCGAGGCGCAGGCTGCGGAGTTGTCGGGAGAGATGATTTTTGGCGCAGATGGACCGACGCTGGATTATGCAGGGGGTCTCGGAACGGGGAAAGAGAATGTCATTATTTTCCACGACTATTTCGGACTGATCGTATATGATCTGATGAACAGGAAAGTCGTGAGAAGTCTTGCTCTTGAACCGATCGGCTGCCATATGACACAGGGGGATGATGTCTGCCAAGTGGCAGTATCAGCGGACGGCAATACCGTGTGGCTGCATCCGAGATCGAAGCAGTATAAATACCGCTATGATGTGGAGAACAACCTGC
>JAAUZT010000038.1 GCA_014804485.1 Lachnospiraceae bacterium
CACTTATGGATTTATGCCTGCGTGAAAATCTGTATCAGGTGGATCTGCTCACGAAAGCAGAGCGGAGAGTGACAGAAAAAGAATACCATGCAAAGCGCAGCGGCCAGAAAAAATTAGAAGAACGTAACCGGCAGATGATCTCAGAGGGTATCACACCGCGCACTACCGTATTCCAGACCCAGAAGGAATATCTGCGCACTTCCATTGAGCAGGCTGCCGCTTCCGCACATGACCTCAAAGAATTTGAACAGATACTTTCAGAAAAATTCAACATTAAATTCAAAATCAGCCGGGGCAGGTTCAGCTATCTCCACCCCGACCGTGATAAACCGATCACCGGAAGAAACCTTGGGACACACTATGAAAAAGATTACCTAATGGAAGTGATTGAAAATAATTCCTGTCTTGAAAATGCAGGAAAAGACCAGACTGTGCAAAAAGAAATTTTACCAAAAGAAAATATCCATACCCCCACCGCTCCGTTTGAGAAATCCGGGCTGCGTCTGGTGACAGACTTACAGCACTGTATCAAAGCCCAACAGAGCAAAGCCTACGCAGGAAAAGTAAAACTCACTAACCTGCAGACCATGGCAAAGACGCTTTCCTATGTACAGGAGCATGGATATAACACTGTAGAAGATGCAGAGAGCAAACTTGCCGAAATAAAAGAACTTGCTTCTTCTTCCAGAAAAGAACTGAAAGATATTGAGGTCAGGCTCCGACAGACCAATGAGCAGATCCACTATACCGGACAATACCTTGTCTATAAATCCATTTATTCACAATTCCTAAGATCAAAAAACAAAGGGCGGTTCCGGCAGGAACATTCTTCAGAGCTTGCCATCTATGAAACTGCCATAAAATTCCTGAAGGAAAAAGCCGTTGACGGACAGCTCCCTACCTTGCAGACACTGAAAGCAGAAAAGGAAAAACTGCTGGTACAGAAAAAAGAAGCAAAGGAAAAATATTATTACTATCGGGATTACCAGAAAGAATTGGATACTGTATGTACAAACATTCATGCCGCCCTGGGACAGCAGCATACCAGACCGACACATAAACAGGAACGGGAAGAGATATCCTGATTTCCATACCAAATCTTGCCAAGGGTTGATTGGCATGATAGGATAAATGAAAAGAATCGAAAATTGTAGAATTGATATTCAATTCTACTCTCTGATTCCGTTAGTTTCTAAATAGTATATATAAAGAGATCGCAAAGAAAGAAGCAAAAACAAAATGAATGAAATAAAAAGCAATTTAAGAATTGGAGGAACAACATATATTGAAGATTATAACTTTTCTAATGGAAAGCAAGTTCCCATATACGAAATACATACTGTACATGGCTTAAATCAAATAATCGGATATGCAAAGTTTAATAACAATCACTATGGCAATGTGTTTTATCGCGGTGAATGTAAGTTACACCAATCACTAATCCCCTCTCTCTTTCGTGGATGCAAATATACAAGTGCAAAAACCCAAAATCTAAATAAATTACTACATTTAATTCATACAGATGATAAATTAAGAAATGAATTAAAGCTAAGTGACGCTGATCCTGAAAAGCAGGAAATCAAAATAGAAGGAATGCTGCAACATTATGGTGTCCCTACAAGGTACATTGATGTAGTGGATAATCACTGGATAGCATTATGGATGGGCTTACACAAAACTCAGAACTTGAAGCACATTGGCAAATATTATCACTACGGGAAAAGAGAATTACCCCTTTCTGAAATGTTATGTGGCAATAAAACCGAAATGGATACGTTATATCAATACATTCTACTAATCGCTGTTCCAGATGAAAGGGTTAGTAATGGCGATGGTATTGAGATTATGGATAATATGATTGTAGTAGATTTAAGAAAAGCACTTCCATCCATATTTTTAAGACCACATGCGCAACACGGATTGGTTTTGCGTAATAGAGGAAAAGATTCTAATAACACATCTTTCTATGATGTTTCAAATAACGTCATTGGAATTTTAAAAATAAGAATTGACAGAGCAGATGAGTGGTTGGGAAATGGTCAACTGCTAACCCAAGATAACTTATTCCCGTCTCCGGGATATGATTATGGATATGATTTATTATTATCAAGAAATGATATCTTTTTACAAACTGACTTTGAGATCACCAAATATAACTAATATCGAGTAGGAGGCTAGTCATTAGTTGACCAGCCGACCTCTCACACCACCGTACGTACGGTTCCGTATACGGCGGTTCCTTAGTTTTCACATACTTTCAAATAATAGTCAGTCATAGAGATATATCCCAGACTGGCTATTTCTTGTTTGGTCAGTACACTGTTCAGCATAAGCGCAGAACGCCATACTCCTTTTCGGCAGTTTGCCATTTCATGTACTTTCCATTTTGGCATTCCATATTTCTTTATCATGCGGTGTCGTGTTTTGACTTTCTTCCATTGCTTCCAGTAGACCGCCCTTATCTTGTGACGCAGCCATTCATCCGTCTTTTCAAGCAGTCCTTTCATATCAGCAAGTAAGAAATAATTTACCCATCCTCTGACAAACTGCGTCAGTTTCATGGCTCTGTATTCATTTCCCCATCCATTACTTCTTTTTGTCAGTTCCCTGATTCTATCTTTCATCTTTTCCACTGACTTTGGATGTACCCGAAATCTGCATTTCCCTTTGTAACGGTAAAATGCGTATCCAAGGTATTTTACTTTACTGATATGTGCCACGCTTGTTTTCTTCCGGTTCACTTTCAGAAAAAGTTTCCCCTCAATAAACGGAATGATATTTCCAAGGGTTCTCTCTGCGCTCTTTCTGCTTTTACAGAAAATCATGCAGTCATCCGCATATCTCACAAATCTGTGCCCCCTGCGTACCAATTCCTTATCCAACTCATTCAGCATGATGTTACTAAGTAACGGACTTAACGGTCCCCCTTGTGGCATCCCTGTTTCCGCCTTTTCAAACACCCCTCTGCTGATAACCCCTGCATTGAGATATTTGTGTACCAGCGATATTACCCGCCCGTCTTTGATGGTTCTTGATAACACTTCTATCAGCTTACTCTGGCATACCGTATCAAAAAACTTTTCTAAATCCATGTCCACGACATACACATATCCATCATTGACGTTCTGCTGGCATTGTTTCAGTGCGTCATGCGCACCTCTCTTTGGTCGAAAGCCAAAGCTGTTTTCTGAAAACTGCTCCTCATATATCGGGGACAGCACCTGTGTAATTGCCTGCTGAAATACTCTGTCAACCACTGTCGGTACTCCCAGTTTCCGGATTTCGCCTTTTGTTTCTTTGGGTATCTCTACCCTGCGGACTGGGTTGGGTTTATATTTTCCCTCCTTTAACTGCTGGATTAGCTGCACTTGGTTATCTCTGAGGAACGGCAGAAGTTCATCCACGTTCATCCCATCAACACCGCCTGCTCCTTTGTTAGATTTTACTTTCCTGTATGCATCGTTTAGGTTAGCTGGCTGTAAAATCTTCTCCATCAGTCTGTCCGTCTGAAAGTCTGTGATGATGCGGTTGTTTTCAGCAATCCTCTGACAGGCGGACACTTCTGCATACTCTTTCGATTCCGTCGATACCATTTGCAGATAGTCCTCAATATGAAGTTGTCTGTCCTTAAATCTGTCATTAGTCACATTCATTTACTCACATCTCCTAAAGTTCAGTCCTTCCCACTGCGTTTGCAACCACAATGGTACTATGACCTCTGCTGACTTCTTACAGTTCGTTGTTACTATAGATTTCATACTCTGTTTTCATCTACCTGTAAGATCTCCCCAGGTAAGAACGCAATCTTTCACTCCATATATCTGCCACATATACCACAATTAGTTCCGAGTAGCTATTGGACTTCAACTTGTTATGCAGTCTTATCCCTAACTGTAGCCTGATGTGATTTCTGTTCGTCAGACCAGAGCTTTGCCTCCAGCTTTCTTCAGATTCCACCTCTCAATGGACACCCTTGCTCTTGGCTATACACTTCCCACTACTAGGGCGTGTTACGGACTTTCACCGATTAGATTGCGCCCATACTGGGCGCACATAAAAGAGGGAGCCTCCGGCATCACACCGCCAGACACTCCCTCTTCTATTTCCGCTCCCGCTCCATATCATTTTCCGCCACCTGCTGACGTTCCCTTTTTCCGCTTCGTTTTGCAATCTCCGCCTGCTTTTTATGCAGCTTTGCCAGCACCGACTGCCTGCCTTTCGGCCTCTTTTTGGGCTGCATACTGTTTGTAGCAGCTGGAGCCTTATATCCGTTATTTTTCCTTCCGTCTATCATATTGTAATTCTGTTCTTCGCTGATCTCCGCACTTCTTAAATATTCCCCATTCTCCATGTACTTCTGCCAGTTATCAAGCCGTGGCTTATCTGTCCTATCCATTTCCTGTTGCGGACACGGCTTCTCCTGTTCTGCCGGATCAGGCTGCTGTTGAATCTTTTCCTGCCTGTCCTCTTCCTGCTGTTCTGCGTGGAGATACTCTTCCAGCTTTCCCATTACTTCCTGATTAAAACCGTTCCTGACGTTATCCACTGCCAGCTTCCCGGCTCCGTCCACCACCACCCATGCGGCTTCCTTCCCATAAGTTTCATGCTCCATAAGGAAAAATTCCTGCCCCTCCAGCCTGATACTGTCAAAGGCAAGCCAGCTCCCGGCCTTCCCCTCGATCTGGAAATTGGCCGTATCTATGGTAACTGCTGACCCGTATGAACTGCTTTCCTTTTTGATAAAATCCTCTATCACGGTAAACCCGGTCTTTTCCACATAGTAAGAGATAACCGTCCCTGCCCTGTGAAACACCAGCACATCGCTGACGCTCACTGAATGCCCGGCAAAGGAGCGGGGCGGCTGCCTGTCCAGCCGCTCCCTGACGCTCTCCGGGCTGTCCTGCGGAGAAAGGATTCCCGTATATACCTGTTCATAATCTTCCTGCCTTATCCGGATTCCCCTCTCCAACAGCGTTTGATAGGAACGGAAACGGATCTGCCTCGTCTCAGGTGTATGCTTCATCTGGTAAACTGCAAATTGATTTTCTCCGCTCATAATGCCTGCCCCTTTCTTTCATATTCTTTTGCGTTATCTGCCGTATTTTCCCGCCGTTTTATCTTGGTCTGCCGCTCTTTCAGGTCCGCAAGCACAGATTTCCTTTTCCCGTTTTTTACTTCCTCGATCTCTGCCTGCCCGGCCCGTTCTGCTTTCTCCATAAGCCAGCCATATCCTACTGTCACCATTTCTTCCGACGGTATTCCTTCATCCGCAAGGATCTCCTCTGCCGCCTCCCATATAGGAATATCCGGGTTCTCGTACACGCCGCCGTCCAGTGCTTTATAATCCTGATCGTAAAAAGTATAGTCATATCCTCCTTCCGTCTCCTGTATCGCAAAATACCCTTTTCCTGTCTCACAGGCATACCCTTTCTCCTCTTCCCATGAATCCTCCGGTTCTTCTGCCTGCACTGCTCCGTCCTCCCGATCCTCTTCGTCCAGTCCGGCTGCATCCACAGGGCTTTTTTCGTCCATATTTAACAGCACATTTAATTCTGCCAGACGCTCTAACTTATCCTTCAGCTCCGCTTCCTTCACAAAAGGTTTTTCCACTTCCTCTTTTGCAACGGCAAGCTGCCGCTGTACATTTTCCAGCTTCTGCCGCGCTTTTTTAAGTTCTTCCGATATCTTTGCAAGGGCATTGCTGATCCGCTGGATATTGCCCAGGGCGTCTTTACCCAATTCAATCCTGTGGCTGCACTGCCCCTTGATGTTCAGCATAAATCTCGCAAAAGCACGGTCAAAAAAAGCGTTCAGGGAAAACCCGGAAAATTGTCCCACCCGACCTTCCCCGCCGCGTTACAATGAACATGGTAGATTATTCTCCATTTTGGAAAACATTGGAACAATCTAATGAAAGCTGGTACACGCTCACAACCAAACATCATATATCAAATAGTACGCTCCACCGATTAAAGCATAACAAAGATGTATCTACCAAAACTCTGAATGATTTATGCCGAATTTTAGATTGCCAAATAAGTGATATTGTCCAATATATCCCTTCTGCCAATGACCAAAAACTATAAGACAATTATATCCCCATTTTATAAATGCTTATCGTTCTTGGAATTTATCTCTAACATCTTTTTTCTTGCCTGTTCCCTCTGTTCCTCATTTAATTTTTTCGGTTTGCGGTAGCTGACGTATGATTTCGGAAGGGAATAGGTTTTAGATACTTCGTCCTGTTCTAACAGCTTGTATGTATCGGGGAAGTCGGCAACAAGCGTGTCAAGTTTCCTCATAACTGCCTTATCCCTTGTGTAGACAGTGGCGGTCTGTTCTCCTGCATTGTAATTGACGATTGTTTCCTGCTCATATCGTGAGAGTTTCATAAATCCATATCCCCCTTTCCCTTAGTGTTGGTTCTGTGCTTTTTTCGCTCGGCAACTATCGGCTGTTTTGACTGTTCCTTTGCCTTTTCCAATCTGGCCCGTATGGAATGGTCACGCTCGGTGATTTTCCGTCTTTTAGTGGTAGCGGTCAATTCTGCACACGTTTCCTCTGACAGGGCATTTAATTTCTTCAAAGTGGAGTTTACTATATGCCTTGTGTCACTGTCCTTTATCTGCGGAAGAATAGCGGATAAACTGGCGCACGTTTCCGCTTTGCTCTTTTCCCCAAACTGATATATTAGGTTGATTTCATCAGCAGTAAAAGGTATCTGCATATTTGCCCCCTCACACAAGCGTTCCACGCCCACGCACTTAGGAATATTTCTTGTGAGTTCGTAGTTATCCCTTGCTGTGATAGTTCCATGATTGTCGGTCTGCCTTACCTCAACTTGGTTTTGGCTTTTCTGCTCCAACACAAGCCACTGGTATTTATCGTTTTCTTTGGTAAATACGCTCTGATGCGCATTAGAGTGTAGCTTACTGCGGATATATTTATCTGCGGTACTGTAATAGTCTACAATCTGCTGTTCCTGCTCTTTGTTCATGCTCTTTGCCCTCCCTGTGGTGGTACATCTATGGTTAGATGTAACAGTATTGATTGATATGATTGATTGATAACTGACATATATTCTTTTTTCTCTGTCTTTTACTTTTCTTTGGTTCTTTCTTTTGCTTTTCTATCTCTCTTTCTCTTTCCTCCTGTTGGTAGTGGGGGAGTGGTGAAACTGTAAGTGATAGCATTTATGTTTTGATATTGTTTTAATATTTTTTTGTCCGATAGTTGTCGGGTTTTTAGATTGCGAAATATTGTGGGTGGGTATTTCTCTGCTTGGGGAAATGCACTTTCATTTCATACGGTAATTACCGCATGAAAAAAGACTATAACCGTTGCTGTCATAGCCTTTTAAGGATTGAGGAAGTCCCTTTTTTATTTGTATTTGTTTGTCACCCCTCCGCACTATCCAACATCCGTGGCACACACAACGCTGTCTACCCTTGTATCGTGCATAAGTCCTTTTAATACCTTGTACTGCGCCGCTGTTTCACCCTTTACCTCTGTCTGCCATTCCTCCGGTATCATGGGCAGGCTCTCATAATTCCACTTTTTCCACGCTTCAAAATAAGCGTCCGGCTGTGCAAGCTCAACCAGATGCCCGATACACCATGAAACAATGTAACCGTTCCCCTCCATATATCCGTCTTTTCTCCCACCTGCGCCGATCACACGGGCAATCGACTGTGCCACGCTGGGCTTTTCCGCTATCACTAACTGCATAAAATATCCTCCCTGAATGTCTAAACTCTCTATAGGGCAGTCTGGCTCTCGTTTTCCGTTTCTGCTTCCTATCTTCCGGGCAAAGAAATAGGACTGCATCAGCCGGTAAATCTAAAGCCAATTCAGTCCTATATAGAATACTTATACATGAGAAATAACATTTCCTTTAACGAACCGCCTTGTGTTACGTTATTGCAAACCGTCATTTCCCAATAGATTTTTAAATAAAACAGGCCTGTCCTACCGTCAAATCTTCATGCCATATGGCATTTTTTCGTAGGACTAAATTAGCGGAATCCCTTGTATTTACTGGGGTCTTACTAACTTGACAATATAATAACACGCTCCCCCGTATCTACAAATCCAAGTATAACACCGGATCCCTGAAGGGACAACGGCGGATTCTGCACCCGAATGCTCCCTGTCTCTGCCAGACTCTCCGGATTAAAAAACTGCCCGCCGATACCGTCCCCGATCTGCATAAGTCCATACACGGACGGAATCGAGGTATAGCTGTAGACACCGATAGACATAGGCGGTATCATGGCTCGGTTTACATTGGCCACACCATAGTACTCATCAATTTCATGGAAACAGAAATCGACCGGCGTCGTTGCCGACAGATCGTCTGCCATCACATAATCCGTAATCAAATCAGCATACTCGTTGGATAATATTTTTTCCTTACAGGTCATGGGTTGTTCCCTCTGCATATCTTCTCTATTATGCTATGCCTGCATTGGATGTCCTGTTATTGCAGCTTAATCCCCGGGGTATTATGTTTATTGCCACCATACTACGAAATTATTTATACACCTCATTTCTCCAGCAGCCATTCTGCAATATCACATATTTCAATCCCTTCATATGTGTATTTCGGATGCCTTGTTCTGGCAATTACTTTCTTAGGATATGCGTCCCGTATACTCAAAAGAGGATCAATCTCCCGCCTGAACGTGTGTTCACCGGTAATATTATCACTGACCTGAATATATATTTTTTCACTCCCACATTGCGCCACAAAATCTATTTCTTTCTGATACAGCTTACCCACATAGACTTCAAAACCTCTTCGCAGAAGTTCGATACAGACAATATTTTCATATATTCGTCCATAGTCTATATTTCTGCTGCCCAGTACTGCATAGCGGATTCCCGTATCACATAAATAAAACTTATCCAAAGATTCCAGATACTTCTTTCCCCGAATATCGTACCGCTTAACATCATAAAAGACGAAAGCATTGCACAAATACCTGATATACTTTCCAATCGTCATATGATTGGTGGCAATCAGGTTTGCGGACAAGATATTACTCACCTTATTGGGAGAGGTTAAATTGCTGACATTGTCCATTAGAAATTCACTGAGTCGCTGCAGTACCATAATATCCGAAAGATGATATTTCTGTACAAGATCCCTGGTTACAATTGTTTCATAAACTTCTTTAATATAATTTGTCCGATCTGTCTCTGTTCGATATACATAAGAACCTGCCAGTCCACCGTTCACAGAATAATCCTCAAAAAGCTGTTCTCTATCCTTTATGTCGCTATAATATTCACAATACTCCTCAAAGCTAAAAGGGAACACGGGAACTGCAATATATCTTCCGGTAAAAAGCGTTGCCAAATCCGCACTTAATAAAAAGGCATTTGACCCTGTTAGATAAATATCATATTTTCCTTTTGCATACAGGCTATTAATGGCCAGCTCAAACCCGGGACACATTTGCACCTCATCCACAAAAACATAATTCGCTTTTCCTGCCTGATATCGCTCCTCTATATAATTATGGAGTGCATGATACTCTTTGATTTCTTCAAATGCCAAATCCATATAGTCAACAAAAATAATATTGACATTATCAAAATGATTCCGTAAATATTCCACATAAGCCTGCATCAGCTGAGATTTCCCGGAACGTCTGATTCCTGTAATAATCTTTATATCCGGAGTATCCTTTAACTCAACCATTCTGTCCAGATAGCGTTTTCTCAAAATTATTTTCATGAATCCGCCCGCTTTCAAAAGTATATTTTTTTTGTTTTTTTGAAATTGATATAATTATATCACTAATACCGCAAAATATACAATCAATTAGTTTCAAAACTTAAATTATTTTCATTTTTTGAAAGCCATCTTTATCCTATGACAAAGGAATTCCGTTTGAAGTGAAATATCCCGAGTTTAAACCAGAAGTGATTGAAGCTATGGAAGAAGCAAAACAAATTAGTAGAGATCCGAATACAAAACGGTATAGCAGTTTTTCTGAAGCTTTAGAAGACATGGATTTATAAAGTATGAATTAGTCCTGACTGGAAGATTTAAGAAAGGTTTAAAATCTTCCTTAAATCCTCTACCCTTCGGGAATCGCCGTCCGCCACATAAATATCAATCCTCTCCGTATCACTGCTCCTGTCCTTAAATGCCGGGAAGAGGAACCCACATTCAGGCGCACCCGGCTCATAATCGCCGTTTACCGGGCAGACTGCACAGATCAGGAACTGATAGACCTCTTCCGATTCCCACAGGCTCTCCTTGTCGTTTGCTTTCAACGGCACATCATAGCTTCCATGGAGAAAGTAAACCGCATAGCTTCCATCAGCATGGTATCTGCTGCCGAATTCCTCATAAAACACGTCCAGCATTGCGTCATTTTTCAACCCGCATTCCTTCAGTGCCATAAGGAGCTGCCAGATACTCCCCGGCTTCCTGTCCGATTCCTCGAAATCATATTCCTTCAGCTGCACGTTTGTCTGTGAAAAGGGGATTGTTTTTGCAATATCCAGATTGATCTGCTGGTCTTTTGCCGACAGTTTCTGGAAATGTTTATTGAACGTCCCGTCCACAAATCCCTCTTCGTCCATGTATGCCCCTGCGATCCTGTCAAAACAGTTCCGCTTCAAAGTCATTCTCCTTGTCAGTTCCAGCATATCCTCCCGGTTGATCTTTCCCATATCTTCTGCTCTCCATGTATCTTCTGCTAAGTCCACTATACATCTGATTAATGCATAACAGCCTGCTACTATTTTTCTGCGTAGAATTATAGCGTATTTTTCCAGGGCAGACAATGCCTTTCTTTACTGTAGGAAGAAGGGAAACCCCAATTATGATAACCCATTGATTACCCTTCATCGAGTCCTAACTCCCCACCCCAATCTTGTCAGCAGCAGACCTGTATGATAGGATAAATGAAAAGAATCGGAATCGTGAGGTGCATAGAAGTGAAAAACGAGGAACTTGTGAAGAGAATTGTAAATTTTGTGGCGGACAGCAATGATAATTTTGTCTCAGCCGAAGATGCAATATACCCGAACCTTGCAGGAATGAAAATTTATGGGGAGCCTCTCGTAGGCTTTGCCCGTGCCGATGATGATCTTTTTATCACAGAGTATAAAAAAGAAGGGATCATTCATCCGGAATACATGACTCCATTGGAGTGGCTTCCCGGTGCCAAAACGGTAATCAGTTTTTTCCTTCCATTTACGGAAACCGTAAAAGAATCAAACAGAAATAAAACAGATGAGCCTTATGAGCCTGCCATTCCCCAAAGGTGCAGTGCCGAATGGCTTCATGCAAGGATAGAAGGTCAGATTTTTCTGGATAAGATTACTGATTATATTCAAGATTTATTGAAAAATGAAGGCTTTGAAACGATCTGTCCCACTACATCGGGCAGACTGCGCATGATAACTCCTTATATTTCCACCTGGTCAGAACGCCACGCTGCATACGCAGCAGGGCTTGGAACGTTTGGCCTTTCAAAAGGACTGATTACAAAAAAAGGCATGGCAGGCCGTTTCGGCAGCGTTATCACTAATGCGGAATTCCATACAGATACCCGCCCATACAGCGAACCGTTCGAATATTGCAATATGTGCGGTGCCTGCATGCTGAAATGCCCGGCTGCTGCGATAGACAAAGCAAGAGGGTACGCACTTGGAAAAAACCAGCAGTTCTGCGGTCCTTATGTGTCAGGAAGCAAACTTCCTTCCCATGGACCGAATAATCGTGTACGTTATGGCTGCGGAAAGTGTCAGTCCGGCGTTCCATGTGAAAGCGGCATCCCCAAAAGGATAAATGAATCAGCCGGATAATATCCTGTAAAGAAAAGCTCTCCTTTCCCCCACTTCCGTCTACCATATTCCCATTAGGATTTATTCTTCTTCATCCGGTGCCTGTCCATCGTGTGGAAGCCATTTGCACTCCGTAATCTCCATATCTGTAAATACTGCCTTAAAAGAAGAATTTTCCGCACTGCACGCATAGATCCCGAATTGAATCGTATCTTCTACGTTAAACATATGGCAGACACGCATTTGCTTGAAATTCTGCCCGTCTGTAGAGTTCTCAATGCAGAAGTCATTGTCCCTGCGGCTGAAACGGAACCATGTGGATTTAACAGAAGCATCCACATCCACAGAAGCCCAGTCGGAATATCCGTTGTTCGTCACAACACTGCCTAAACGCTGTATCTGTTCATTTTCATATTCCATGGATGCCTTAAGCCAGTTGTCGCTGTTCAGGTACATTATAACTCCGCTCTGGTCATAACGCACTTTCGTATCGAATTCAGTCTTTACCACAAAAGAAAAATACTTTTCATCTGTACTCATCTGTAACACAGGTGCATTATCATTGCGGAAATGATAGTATGTTCTCTGCCATAAGTCCGTAAATGGTTCCGTAACCATCTCTACCCGTTCCTCTGTGACAGTATACTGCTTGGGTGCCCTTGTCCACTCCATTTGTTTTGCGTTTACTTTCATGATATTCCCCCCTTTTATCTTTATTATACAACATAGTAATTACACTGAAAATAAAAACTCATTCAATCAGAACCTTGAAGTTGTAAACAGTGCTTTTTCTCCCCGACAAACGTGACGTTATCGGTCTTTTTTACACAATATTTTCAGCTATAAGCTTTCCATGATCATAATAAATATCATCATCCGGCGTTATTTGCCTTTGCACTTTTATTGGATTTCAAGTTCTTTTCAAAGAACTGCTCCAGTTTGTCAAACGGGATCGCATTTTTGCTGCCCCCATCATAAAGATCCGTATGAACAGCCTCCGGAATGATCAGCAGTTCCTTATTATCCGCATAAGGATTATCTTTCACCATAGCCGCATATGCGTCACGGCTGAAATAGCAGGAATGCGCCTTTTCGCCATGCATCACCAGAACGGCGCTGCGGATCTCATTGCTGTATTTCAGGATCGGCTGGTTCATAAAGGACATACAGCCGATCACATTCCAGCCTCCATTGGAATTCAGGGAACGTTTATGGTAGCCACGGTCAGTTTTATAATAATCATAATAATCTGCCACATAGAAAGGGGCATCTGCCGGAAGCGGATCGACAACGCCGCCGCCAAGTGCATAGCTGCCATTTTTATAATCCGTGATCCGTTGTGTGTTCATTGCCTTTTTCTTTTCATATCTCGCATCGGCAGAATCCTCAGAATCAAAATAGCCGTTTGCATTGACACGGGTCATATCATACATAGTAGAGGCAACGGTCGCCTTAATCCGGGTATCCAGCGCCGCAGCATTCAGAGCCAGACCGCCCCAGCCGCAGATTCCGATAATTCCGATCTTCTCCGGGTCGACATTGTCCTGCACGGAAAGAAAATCTACTGCTGCCTGAAAATCTTCGGTGTTGATATCAGGAGACGCCATATACCGGGGTTCTCCGCTGTTCTCGCCTGTGAAAGACGGATCAAAGGCAATCGTAAGAAAACCGCGCTCTGCCATTGTCTGGGCATACAGACCCGCTGCCTGCTCCTTTACTGCACCGAAGGGGCCGCATACCGCAATAGCCGCCAGCCTGCCCTCAGCCTCCTTGGGCTCGTAAAGATCTGCCGCCAGCGTAAAGCCATAACGGTTATGGAACGTCACCTTACGGTGATTCACCTTTTCACTTTTCGGAAAAGTCTTATCCCACTCATCTGTTAATTCCAGTTTTACTGTATCTGCCATTTTACATATACCTCTCTTTCTTTATACATTGATTTTTTCATTATTTACTGCTTTTCCATACGCCGGACTAAAAAGTCGAGACAATCAACCCGTTCCTGACTTTCATGCAGTCTGTCCATCAGGGTACAGCGGTGTTTCCGCAGTGTTTTCACAGCATCCTGAACCCGTCCATTATCATACAGTCTGCAAACCTCCATGATTGTTTCTAAATTACATCCTGCATCCTCTAAATTCTGAATCAGATCATCCGTATGACCGCCTCCCTTCCTGCTATGTCTGTATTATATCCTCTTGATTTTCATTTCGCTAATGTCTATAATTTATATCATGATATAAATTTTGGGAATATCACAGGAGGGATCTTCTTGGAATTAAGAACGATGAGATATTTTCTTGCGGTGGCAAGAGAGGAAAATATGACCCGCGCGGCTGAACTTCTTCACGTTACCCAGCCCACGCTTTCAAAACAGTTAAAAGCTCTGGAAGATGAGCTTGGTAAGAAGCTGTTCCTGCGGCACAGTTTCAGCATCCAACTTACAGAGGAAGGTATTCTGTTACGAAAACGGGCGGAAGATCTGGTAAAAATGGCGGACAAGATTACTGCTGAATTTCTCACATTAGATGATGTTTTAGGCGGCGACGTCTACTTTGGTCTTGCAGAATCATATCAGGTCAGACATCTTGCCGCCGCAATCAGAACATTCAAGGACACCTGTCCTGACCTGCATTACCATATAACCAGTGGCGACACTGAACAGGTTACGGAAAAGCTGGATAAAGGCATCATAGATTTCGCGGTGCTGGCACAGGAACCAAATACAGTAAAGTACCATTACCTTGCTTTTCCCGAAGCCGATGTATGGGGTCTTATCATGCCACAGGACTGTCCGCTGGCACAAAAGCAGGCTGTCTGCGCAGATGATTTGATCGGGCTTCCGCTATTCTGTTCAGAACAGGGCTGGAATCATGATATTTCCAAATGGTGCGGAAACAAAATGGACGAGCTGCATCTTGAAGGCTCGTTCCGTCTGTCCTATAACGGTTCCATTTTTGTCAAAGAGNGNCTGGGTTATCTTTTAACTTTTGAACATCTGATTGATACAAGCCGGGGCAGCGGGCTTACCTTCCGTCCGCTTACCCCAAGACTTGAAACGAAAATATATCTGATCTGGAAAAAATATCAGGTGTTTACTCCTATTGCAGAGCGATTACTGAAAAACCTGAAAAGTTGTTTTGAAAACACNTGAGCNGAACACTTATCCATCTGGCCGCTTTCTTTACCACGGCGTATCACTTTAATCATGTATCATCATCTTTATGATTTCTTCATTAGTCTCGCGCATACCTTCTTTTCCCAGATGGCCGATATTGCTGATGGTTTTCTCCACCCCNTTAGTTACAATCCCGTCCCCGGCATAGAACTGCTGGCCGCGCAGGAACATATTATAACCGAGGATNCCTGCGTCNACCGATGCCGCGATCTTAGCAGCGCAGGATGCTTTNGCTCCGTCACATATCATCCCGGATACGATTGCCAGCGCATTTACCACTGTATGTACTACTTCCTCATATCCGCCGCCGCAAAGATAAGCAATTCCAGCTCCTGCTGCTGCTCCGGCACTGACAGCGCCGCAGTATGCAGAAAGCCTTCCGATACCTGTCTTCTGATGGATTGCTGTCAGGTTTGAAAGAGCCAGNGCACGGTACATNTTATCTTCTCCGCACNCTAATTCCTTCGCATACTCTAATACCGGCAGTGAGCAGGTCATACCCTGATTNCCNCTGCCTGCATTGATGATAACNGGAAGCTCACAGCCGTTCATTCTGGCATCGGATCCCGCAGCCGCTCTTGCTTTGGCTCTGGTACGGACATCATTNCCGTAGGTGTCTAACAGCACACTTCCAATATTTGCTCCGTAATCGCCTTTAAGCCCTTCATCTGCAATTGCCGTATTATACTCAATCTGCCGTCCGATAACCTCTTTGATATCTGCAACATCAACAGTATTAATGAAATCCCAGATGTCCNCCATGTTAAGAAGCGANCGGTCAGTTAATCCTTCTTCTGTCTCACCNTCCACAGGAATGTCAAGAAGCTTCTCACCATCTTTCTCAATAAGAACGATATTCGTGTGATAATTNGCAATTCTTACTTTCGCATAGGAGCCTCCCTTTTTCACTTCAATAATGATATCAAATGTAACCCCATTGTCCACATGCTCAACACTTATTGGAACNGTCTTTAANTATTCCGCCATCCGCACTTTTTCTTCNTCGGAAACNTCTGCGATAACTTCCAGCTCCTTTTCCGCTTTTCCTGCAATAATCCCAGCCGTTGCCGCCGCAGGGATTCCTTTTAAGTGATTCGTGTTCGGCACGATAACACTCTTTACATTCTTAATGATGCTTCCGCTGGCACCAATTTCAACCCTGTCCGGAACCTCTCCTAATATTTCTCTCGCTTTTGCTGCTGCATACGCAAGNGCAATCGGCTCCGTGCATCCCATCGCAGGNACAAGCTCTTCTTNAAGTATCTGAATATATGCCTTGTATTTTTCATTCGTTCTTTCCATCTGAACATCTCCTTTATCATTATAGAGTTATAATGCGCTCCCTATTTTTTCTCAACAAGATGACTACATCGCAAATTATAGATATGGGAAACTGATTCTTTTTATAAATGGCATTTTTCCCCGCAACATCGCTACTCTTATATAATGTATCAGGCTGGACATCTACCGAATTTGACCGCTCAGNGTGCCATAACATTAGCATACGGGGCTGGCTATTCTTGAATNTCTAATCCTTCAAAGAAATCATCATAGGTGCAGTCATATATTTTGCGTAATTCTATAAGAACGCTAATCTTGATATTCAATTCACCGTTTTCATATTTAGCNTAAGTAGANCGACCAATATCACAACCATTGCGTTGTAATAAAGCGCAGAGTTTTTCTTGTGAAATATTATGCTTTTCTCGGAGGACTTTTAGATTGTTGCCCATATTTCTATCTCTCCGTAATTTCTGTTCCATTTCTTTCATCCTTTCTTAGACCAATATTGAGGTCAATATCATTGTAAAAATTTTTTAGTGGAAACATTGTCCGCTATACTGGTCAGNCCAAGAAAGAAATGATAGAATAACATTTATAAAACAATTTTAAAAATAGTGNAGGATTGAAAGAAAATATGGAACATTTGAAAAGGGGATTGACAAGGAGGTAAGAAANGGGCTTTATTACTATTTTTTTTGGATGGCTTGTAATAGCTTATTATGTATCAATTCCATTTATATGGTTATGGGTGTTCTATCATAAAATTAAATGCCAGAAAATAGAAGAATGCAGCAACAGAAAATGTAAGTATTGGCGACATTGTGAGCATAACTATAGGGAACGTAAGAAAGACGAGTTGGAGTTAATAAGGCAGATGTTGTTACATAGNTTAGAATTAACGGAAGAAGAATTGGACAGAGAATTTTCATAAAAGGAATTCTGCAGCATAAAAGCAATGATATTTGTCATACGAAAACACTATGAGCAATTCATCGCTCATAGTGTTCCGATCACAACATTTTCTTTAACAAACAGCCTTATGCTACGTTGCTTCTACCACATTCAGCCTGTCGGGATGTTCCAGTGAATTGCTCCTGATATCGATCACCGGACCGCCNGTTCCCTCGATATACTCTCNTGTAATGGTTACCCTGCCGATGTTATCATCCTTCGGCACCTCATACATGATATCNANCATAAACTCCTCGATAATAGCGCGAAGCGCCCTGGCACCGGTATCTTTCTCCATTGCCNTCTCGGCAATCGCTTCCAGCGCTCCCTGTTCGAATTCCAGCTTTACTTCATCTAACTCAAGCAGCTTCTGATACTGTTTGAGTATCGCGTTTCTGGGCTCGGCAAGAATCTTCACCATCATATCTTTGCTTAAGCCTTCCAGCGTAAAGACCACGGGGAGTCGGCCGATAAATTCGGGGATCATACCGAATTTCTTAATATCCTCCACCGTGACCCTTTTCAGGATATTCTTTTCCTTATCATATTTATCCCGCAATTCGGCATTGTATCCTATTGAGGTCCGTTTATTTAATCTCTGTTTAATTATTTCCTCTAAATCCGGAAAAGCGCCGCCGCAGATAAACAGAATATTCCTTGTATTCACTGTCGCAAGCGGCACCATGGCATTCTTGGAATTCGCGCCCACGGGCACTTCCACCTCCGCACCCTCCAGCAGCTTTAACATTCCCTGCTGAACAGACTCGCCGCTGACATCTCTGGAGTTGGTATTCTTTTTCTTGGCAATCTTATCGATCTCATCTATGAATATGATGCCCTGCTCCGCCCGCTCCACATCGTTATCCGCCGCAGCCAGCAGTTTCGATACCACGCTCTCGATATCGTCGCCGATATACCCCGCTTCCGTCAAAGATGTGGCATCCGTGATCGCCAGCGGCACATCCAGAAGTCTTGCCAGGGTCTTCACAAGATACGTCTTGCCGCAGCCGGTAGGTCCGATCATGAGCATATTGGACTTCTCGATCTCGATCTCGTCCATGGTGCCGGTCGCCACTCTCTTATAATGGTTATAAACCGCTACGGACACCACTTTTTTAGCGTACTCTTGTCCTACCACATACTCATCCAGCTTCTCTTTGATCTTATGGGGCGGCATGATATTCTTGATGTCAATTTCCGCCTTCTCGCCGTCCTTCTTCTTTTTCTTCGGCTTCTGCTTATTCGGAATGCCGCCGTCTCCCTGAAGATCGGCTAAGTTGACGAAGCTGATATTCGGAAATCCCTTGCCGCTGTTGAGATCGGACATTGTGGGGTAATTCAGCATCCCCTGATAGTCGAACTGACTGACCGTATCCATGGTCTTATGCATACAGTCTTCGCAGACACATATGTGATTGGGCAGATGGAACATCTTGCCGGCCTTGCTCTCCGGTCTGCGGCAGATAAAGCAGACATCCTCGTAATCACTGTGCGGTTCATCTTCTACATTTCCCACTTCGCGCTTCCCATCATCCGCTCTTTCTTCTTTCCGGTCGTCTGCTTCGCCGCTCTGTCCCTTTTTCATGCTTCTGAGCGTCTCTCTTTGTTCCTCGCCGTCCTCCAGTTCCCTGAAATCGTAGGTTCTGCCTTCATCTTCCGCAATTGTCTCATTTATATCATCATATCTGTCGTTGTTCATACCCGACCTCCGCTTATTCATATCCTGCAACTGATCCCACTCTTACTTTATTATCATAGTATAAAAAGGAGCATCTCACAAGTAAACAATTTCTAAAAACGAGCAAAGCCTATTCCCAAAATCCGCCAAGCAATTTCCATAACAGAAAAAGGCGATCCTCGGATCACCCTTTTCCGTATGATATGCGCTATATCACCACGCTATATTTTCCATAAGCAATTAATTCTGCACTTTATTTCCCAATGTCAGCTGCAGCGTCTTTTCAGCATACCCCTGAATGCCCACCGACATGACAGTGATCTCCACCGTATCACCCTTGGCGTGGAATTCCAGCTCCCGCTGCAGTTCATCCATGGAAGTGATCTGTTCCCCGTCAAACTTTGTGATAATATCACCCTTATGGAGTCCCGCTTCGGCTGCCGCCGTATTCTCATACACCTGTGAGATATAGACGCCTTCCGGCATACCGTATGTCTCAATCACGTAGTCCGTAACCGTGATTCCGGAAATACCGAGATAACCTCTTTCGTCCTCTGCCACCTTATTCTTTGTCTCTTTTAACATCAGTTCCGCGATGATCGGGCTTGCGGAGGAAATCGGAATGGCATATCCCATACCCTCTATGGCGCTGCCGCCGATCTTGTTGGAGTTGATTCCGATGACTTCTCCCTTCATATTCAGGAGCGCACCGCCGGAATTACCCGGATTGATCGCCGCATCGGTCTGGATAAATGTACCGTCCGCACCGTCTGACAGCTCGATTGTCCTGTCAAGAGCACTGATCACGCCCGTCGTAACGGACTGTCCGTAACCAAGAGAATTACCGATGGCAATGGCCGGCTCGCCGACTACCAGGGAATCGGAATCACCTAATGTCGCTACCGCAATCTGATTCAGCGTATTCTTCTCAATATCATCAATCTTGACCGCGATTACGGCCAGATCCATCTTCTCATCCGTACCCTTAACGGATGCCTCCGCCTCACTGCCTTCCACGAACTGCACCGTCAGCTTCTCCGTGTCTGCGATCACGTGATGATTAGTCGCAATCAACAGCTCCGCATCGTTCTGTCCCACAATGATGCCGGACCCGCTGGCATCCGCTTCATTAACGAACTGCTGCCCGAAATAAGACATTTTCTCCGAATAATGATTGTTGATCGATACGATGGCCGGCATAACCTCTTTGGCCACTTCCGATACATCAAACACGCTTGCCGTAACATTTTCCGTCACGTGCAGGCCGCTCTTAACTATATCGTTACTTTCCTCGATTTCCTTGGCAACATTATCGGTCACAGCGGCAACTCCATCCGATATAGTTTCCTCCGCCTGTGAAACCTCCTCCGTATGATTCTTATCAGCCATGCCAGTCAGCGTCTGTACGCCCCACACTCCCAGTCCGGCAAACACACCGAACAACAGTCCCAACGATATGCTGACCATTGCCTTTTTCAGAAAACCGCCGCCGGATGTCTTCTTTGCTTTCTTTTGCTTCTCCTTGCCCGCTCCTGACTGTGCATTCGACTGCGCATAGTCGTTAGGGTAGGTATTACCGTATCGATAGCTCCCGTTGTGATTTTCATACGGATTGTTCATCGCCCGCTGGGAGTACGTGTTATTCGGATATACATTCCTGTAATAATCCCCGTTATTCCGGCTGCCGTAAGGATTGCTGTTCTGCGAAGCACTGTTCTGGAAATTACCGGTCGGAAGATTACTGTTTTGATTCTGTGTCGTTTGATCGCTATTCTGCGATCCGTAGTTTGTGTTTGGATAGTTATTGTTGTCGTACATAGCATTGACTCCTTTCCGTATATATCATGCGGTTTAGCACCGTTTTTTCTTTGACCTTGAAGTCAGTATATTATCTAATTGTGTATAAATTGTGATGAATTTTTATTGAATTTGTGTTTTTAATAAAAAATTTTTCCAAACAAAAAGCTTCACCCATATATTTCTCAGGATGAAGCTCTTTTTTTTAAGAACTACGCCGGCAGATTGCGCAAAATGTTCTCGAAGCTGTCCTGCGTAGGAATATGAGAGTTTCTTAATATTCCGCTCAGTACCCAGCAATTTCGGGACACGGATGTCCCGAAAAGCCCGACCTGAGCCCGGATGGCGAATGTCGGGCGGTTGCGTCCGTCTTTCACAACATCTCCGGAATATTTAGAAACTCCATATGACGGAGCCGGACACAAGAGAACATTTTGCGCAATCTGCCCTCTCAGCCTATATAATAAGTCACACCACTCCTACTCCACCGTCACCGATTTCGCCAAATTCCTAGGTTTATCCACGTCACACCCTTTCCCAACGGACACATAATACCCAAACAACTGCAGCGGTATGATCGCCAGCGAATTAGCAAAATACGGATTCGTCTCCGAAATATAGATCACATAATCAGCCGCCTTCTCGATCTCTTTATTCCCCTCGCAGGTAACCGCCAGCACAAATGCCCCTCTCGCTTTGACCTCCACCATATTACTGATCGTCTTCGCATACAGCTCCGGCTGCGTGGAGACAGCCGCAACAAGCGTTCCCTCCTCGATCAATGAGATCGTCCCGTGCTTCAATTCTCCTGCCGCATAGGCCTCAGAATGGATATAGGAAATCTCCTTTAATTTCAGAGAGCCTTCCAGAGAGATTGCGTAATCAATGCCTCTGCCGATAAAGAACACGTCTTTGGCACCCACATAGCGATTGGCGAATTTCTGTATCTTTAACTTATTGTTGAGAAGCATTTCAATCTGATCCGGCAGGCGCTTCAGGTCTCCCAGCAGAGAAGCAAAAGTCTTATCGTCGATCTGCCCGCGCACTCTGCCTAGTTTCATCGCGAGCAGATACAGAGCGATCAGCTGTGCACTGTAAGCCTTCGTGGTGGCAACGGCGATCTCCGGTCCTGCCCATGTATACATGACATTATCTGCTTCTCTGGCAATAGAGCTTCCCACTACGTTGACGATGCCCAGCACCTTGAAGCCGCGCGCCTTGGACTCCCGAAGCGCCGCCAGTGTATCCGCCGTCTCACCGGACTGGCTGATTACCACCACCATAGCGCCCTCCTCCAGAATGGGATTGCGGTATCTGAACTCCGATGCAAGGTCTACCTCTACCGAAACACGTGCCAGACCTTCGATCACATATTTACCCGTCATACCCGCGTGATATGCCGAACCGCATGCCACGATATGGATCTTCCGGATCGCAGCCAGCTCATCATCCGTCATATTTAACTCTTCTATCACAATGTCATTCTTCTGAATCCGCGGCATCAACGTATCCGTCACGGTTTTGGGCTGCTCATACATTTCCTTAAGCATAAAATGCTCGTATCCCGCCTTTTCCGCAGCATTGGCATCCCACTCGATGGTGACGGGCTCTTTGCTCGTCTCCTCCTCATCTACCGTATAGAAATGCATATGATCCGCACGCAGGCGTACCACTTCCTGATTATCCACATAGTAAACTTTTCTCGTATATTTTAAAACAGCGGGCACATCGGAAGCGATAAAACAGCCGTCTTCATTCTGTCCCACGATCAGCGGAGAATCTTTTCTCGCCGCAAAAATCTGATCCGGACAATCCGCAAAGAGAATGCCCAGCGCGTAAGACCCTTCCACACGGTGAAGCACCTTAGTCACTGCTTCCAGCGGATTTCCTTTATAGTAGTAATCCAGCAGATGCGCCAGTACCTCCGTATCTGTCTCGGAGACAAACTGATATCCCTTATCGGTCAGCATCTGCCGAAGATGCAGATAATTCTCAATGATACCGTTATGTACCACAGTGATCGTCTCTGCCGTGTTAAAATGGGGATGAGCATTCGTATCGCTGGGAACCCCATGGGTTGCCCATCTGGTGTGACCGATTCCGCATACGCCGGGCATAGTCTCGCCGCCATGGGTGAGATTTTCCAGTACCTTCAATCTTCCAACCGACTTCGTAATCTGGATCTTATCACCGTCATAGACCGCCATACCCGCCGAATCATATCCACGGTACTCCAGCTTGGAAAGTCCGTCTAAAATAATGGGGGCTGCCTGTTTGGTTCCGATATATCCTACGATTCCACACATGTTCTTATCCTCCTGATCATTTAACCTGATACGTTATCTCCAATATTCTTTATTGGATGACATGGCAACAACTACTTTTCTCGGCAGCGCCTGATAATGTCTGCCAAACAGATATCCCATGTACTTGAACCCGCTTTGCAGGATCAGATACGGAATCTGCCGTCTTAAGTTCAGTTTGCGCAGATGTCCGGCTGTCTGCCTGACCAGACGAATGCCCTCCGATTCCGACGGATAGGCCGCAAACACTTCCGGATGCTGTGCCTGCGAAACGCCCAGATCAAAATTCCTGTGAAACTGTTCTCTGCAATTATAATTGTGCGAGTGATAGACCTTCGCCTGCGCGGTGTACGCAATGCCGTATCCTGCCTCGACAGCCTTCGCGGCATAGATCATATCCTCATTAAATATTGTATGCTTGACAAACCCGCCCAGTGTATCAAAAATTTCCCTGTTATAAGCCGCACACACGTTGGAGCAGAAAAATGTCTTGATACCGAGCGTCTCGAGATCCGCCTTCGTCTTGACCGAAGACACGCCCGGATAATTGAAATTCCTCGTATACTTCTCAACCTCACTGCTGCCCTCGCCCGCAAGCTGTCTGGCATATGCCACCGCCACCTGATCCTGATGAAGCTGATCAAGCAGTTCTTCCACCATATAATCATCCGCAGGAACGGCATCATCCGTCATCATAATGAAATAATCCGCGTCCGAAAGCTGTACTCCTTTATTTCTTGTCTTGCCGTGGTCAAACTCTCTCTTCGATATATGCTTCACCACTACATTCTGATAATTTTTTTGAAAAGAAGTACTATAATATAACAACCGATCGAAATATTTCTGTTCCGTGTTTATAACAATGATCCTGTTGACCGGAACACTCTGATGCTCGAGACGCTCGATCAGCGTCAGAAATCGGTGGTCGGGCTTATAGGCTGGGATGATAACATCTACTTTATCCACACGTCTCTCCTCTGTCATAATTTGATCAATGAAATAAAAGGGGCCTGCAATAATAGGCCCCTTGCTCCATTATTTTTTCAGATATCCGTTCGTATCGGAATAAATCTTATCACTGCACTCCTTCACTGTCGCAGAAGGTTGATAATCATAATCATTAAACAGGAACTGATGCAGCCACTTAACATTGTCTTCCAGACTGACCGGAACGACACAGGAGCCTTTAGAACCGATCGTACCGGTCGCGCGGTTTGACTCCTGCGGGAATCCCGCATTATCGGCAATATAGTAACTACCCACATTGCCCAGCATCTCCACGATCTCCGACAGATCCAGAGAGGTGTATACCTCATCAAACACGGAGTTTGCCGTCTCCGTCAGCGCCGGAAGGGAGGCCTTCTTCGCCTGATCCGCTACCGCCGAAAGAACCTCTCTCTGTCTCTCCGCACGCTTGAAATCATCACCCGCCGTATAACGGATACGGCAGTAGCCGGTTGCCTGCAGACCGTCCAGAAGCTGATATCCCGTAGATGAAACCGGTGTATAGGAACGTTTCAGATCCTCAGCGATACAGAGCTGATAGTTATTCAAGTGGTTGATCTCCGCGTCATCCACATCAATATATACACCGCCAAGCGCGTTAATGGTATCCGTGAGCCCGGCAAAACCTACCGTGACGAAATCCGTGATATTCATATCCAGATTCATATTCAGCATGCTGATCGCCATCTCCGGACCACCCTTTGCATAGGCCGCATTACATTTATTGTACGAATCGTTACTCAGGTTCAGATAAGTATCACGATATACCGATACGAGTTTACATTCTCCCGTATCCTGATTGATGGAAGCAATCATGATCGTGTCGCTTCGTGTATTCTTCGTCAAAGCGCCGGACGTAGAATCCACACCAAACAGGGCAATATTCCGATAGCCCTTCATCGTAGTCTCTTCCGCCTTCTTGACCGTATCGTTGATGATGATATCGCCTTCATCTATCTTTACCTTACCGCTCGTCGTTGCCGACATAACGGCATAGAGGACAAACACGGCAACCACGAGGATAATGATCTCTATCACGAAAATAATAATTCTTGTGCGCTGTTTTTTAGCCTGCTGCTTCTTAGAAGACTTCTTTCCGGAACCTTTCTTCCCTGCCGGACGTTTACCGCCGTTCCTGTTCCCGCTTCCGGAGGAAGATTTCTTTCTCGGACGCTCATCTTCATATTCATCTTCATAATACTTAGCCATACGTCGTACTCCCTTAATTTAAACATAGTCGTAAATAAGTTTCGATTCACGGCTTCGCCGCTCATAGTAACATAAATAATACCAACTGATATTTTCTCATACAATAACATAAAAAGTCAAGCTGTAGCGTAGGTACAACTATGATTATACTATATCTTGACATAATTGCAACATAATCGGCATTTATTCCATAAATCTTTCCTTTTTCTTAAGAATCGTGAACCCGATCAGCTTTTCAGATTATTATCCCACTAGTAGGCATTTTTATTAATGAAGCCCTTAAAAATCGTCAGAAACATAATCTTAATATCGAAGGACATGGTCCAGTTTTCAATATAGAAAATATCGTACTCAATCCTGCGTTTGATGGAAGTATCACCACGATAACCGTTAATCTGTGCCCATCCGGTGAGCCCCGGTCTTACCTGATGTTTCACCATATAACGGGGAATTTCCTCCTTAAACTTCTCCACGAACTGCGGGCGCTCCGGTCTGGGACCTACCACACTCATGTCGCCTTTCAGTATATTAAAAAGCTGTGGAAGTTCATCTATGCTTGTCTTGCGCAGAAGTTTGCCGACCTTCGTGACACGCGGATCGTCCTTGGTCGTCCAGCCATGCTGCTCCGTGGACGGTTTCTGCACTTCCATGGTACGGAACTTATACATCTTAAAGGGTTTATTATGCAGACCGATACGCTCCTGTCTGAAAATAATCGGCCCTCTGGACGTGCACCCGATCGCAAATGCCGATATGAGCATAACAGGGGACGACACCACAAGCCCGATTAGCGCCACGACCACATCCACCACACGCTTGGCGATCCAGTTGAGCGTATTCGTAAGCGGCACATATCGAATATTGATCACCGGAAGCCCCATCAGATCTTCCGTGTAAGGACGGCTCGGAAACATACTGTTATAATCCGGAATAAATTTGGTATGAACACCCGATTTCTCACAGATATCCACAATATGCTCCAGATTGTCATAATCTTTCAAAGACAGCGTAATGGCAATCTCGTCCAGCTTATTCTGCGGCAGTATATAGAGCAGGTTTTCGATTTTTCCTACTACTTTAACCCCTTTATACAGCGTGCCGCTGGGTACACTGTCATCCAGTATGCCACGCACCACATATCCCCATTGGGGATTAGAGTTGATTCGATTGATATACTCTTCCGCCGCGCGGGAATAGCCCACCAGCAGAATGTATTTCAGATTATAGCCTTTTTCACGGAAATATTGCAGCAATGTGCGGATCAGAGAACGCCCCAGAGTCGTAAGCAGAATGTTGATGATAAAGTAATACGCCATCATGGCTCTGGAGAAATGAATCTGCGACACCAGATACCACCCCGCCATCAGCAGGATCATTCCTACCACATTTGCCTGAAAAATGTTGAGTATCTCATATTTATGAACCGTCGCACGCTTCGGCGTATACAGATTAAAATTATAATACAGGATCAGATAACCCGGCACGATCACATAGAGCATCTTAAAATATGTAGTCATGGAAAGTACACCGACGGAAGCGTCGATGTAAGAAATAGGGCTGGCAAACCGGATATACCATGCCAGCATATAGGAAACCGCTATAATCACGGCATCCAGCACTACGTGCAATCTGTTAAAATATTTCTGGTTATCTTTAATCATATTCTAAGCCCCGTGCCGGAAAGACTTTTCAATCTATACCCATGCCTTTCTCACAGCCTGCGAATTTGTAAGCCAAGACGCTAACAGCGTCGGCACAAATTTGCGATTGAAAAATCTCTGATTTTTCAATCTATTTTACAATATTTCGATCAAAAACACAACCTACCGTTATCAGCCAAGCAAACAACACCATATATTGACCCATAATTCCAATTGCAAACGGATATAACTGTGGAGGTTCTCCCTGTCATAGCGCACCCTGTGCGCCCTTCCTTCCTCGGATACGCACAGCTTAATTCCCTTGTACAACCCTTTGCAGTAGACTCCGCCGAGTCCTTTCTTTGCAAAGTAAACAGCTTTTACTGCAAAACCCGCAAGAAGAAACGGCATATTCAGCAGAAGCTGTAGTGGCGGCATATTCTTGTACGCCAGATATACACTATTCTTTGCGGACAGGTCCACCTTAAATTCGTTATGCCGCGAACCGGAAACAGCGCTTCCTGCATGGTATACCACAGCCTCGGGAATATAGAGATTGCGATATCCGTAGATTCCGGCGCGATACCCCAGGTCAACGTCTTCCAGATAAGCAAAATGATTCTCATCAAAGTTGCCGATCTCCCGGAACAGTTTCCTCCGATAGATCGCCGCGCAGCCACAGGCCGCGAATATTCTGTATTTTCTCTGATATTCCTCCACCGGCTTGTCCTTACCGCGGGCAAATGCCCACCCGAGAGCACAATAGAAATCTCCCGCGTCGTCCATCAGCTCCGGCGTATGCATACTTCTGATCTGTGCCGATCCGGAAAACACTTCCGGATGCCCTTCCATGGCCTGCTCTAATGCCCTGACGAAACCTGCCTGCACTTCCGTGTCATTATTTAATAAAATAGCATATGTTGTATCGCTTGCTTCTATGCCCTCATTGACCGCTTTGCAGAAGCCATAGTTCCGTTCGAGGCTGATCAGTTCCACTTGGGGAAATTGCTGCACCGCTTCCCTGCTGCCGTCCGTGGATCCGTTATCCACCACAATAATCCGCGCCGGTTCTCCCGTCAAAGAACGCAGACATTTCTCAATATAATCGATTCCGTTATAATTCGGAATCACGACAGTCGAACGTATCCTTTGTGCCATATCTTCCGTACCATACCCTTTCCGCTTATGCCCGTTTATCCCTGCGCACTGTAATCTGCGGATCCCATAATACACGGTACCCCAGACTTGCCGCCGCTCTTCCCAATTCCATACCCAGTTTACGGTAACCTGCATCATCACAGATCAGTCGGGACACATCTGCGATCCGCACCGTAACGCTTACGCCGCCCGCCTTGCAGCGAATCATTCTCTCTTCATACGAGATCCCCGTAATCTGTGTAAATATCTCCCGCAGCTCCGGTCTGATCTGCATACACCGCGGGTCAACCGCCGCCACATCCTGCTTCAGTGACGCCCTGTGCGTGGAACCCCCGCTATATTCCTTATGCAGTCCCTTATAGAGACAGCTGCCGTCATCATCCATCGCACCGCCGCATATCCTGCCATGGGTATCTAAGATCCTGCCGCCCACGATACCGATGTCCTCCCTGACCGTCAGGATATCCGGCAGATAAGTAATGTCATAGAAACCAAGGTGCAGTCCGTGTCCGACCAGAACATGCCATCCCCGCCGATTACAGAAATCCGCAAGCGCCGCTTTGCCCGCTTCATAGGCGTATGATTTGCTGGCCGTATTTGCCGCCGTGGAATCTGCGTGACAGCGCCAGTGATATAAGACCTTCGGTATGTGAATCACCTGTTTATTCAGGTCACCGCGCATATTCGAGCCGTACAACCGGTCTATCACCCGAAGTACCAGATCATAATCCTGTGCACCATCGAATTTCCTGCGCAGTTGCAGACTTTTCATGAGCTTTGCTTCCACTGCCGTGAAATGGCATATATAATTATTGGATAAAATTAAATCCAAATTCAATTTTTTCTTCTTGTGTGGAGTATTATAACACTTGTTATCATTTTCGTATTTATCTTCATCCGTGTAGACAAGCGCCGGTGTCACACCTTCCTGCTTTGCATACCGGATTCCTTTTACCATATAATACAGGGCATCGGGAGCCAGCAGATCGTCATGATCAAGCAGCGCAATATAGTCCCCTGCCGCCTGCTCGATGCCTGCATTCGTGTTATCGGATATACCCTTATTTTCTGTCAAACGGCTGTATCTGATACGCTTCTCTCCGGCGGTATCTGTAATCTCTCTCACCGTCTTCTCCACAGTATCGCTGCTTCCCGCATCCACTATGATCAATTCCCATCCGGGATAGCTCTGCCTGCGCACGGAATCTATCATCTCCCGCAGGAAACGCTCATCCGTCTCATAAGCCGGCACCACAATACTGAACAATTCGGAATAGTCCGCCGTCTCCGCACGCTGCGCTTCCAGAGTATCCACAGAGGGTTCTCTGTAAAAATAATCCGCCTTTCTCTCCTCTTCTATCCGTTCCCGCGCCGCATAATAAGCATGCCGTACACCGTTTTTCTTAAGATAGTTGACGGTCTTTGTGAAATTACTGATCCTGAATATGTTATTTCCCATGTACTATCTCCACGCGCAGCCTTAGCACGGTCTCCGGTGCCATGCATCAAATTCAAACGCATGGCGCGATCTGCATCATAACCCTATATCAGCCGCCTAAATGATCATCGCCCTGCTTTACGCAGGGCGATTTTCACCACAATCTATGATCTCTTCCGGCATTCTCCATGAGATTCTCCGGTCGCACCCCCTGCTCTTAGAGATATGCTTTCAGATCTTCTGTCAATTTATTCAGCTTATCATCGGCATCTTCCAGACTGCTGCCCTTCACGCCCATATAGAACTTGATCTTCGGTTCCGTACCGGACGGACGTGCACAGCACCAGGAATCGTTCGTCAGGTCGAAGTAGAGTACGTTGGATTGCGGAAGTCCTGTTTCTCCTGTTTCTCCCGTCTCCAGATTCAATGTCTTTCCCGTAGTATAATCTCTGAACTCTTTTACTTTCAGATCGCCGAAATTCTTGGGCGGATTACTTCTGAGTTTATTCATCAGATCCTCGATCTCTTTCGCACCGTCGATACCTTTCATGGTGATGGAATACTGGCTCTCCTTGAAGTAACCGTATTTCTCATACAGCGCGATCATCTGATCCCACACGGTCTTGCCGTTCTTCTTACACCATGCCGCCATCTCACACAGACACATAACCGCAACGATGGCATCCTTATCTCTGGCATGGGTTCCCGCAAGACAGCCGTAGCTTTCTTCCAGACCGAATACGTAGTTATTGGAACCGCTCTGTTCAAAGAGTTTGATCTGCTCGCCGATGAACTTAAAGCCCGTCAGCACTTCGATAAATTTTACATTATAATCTTCTGTGATCGCGCGCGCCATATTGGTCGTTACAATGGTGGTTACCAGCGCAGGATTCTCCGGCATTGTGCCCGTAACGGTTCTTTCTCTCAGAATGTATTCCGCAATCAGCATACCGGACATATTGCCCGTGAAAGACACATACTCACCGGATTTGGTATCCAGCGCATAGATTCCCAGTCTGTCCGCATCGGGGTCTGTCGCCAGCACAATATCCGCATTCTTTTCTTTCGCCAGCTTAAGCGCCAGAGTGAATGCCTTGGGATCCTCCGGATTCGGATACTCCAACGTGGTAAAGTCGGGATCCGGCATCTCCTGCTCGGGTACAACATATACATTCTTAAAGCCAAGCTCTGAAAGAATCCTTCTGACCGGTACATTACCCGTTCCGTTAAAGGGTGAGTACACGATCTTCATATCCTCCGCCATATCTTTGATTACATCCGGATGGATGATCTGTTTCTTAAGCTCCGCCATGTACTTATCGTCGATCTCTTTACCGATCACCACATAGAGTCCGGCTTTCTTTGCCTCCTCCTTATCCATGGTCTTTACGGTGTGGTAATCCGTTACATTGTTCACTTCCGTGATGATCTCTTTATCCTTAGGCGCGGTTACCTGTGCACCGTCCTCCCAGTAGCACTTATATCCATTATACTCCGGCGGATTGTGGCTTGCGGTAATCACGATTCCCGAAATACATCCCAACTCTCGCAGCGCAAAAGATAATTCCGGTGTGGGTCTTAAAGCGTCAAACACATAAGCCTTGATGCCGTTAGCCGCCAGACACAGCGCCGCCTCGTCTGCAAACTCAGGAGATTTTCTTCTGGAATCGTAGGCGATCGCCACACCCTTCTCTTCTCCGCCCTGCTTCTTTATATAGTTGGCAAGACCCTGTGTCGCTTTGCGTACCGTATAGATGTTCATACGGTTCGTGCCCGCGCCGATCACGCCGCGCAGACCGCCGGTACCGAAAGCAAGATCCTTGTAGAAGCGATCCTCGATTTCTTTCTCATCGTTCCTGATCGCCAGAAGCTCCTGCTTAGTCGCATCGTCAAAATAAGAGTCCTCCACCCAAAAGTCGAATTGTTCTTTGTAGCCCATGGTTTACCTCCGTTTCACATATTCATTATTCTAATGTTCTTACTAAAAACACAAAGTTAATCAATTAGATTTATTTTAGCACAATGTGAAGGCTCTCGTAAACATATTTTGGAAATCTTACAACTTGTTGCACCTTGTCCTCGTCATACAACTTATAAATATGCATGACATTACTGTTCAACCGCCAATACCTAGCGCAGATGGAAGTTAATATCTTAAGGAGCCCCTTAAAAAGCGTCAGTGCTTAACGAGGTTTCTCACGAGTTTAGCATCTGCTACGCTTTTTACGGAGCGAGAGCGCGGCTCCGTAGATATTAACTTTCATCTGCGCGGCCGCTTTAGATAACCTATGAACAGTGATACATGGTCAAATTGTTACACTTACACCTTCAACGCAAAATCACTCCGGTCTAACGAAAAATTCGGATTATAGTAAGGATCTCCCGCTTCCAGCACTTCCTTCCACTTCAGCCGGAAAGCCTCAGACTCCTTATTGTACCGCTGCGCTTTCTCACCCTGATCATCCAGCCCGCGTGACACGGACTCAAAATGATACAGCTCCGCAAAAGGCGTAAATACGTTGACATACCCTGCCTTCCACGCGCGGACGCACAGATCCACATCGTTTAACGACACCGCAAAGCTCTCATCCAGCCCGCCCAGCTTGTCAAACAACTCTTTACTCATCATCAGACAGGCACCCGTTACCGCCATCACGTTCTGCGCATAACACAGCCGCCCCATATAACCCAGATTATTGCTGCTGACGCGGTAATGACTGTGACCCGCTGTTCTGTGCTGTCCCAGCGCCAGCACTACGCCGGCATGTTGGATGGTCCGGTCTTCATAAAAGAGCTTCGCACCTACCGCGCCCACATCCTTCCGCTGCGCATACATGAGCAGTTCCTCGATCCAGTCCAGAGTAATGACCTGCGTATCATTATTCAGCAGCAGGATATAATCACCCTGCGCATGGGACACACCCAGATTATTGATCTTGGAATAATTAAAATCTCCCTCATAAGTAATGACCTTGATATTCGGGTTTTCCTGTATTTGCTTATAATAATCAAAAATCTCTTCCGTGGTGCTGTTATTCTCCACCACGATGATCTCATAGTTATCGTACGTGCTTTTCTCCAGAATTGACGTGATACAGCGGCGCAGATCTTCGATATGATCTTTGTTGGGGATCACGATGCTCACCCTCGGACTGCCCTGTATCTCGTATTTAATCTGAAAAATAGTCTCGAATGCCTTTGTGGAGCTGATCTCAAAGTTCTTATACCCCTGTTCCTGCAGATGTGCCGCAACCGCGCCCTTGGCCGCCTCGATGGCATAGCTCTTAGCACCTATGTCCGCCGCCACGCTGCCCGCATGGGAACGCCAGTAATAGAGTAACTTCGGCACGTGTACTATATGCTTCGCCCTGCTTGTGAGCCGCAGAATCATATCGTGGTCCTGACTGCCGTCAAACTGTGAACGAAACAGCTCCGTTCCCTCTAACAGCTTCTTGTCAAAAACGCTGAAATGACAGATATAATTATTCGCCCGCAGATTATCCGGTGCAAAATCCGGCTTAAAGTGCAGGGTGATCATATCGTCGATGGTCTTATTGCCTTTGAAAGTCGCCTCATCGCAATAAATATAATCCGCGTCCTGATCACAGATGACTTTCATGTATTCATAGAGCACACTGGGGTGCAGCACGTCGTCATGATCAAAAAGCCCTATATAATCGCCCGCCGCCATACTCAGACAAGCGTTGGTATTACCGGAGATTCCCTCATTTGCGGGAAGCTTTCTGTAATAGATACGAACATCCTCCGATGCATATTCCCGACAGATCCGCTCCACATCGCCATGCTCTGCGTCGGAGCCGTCCGCCAGGCAAAGCTGCCAGTTTCCATAGGTCTGTGCACACACGGAATCGATCGCCTGTCTTAAGAACTTCTCCGGTGTATTGTAGAGCGGCACTAAGATGCTGAACTTGATATCCCTGCGAAATTTCGTTTCTCTCTGGCGCCCGGCCTCTTCCGCATTCGGAAAACTCGCCGTGCCATGCTGCGATCGTGCTTCGAACTCAATCTTCTTGGCATCCAGCTTGCGCAGGATTCCTTTCAGACTGCCGTAATGTCCCATGCGTTCCTTCGTCCTGTGTACCCAGTGCACCGCCGTGCGAAGCGGCTTGGACATCCGCCAGAACACACTGCCTTTGATGCGCTGAAGTCTCTCCTGCAGCGCCTTTTCCTGCTGCCCGGCCTGCGCCAGCTTATCCGTCAGCACACGTCCCTTGTCACGCTCCCGCTCATAAGCCGCTTTATAGTAACGAAGCGCCTCTTCCTCCGTCATCTGATTTCGTTCTTTCTGTTCCATGTAATAAATCCTCTCCGTCCCGATCATAGACTTCCGTTCACGCCGCAGCGATACTGCCGGCTGACAGTTACACGCTGCATGTCTTATCGCTCCATGCCAGCATTTTATTACCCTGCGTATCCTTGCATAACATGCCTATGCGATAAGTTCCCGGCGTAAGATCGTCCCGCAACACCCGAAGCACAAAACCGGACAGACCGATTCCCTGTTCCATGGGCAGGATAGCCTCCACATCCTTGCGGTGCCAGTCTGCCGGCACAGCAGTATACACTATACCGCTTAATGCCTTACCGCCGCCTTCCTGATCCTCACGTCGAAGCAGCACCTGTTTATCGTAATATGCATTATTTATCCCGGGCACATAACACCAGCCCATAATCCAAAGAATATCAGGTTCTCCGGCATGGATCTTATGCTGTATCTCCGCCCTGTCCACAGTGAGCCGCAGACGGTTCTTGTTGACTTTTCTAGTCAATTTGCCCCGCAACGGTTCCGCATCCGTTGTCAACAGATGCTTTTCGTAGGGGAACTTATAATTGCACCCATAATCCGACGCATTGTCGATCAGCGCCCTATGATAGAAGGGGTCCTGTCTGTTCATCTGCGGATGTTTCGCATAAAGATTCTCCTTCTCCGTAAGAAGCCTCTTCCATTTATCTTCATCCCCTTCGTCCAAACCGCGGCTTAATGACTCATGGTGATACAGCACCGCATCATTTCGCTGCACATTATAATAACCTGCCTCGAGCAATTTAAAGCAGAAATCCACATCATTATAAGCCACCGCCATCGTCTCGTCCAAGCCGCCTGCCTCTTCATATTTCTTACGGCTCACCATAAGACATGCCGCGGTCACTCCTGCCATATCGTATGTTACTCTATTATGTCCGTAATAGTAGTCTCTGTCATCCGGAAAAGTAATCAGCTTATGAGACGGTCCGATCACCATGTTAGTGATCCCGACATGCTGAATATTCTGTGTGCCTGCGTACCACAGCTTTGCACCCACTGCTCCCACGTGCGGCTGCAGAGCCTGTCCTGTCATGCGGCGAAGCCAGCTGCGCTCTATGATCTCCACGTCATCATTTAACAGAAGAATCAGATCGCCCACTGCCTGCGCAGCCCCCATATTACACATCTTCGAAAAATTAAAGGGCATACGTTCATAGAGATATGTGAAATTGTACTTCCTGCGAAGCCTCTCTATCTTGGCACGATTCTCGTCACTACTGCCGTTATCTACAACGATCCACTCATAGTAAGGGTAATCCGTTTTCTCCCGAAATGATTTCAGGCAGCGTTCCAACACCTCCGGATGATCTTTAGACGGAATCACAACGGAGACCATATAATGCGGCGGGATCTGCCTGTCCTCATTCTGGGCCCGGACACACCGCTCCCTTCCCGAAATGGACGTGTCGTAGACCACGTGATACAGATCCGGCTCCCCGGCGCTCGTAAGCATTGCCTTAACGCCCCGTCTGGCAAGTGCCTGTTCCCGCACAGCCACATGGTCCGCCCCTGCGCCTTCCAAATAACATCCGTTCTCTAATTCAGTCTGCAGACATTGCCGGACGATTCGAACCTGCTCTTCTTTATCCGTGCACGCTTCCAGCTGCTGTCTTACTTCCCCGGACGGCTCATAGCGACGGTGGTACAGCACGCCGTCTATATGGCAGATTGCCTGATAAAACGGAACACTCTCCAGCCCACACCGCCTACACACCGCTTCCTCCAGACGCAGACACAGATCATAAAACCGAACCGATAACTTCTCCCGTTCCTCCGTCCTCATACTCTCTACACTGAAACGGGTCTCAAGCAGGAGCTCTTTCTTTACCGCCACCAGATGTCCCCAACAGTTATAAGCCAGCAATGTATCCGGTGAATAACACGGTTTAAACCATGGCTGCATACGACCGGACAGATCTTCCCAATAAAAATCTTCATCCGTATAAGCAATTTTACAACATACGTTTTTATTAAAATATGTTTTAACTTTATCCAAGCATTCGTTATTAATGATGCCCCTGCCATAAGCCAGAATTACGATATCCGTCTGTGGAATATCGATTATCTTCCATCCATCCACCGTGACAGAAGATCTGTTGTTATTTATATAACTATTGTTATTTTCCTGTAATATCCATTCCGCATAAGGCTGCTCCTGCCGTCGCACCTCCTCTTCATAACGCAAGAGACAGGAATCCTCCTCAGAACCCCTGCCAATATCCGTAGTCCGCTGCCGCTCTTCTTTGAAAGCATGGTACAAGCCGCGAAAAGGCGATGTCATTTTCCAGAAGCGGCTTTCGTAAATACGATTCAGGTTATCATTTAAATCTTCCTGCCTTCTCTGCGAATCCCCGATCTTCCCCGCCAATGTGCTGTTGTTCCTGCGCTCAGTCTCATAGGCAGTCTCATAATAAGCCGCCCAGTCATAACATTTCGTCCGTCCGCTCATCTGTTAAAACAGTCCCCTTTTCTGCATATGTTTTACCGTCTCCTCCGGCAGTTTCGTGACTTCCATTGACACCTGCAGCAGATTACGCTCCTCTCCCGCAAGCCCTGTAAGCGATACCGTAATATTCGGATCGCAGGTGGGAAAAACATAAGTATTATCGCCGACCTTAAACCCGTTCATCTGTATCTGTCTGCCTTTCCACGGGACAGACACGCCGTTATACTTGATCTCCTTAATATAAACGAGGCAGTAATCGCTGCAAGGATCGATTCTCAGTGCGCTTCTTCCGCCCGGCACGGTCACTTCCAGTTCCGTCATACCTTCCGGCGTCACACGAATCTGCTCGCTCGTCTCATCCGGAAAGAAGGACTGTTCTTCACTGAATCCTGCCCCCGTATCCTCATAGATCTGCACGCGGTCATTTTGTACGTTCGATTCCTGTCCTTTGCAGAAAGCCTCCACCGTATAGACCGGGCAGCCGATAGCCTCCCTGATCTCCGCCATGGACATGCTCTTACCGGTCACATATTTCTGGAATTGCATTTCCTGTCTGCGATACTGCTCCGCCTCGGATTGGTCAATACAAAGCTTCTGTATAATTAAATCAAGATTTAATTTATTCCTCTTTTCGTTTTCAAGTAAGTAACAATAAACTGCCCGAAACGCGAGCTGTTTCGTATCAACCGCTTTCTGAAAACTCCACTCAAAATCTATAACATTCCACTCGTTATTAATATCTTCCGGAACAATAATATTCGCAAAAATCAAGTCATAATCGGCAATCGGCTTCTCCTCACCGCAGCCAATCCGTTTCAGATACTCATCAAACAGATTCTGAAAACGCTCCACATCATTTCGCGCCAGGCACTCGTCCAACAGCTCTTCGAGACTTCTTCCCTCGAGATATTCGAAACGCAGATAGGGCGGTTCCGTCTCCAGTCCGACCTCCGACATCGTCGTGGTATTCGCCCGCTCCAGCTTGCACCGGTTAATGGCCAGACCGCTGTTCTCATAGCGTTCACAAAGTTTTTCATAGACTTTCTCTGTATTTTCGATATGCTGCCACGCCTCGTACGATAACGGATGTTTTTCTATACTTTTTCCCGTCCTGTTCTCACGAAGAACCGTCTTAATTCGGAATTCCGGTTTCCTGTCACTTGAATACTTCACGTACTTCTCTTCCGGCGCAGGTCCAAGCAGCATCATGTAAGAATTAGAGAACAATGGAAACTGCCCTTCCTGTATGATCGCGTCAAATACTCTTTTCTCGTCAAACAACAGAAGCCTGTCCCTGTCAAAATTCCTGAGATTGGTCGTAAGTTCCCCCACCTTCGGGAGTCTGTCATCGGAATAGAGACATGTCATAAATTTATAGTCGGGATAAGGATAATACATCTGCACCTGTTCGTAACCGCACCGCCTGGCAATCCCGCGCAGTCCGTCGGCCGTAAACGTCCTCACCACACCCCCGTCAGGATAATTCTCCAGACCGCTGAAATAGGTGCCGAGATGATCTTCCCTGCATCCTGCCCAGTATTTCAGACCAAATTTATTCTCTATCGCAATAGCTATCGTCCCCTGCGGCTTCACATGTCTGCGGATAATATTCAGAAAATCTTCATACGGCGTCTCAGACTGGATATACGCCTGTGCATACTCAAACACACCAATCAGACAGATGTAGTCATAATCACATGGCAGATCCGGCTCAACGTCCTGAAAATTGCCCACATGTATGGTCACATTGTCCGCTTCCATGTGCCGATATGCATTGATCCGGCTCCGTTTTCTGGACAGATCTATGCAGGTGACCTCCCCCGCTTTCCTTGCCAATGCACCGGTAATCGCTCCGCAGCCGGAGCCGACCTCAAGCACCTTCATGTCCTTCGTGATCGGAAGCCACTCCACAATATTCTCCCGCTGTGCGGACAGATGGTACAGAATCGGCCAACTTCCCCGCTCCTCGATGATTCGCTGATACTCCACTTCCGAATAGTTACGGGTGATATCTAATAACTCGTCTTCCACATCCCCGTCGCAGTAATAGTCCTCGCCCGGATAATGGGTCAGATCCAATTTAATTTTTCCGATTTCCTCGATCTTTTCTTCCGACATCATGTTTTCCTTGTCTCCGGTTTTCTGTGACTTCCGCTTACGCTTCACTCGCAAAAAACACCTCGCGTAAACACCTTCTGAACAGTTACTTTTCCTTTACTTTATATATCAGGCAGTCTTCACAGATGTACTGTCACGCCTCGATGCTTCGCACCTCGATTACGGAATTCATATCATAGAATCCTACCGTATCTTTATCGGAGATCACCGACAGATTCAGCACGTCGTACAGTCTGTGATACACTGTAAAATCGTCATTCTCATACCCCGTAACTCCCAGAGACAGCAGATAATCGCCTCCCTGCAGATTCATGTCCTGCGTAAAGACTACTTCCCGCACATCACCCGCCTCCACAGGCTCTAAAAAAGCTTTCTCAAACATGGTATTGGTGCCGGTAATTTCCGTTCCGCGCACATTTTTAATTGTAAAAGCAAATATCGGCGCGTGGATATCCTCCTGCATCCGTACCTTCATGCAGATGGAAAATGTGCTTCCTTTCAATATTGCCGATGTCTTTACTCCCTTTTGGTCCGTAATATAGTATTCCGTGATGACAGCTTTCTTAGACCCGTATTCCAGAAGTTCCGGATTCTCCGCAAGCGCACCGTCCGGGTTCGTTTCCCCGCCATTCGTGCGGGACTTCGCGTCAGCATTTTTCCCGCCGCCTTCTTCCGCTTTTTTGCCGGATGCCGCCTTACGAAGCTCTTCATCATCCAACAGACTGCTCTGCTCCGACTCCGGTGCCACATACTGTCCTACCAGAACCTGCTTGTAGATGTCTATCATCTCTTTCGGCTTTCCCTCGCCCAGCTTGGTGCCCTGGTTAAGTAACACCACTCTGTCACAATATTTGCTGATACTGCTCAGGTCGTGGCTGACAAACACGATGGTCTTTCCCATCTCCTTAAATTCCTCAAATTTATGATAACACTTTGCCTGAAAAAAGACATCGCCCACAGACAGCGCCTCATCCACGATCAGAATCTCCGGATCGATATTGATCGCCACTGCGAAGGCAAGACGCACGAACATACCGCTGGAATAAGTTTTCACCGGCTGATGCACATACTCGCCGATATCCGCAAACTCCAGAATCGATTCCAGCTTTTCATCGATCTCCTTCTCGCTGAATCCGATCATGGTGCCGTTCAAATATATATTTTCAATTCCGTTATATTCCATATTAAAACCCGCGCCCAGTTCCAACAGCGCGGAAATACGTCCGTTGACCTCCACTTCGCCCCGTGTCGCATTCAAAACTCCTGTAATAATCTTGAGAATCGTGGATTTGCCCGAACCGTTTGTCCCGATAATCCCCACGCACTCTCCCTGCCTGATGGTCAGATTGACCCCCTTCAGGGCATGGTGCTCCGTATGACGCTTTCCCCGCCCGAATCCCAGCGCTTCCTTGATCCGGTCAGAGGGCTTATCATACAGCTTATACACTTTCTCTACATCCGTAACCTTAATCGCAATATTATCCATATGTTATTCCTTGTCTAAATAAATACCGCTCACAATATATCTATATCGTCCTCGCAGATGAAAGTCAATATCTTCGTCGTCGCGCTATCGCTCCAAATAATTCTGTATCGCCAATACGTTGCCGGCAGATTACACAAAATGTCCTCGCAGTCGTCTTGCGCAGGAAAATGAGATTTTGTTAATGTTCCGCTCATCACACAGCAATTTGAGGACATGGATGTCCTCAAAAGCCCGAAATGCGCACGGAAGCGCATAGAGGGCGGTTGCGTCAGCCTCTCACCATCTTTGTCGGAACATTTAAAAATCCATTTTTCGAAGCCGACACAAGAGGACATTTTGTGTAATCTGCCCTCTAAGTTGTTATACCCGCAGTGCCGCAGCTATAGCACATCCGCAAAGTGTACCCTTAACTTCCTAAAGACCAGCGTTCCGATACAGAACAGGCTGATCGTAAAGATCCAAAAATACGTGGACGAATAGAAGTGCTCCCAGAACCATACTTCCTCGTAAATTGCACTCCGGTAACCGTTGACTACATAAACCAGCGGATTTAACTTAAAGAGCGTTTTCATATTATCGGTCTTTAACATCGTAATACTCCACAGAATCGGCGTTGCCCACATTCCGATCTGCAGGGCAATATTAATAATCTGCTGCAAATCCCGGATAAATACCACCAATGCGCAGGTCAGATAACTCATTCCCAGCACCAGCAGGAACATACAGAAGCTGTAATAGATCAATTGTAATGTATAGATCGTCGGATAATAACCGTAGCCGATAGAAACTAACAACAATACTGCTACGAAGAACACATGAATGAAAGTAGCCGCAATCACCTTAATGATCGGTAGAATACTGATATTGAATACAACTTTTTTCACCAGATAATTATACTCAATTAATGCCATCGTTCCCTGCGTGATTGCTTCCGAGAAATAAAACCAGGGCACAAGTCCTGCTGTCAGATAAAGCACATAGGGCACTTCCAGACCGCTTGCCACCATCTGGCTTCTCGTGTCGAACACTTTATCGAAAACGATCCAGTACATCACCACGGTAACCACCGGCTGGGCCATTGCCCATACGATTCCCAGATAAGAGCCGGCATACCGCTTTTTGAAATCATTCTTTGCCAGCTTCCAGATCAGTTTCCTGCTCTGAAACAGTTCCGCCGGAATCGTCAGAATCCTCTCATAGTAGAGTGCAAAAATCATACAGGTAAACGCAATCAGTACACATCCGCTGACCTTCTTCATCTGCTCCGTCACCTGATCTGCCAGCGGATTATGATGATTAACCAGCACCAACGCCAAAATCAAACCAAGCCCCCAGAATATGGCAATTCCTGCGGGCTTTCCCAAGTATCTTCTTTTCCTGTCGGAATGTTCCGTCTTTCTCACACTCATAATCTTCCTGCTCCGAAATATATCGCCGGCATAAATGCAGCATACGTTATTTTGCGGCATGCTGCTTTAAGTCGGATAAAAGCCTTATTTCCGGTATTTTTGTGTAAACGCCGCGAGTCCATCCTCTCTGTTTGCATCTTTAGGCGACAGGAGCGGCCGCTCTCCCTCCGGAATGGGCCACTCGATCCCGATATCCGGATCATTCCAGATGATGCCTCCTTCGTCGCCCGGATGATAGAAATCCGTACATTTATATGCAAATTCCGCGTAATCGGACACTACATAGAAACCATGTGCAAAATTTTTCGGAACAAAGAACTGTTTCTTATTCTCCGCTGAGAGCAGCACACCGTACCACTTACCGTAAGTCGCAGAACCCTGCCGCAAATCCACTGCCACATCATATACCGCACCACTTAAGACACGCACCAGCTTGTCCTGCGGATAATTAATCTGGAAGTGCAGTCCGCGTAAGACTCCTTTCGTGGATGCCGACTGATTATCCTGCACGAAGACCTGATCGATCCCCGCATCTTTATAATCATTATAATTATATGTCTCCATAAAATAACCTCTGGCATCCTCAAATACCGCAGGCGTGATCACCTTAAGCCCCTCGATCTCACACGTTTCCACTGTTATCTTTCCCATATCCGTATCTTCCTTTCCGTTTATTCTTCATCAGACCCGATTGGCACATTGCCGCTGTCGCCGTCTATCACACCGGAATACCCTGCCGCGCCCTTGGCATGATTGATTGAAGTGTCTATGTTCATGTAGCACAGGTTCAGATCAACCCTCGTCTCAATACCATCCACAGAACCTTTCGATGTGTACTGCCACATGTGATAGTATTTATCGTAAACAGGGATATCCGCATATTCCGCGAGCCACGTTCTATATTCTGACACCTCTGTCATATCCAATTCATCATTCAGCCAGTTTCTGGAAGCGTAGATACCCGTCTCGTAACCTGCCGAAGCAATCGTCTCCAGGAATGCCTTGTGGATCTTCGTCCGTTCCTCAGCATCCAGCGCATCGGCACGTCCCCTGCCTCCTGCGCTTTCGCTGTCCAAGAATACCGGATAATCCACATCATAGTCCTCGATCAGGCTGATCACCATGCTGGCTTCCTCTACTGCTTCCACCTCATCCAGCGCCTGCGTAAAGAAATACACGCCGACCGGAATGCCGGCTTCTATGGCTCCCTCAATATTCCTCTTATACATGGGATCCAACACCAACACACCGGATGATGCTCCCCGATATCCGCATCGGATGATGGCAAACTCGATACCGTCATCCTTTACTTTTTCCCAATCAATCTCTTTATTCCATTTAGAGACATCTATACCGAGCCGCGCATTGTCTCCGGCAAATTGTAATTCCGTATTCTCGCTTCCGTCTGCCGCTTCCTCCGCACCGTTGACGGCTCTGTCTTCCTTCTCCACATCGATGTCATCCTCCGTCATTATGAGGTATTCGATGTCACTTAACACACGATATTCGATCTCCTGTTTGACCTGAATGGTCGTGATCGTATTCGGAACGATAAAGCCCTCCGCTTCTTCTAACGACACGCTGTATTCCCCTGCGCGCAGTCCATCGATATATACAATCCCGTCCCGATCCGAATCCGTGTACTCCCCCATTCCCTGTATCTTAACCACAAAAGGCGTACCGGTCACCAGTCTGCCCACACTGTCCACGATCATGATTCTCAGATCCTTCGCCACTGAGCTCATCATCAGAAACACGTTTTTACCGGAGTAAGTCTCTATACTCTTAAATTTCACTTCAGGATCGAAGAAAGTTTCATCCCGCAGAAACGCAGACAGATCGCTTCCTCTCTGCCCGTTATCCGCCACTTCCATGACCGCCGTCTCTTCTATCTGTACGTCTGCCGCTAATCCCAGCTTCTTTTTGACAGTTTCAAGATTCGTAACCACAATCACGCCGATTAGTACCATGAACATAACGAGCATGGCAAACAGCATTCTTCTCATTCTCTTAGAGTCCATTGGCAACCTCAACCATATACTGACCGTAATCTGTCTTCATCAACGGTTCTGCCAGCTTCAGCAGTTGTTCTTTGGTAATAAAGCCTCTCTTGTAAGCAATCTCCTCAATACACGAGATATACAGTCCCTGCCTCTTCTGGAAAGCAGCAACGAAATCCGCCGCGTCAAGCAGGGAATCATGGTTCCCTGTATCCAGCCATGCAAATCCGCGCCCCAGCGTCTCCACACGAAGCTCTCCTCTGCTCAGATACTCGTTATTGATACTTGTGATCTCTATCTCACCTCTGGCGGAAGGCTTCACATTCGCTGCAATCTCCACCACGTCATTGTCATAGAAATATAAACCCGGCACTGCATAATTACTCTTCGGTTTCTCCGGCTTCTCCTCGATGGAAATCGCTTTACCGTTCTCGTCAAATTCCACTACGCCGTACTCTTTCGGGTCCCTGACATAATAACCGAAGATCGTCGCGCCTTTCTGTCTGGATGCCACCTCTCTGAGTACCTTCGAGAAACTCTGTCCGTAGAAAATATTGTCACCCAATATCAGCGCCACACTGTCATCTCCGATAAAATCCGCCCCGATAATGAAAGCATCCGCCAACCCTCTGGGAGATTCCTGCACGGCATACTCCATACGCAGCCCCAGCTGCTCACCCGTGCCGAACAACTCCCGGAACACCGGAAGGTCTCTGGGTGTAGAGATAATCAATATTTCCCTGATTCCTGCCAGCATCAAAATGGACAGTGGATAATAGATCATCGGTTTATCATATACCGGCATAATCTGCTTGGAAACTGCCTTCGTCAACGGATACAGACGGGTTCCCGAACCGCCTGCTAAGATTATTCCCTTCATCTTCTCCTCATTTCTGCGATTTAAGGTCGCTTATCCGATTTTGTACATCTCTTCATAGTATTTCTGGTAATCGCCGCTGGTCACATTCTTCATCCACTCTTCATGCTCAAAAAACCAACGAATCGTACGGCGGATGCCTTCCTTAAACATCGTCTCCGGCTCCCAGCCAATCTCTGCTTTGATCTTGTCCGGCGCAATGGCATATCTTCTGTCATGTCCCTTGCGGTCCTCCACGTATGTGATCAGCTCCTCGCTGACATACGCCCTGCGTGGATCCGACTCCGGCAGCATCTCAAGCAGCGTCTCTATAATAATCTTGATAATCTCAATATTCTGTTTCTCGTTATGTCCGCCGATATTGTAGGTTTCAAACAGCTTTCCCTGCTCCTGTACCATATCGATCGCCTTGGCATGATCCTCCACATACAGCCAGTCCCGAACATTCTTTCCATCGCCGTAGACCGGAAGTTTCTTGCCCTGCAGTGCGTTATTAATGATTAACGGAATCAGTTTTTCAGGGAACTGATAAGGACCGTAATTGTTGGAACAGTTGGTGATATTCGCCGGGAAATGATATGTGTCCATGTATGCCCTGACTAACATATCGGAACCCGCTTTGCTGGCCGAATAAGGACTATGCGGCGCATAGGGCGTAGTCTCATAGAAATAACCGCCGTCCTCCTCGAGAGAACCGTACACCTCGTCCGTAGACACATGGAGAAACTTCTTATCTTCTTTAAAACTGCCGTCCGGAAGCTCCCATGCCGCCTTCGCACAGTTTAACATCACCGCCGTCCCCAGCACATTAGTCTGTACAAACACCTCCGGATTACGGATACTCCGATCCACATGACTCTCCGCCGCAAAATGTACGACTCTGTCGATCTCATTCTCGGCAAAAATCTTCGCGATCGCCTCTTTATCGCAGATATCAGCTCTGATGAACGTATAGTTCTCCCTGCTCTCCACATCCTTCAGATTCTCCAGATTACCCGCATAGGTCAAAGCGTCCACGTTAATGATCCTGATTTCCCGATCATACTTGCCAAACATATAATGTATATAATTGGACCCGATAAATCCGGCTCCTCCCGTCACCAAGTACGTTCTCATATGTTATATTTCCTCCATTCCCTATATTCAAATTAAGTATATCACACATACAAAAATATTCGATTTCCATATTCTCTTAAGTATGATATAACTCCTTGTCTTATTATCGTTTAAACCCTATGAAATTGCAACCTTTGATTCAAATGTCATTTTTTTCATAAAACCATAGTTACTATTCAGATATCGCCAATACCTAGCGCAGATGGAACAAAAGGTTCTCGAAACCGTCCTGCGTAGGAGATTGAGATTTTCTTAGTATTCCACACACAAAGTAGCAATTACGGGACATGGATGTCCCGTAAAGCCCTTAACGAGCCCGGATGGCGAGTAAAGGGCGGTTGCGTCCGGTATCACAGCCCAAACCGGAATACTTAGAAAATCCATTCGACGAAGCCCGACGCGAGAGAACCTTTTGTTCCATCTGCGCGACCCCTTAATAATGCATATAACTAATATTCATATCCACATTCCCACTAATCCCGCTGACTCTCCCCTTAGAAGAATACTGCCACATATCATACCTGGTCGCCGTATATGTCGGCGCACTCGCATACTGTGCCAGCCAGATCTTATACCCTGTCAGACTGCCCGTATTAATCTTCTCATTAAACCACGTCTTATTCGCATATATACCTGCGGAGTAACCGGAATCCTGCACCGTCGCACAGAACGCTTTACATACGGCAGTTCTCATATCCCTGCTGACACCGTCTCCGCGCCCGCCGCTGCCTTCCACATCTATGAAAATCGGATAATCCAGTCCGTATCCGCCGGCAAGTCCCACCGCCATAGATGCCTCTTCCACGGCCTCCACCTCATTGACCGCCTGACTGTAAACATAGACTCCGACCTTAAGTCCTGCCGCCTTTGCTCCCTTGATGTTACTTCTGAACTTCGGATCCTCCACCAATACGCCGGTAGAATAGCCCCTGTAACCACAGCGGATGATCACATAGGAAACGCCGGAATTCTTTACTGCATTCCAGTCAATGCTGCCGTTATGCTTGGAAACGTCGATTCCCATGGTGCCGGAATTAGACGACAGCTTGCCGTCACTTCCAAACGTATACCTGGCCCCCTGAATAACCTGCTCTCCCGTCACATAATTACCGTTCTTATCGTAGAAATAGACATGTCCGTCTATTGTCTGCCAGCCGGTATATTTATACCCAGACACTTTTGTGGATTTCTTAAAAAAAGCATCCCGCTTGTTGTAATCATCATAGACCGCTTCCTTATACTCACCGTCAGAGCTCTTATAATACATCTGGTTGCCGTCTTTGTCTTTCAACTTGGCACTGCCGTCCACGGCCTGCGCCTTCTTCACCTTGATCTCATATGTGGCAGAGATGTCCTCCGTCTCACGGTTTTCACAGACTGCTGTGATTTTTACCGTACCCTCTTCCACGCCTGTGACTACGCCCTTGTCATCAACTTTAGCTATCTTCTCATTGTCGCTGCTCCACTTGACCTTGCCATCTTTAGGCTCTGTCTTAGCCGACAGTGTGATCGTCTTGCCGACGGTCACCTCATTATCACCGCTTATGCTGACCTTTGTATAGACGACATCCCCATCCTGGTTTTCTTTATCATCCTTGTTTTTATCGTCTTTGTTGTCTTTATCCTTGTCATCTTTATTATCGGCATTCCCGCCGCCGTCTTCATCCGTTTTTTCCGGTTCGCTGACCGTGACGGAACAGGTCAGTTCCTGAATCATACTGCCTATTGCCACACGTGCGGTAATCGTCGCGCTTCCCACGCCGACTCCGGCAACACTGCCTTCGCTCACTGTCGCTACTGCGGTATCGCTGCTGTTCCACTCTACCGTATAGCGAAGGCTTGTACCACTGACACTCACACTAAGAGAGGTGCTCTCTCCCTTGTCCAGACTTAAGCTGCCACTGCTTAAACTGATAGATATATTGGCCGGATCTTCTTCTGTACCATCCCCTTCTTCCACCAGCTTCCTGTAATCGCCGCTGACTGTCCAAGGGTCCGGGATATCTTTCTTGGAAACCTCCTCATAGACTGCCGTACCTTCCCCGATCGGTGTCTTCGTGGATTCCACCCACTCCACCGTGTCGGTCAGCGCGGATTCCACTACCGTATTCTGTACAGCTTTATCCTCTGCAGCCGCATTTATCTCAGACTCCGACTTCACCTCATCCGCCACATTCACCTTTTTATAAGCGATGGTATCTGTGACTTTAATACTGCTGGCCGATGCAGGCAGCTTATACTTCGCGTGCTCATTGCCCGTAAAAGGCTTAACCGTCACCTGATAGGTCCCTGCGTCGATTCCGGTCTGATAGATGATACCGTCCTTATCTTCGTCTTTTAGGCCAAAATTCTTCTTACCGTTTGTCACTTCCGCCTCAAACGGCAGACCTCCGATCAACTTGCCTGTCTCTTTATTGACAAACTTGATCTTAAGATCTGACTGGATGGATGTGAGATTAAGCACTACTTCAATCTCCTTGTTCTGATCCTCCTGTTCCTCCTGCTGTTGCTCTTCCTGTTCCGGTTCTTCCGTAAGTTCGATCATACCGGCAAGTCTTGCAGATTCGGAAACCGCCACAAGTCCGCTCTCCCCGATCACGGAGATCCCTTCCATCTCCTCTCCTACCGTTGCAAATGCAGCCACCTGTTTCTCTATGGACTTCGCATTGGCATAAAGCGCTCCGGTAACGATCACACCCGCCAGAACCACAACGCCCAGCATGGCCACCACCACATCCAAAGTACTCATATCCTCCAGAAAATGGCGGATTCGTACGATCACGCTGTCATCATCGTCGTCATACTCATCATAGTCTTCGTCGTAATCTTCATCATACTCTTCATCTTCGTCATCGTAATCTTCATCGTCTTCGTCATATTCTTCGCCGTCGTACTCATCATCCTCGTCGTCATATTCTTCGTCTTCGTACTCGCCGTCATATTCCCCATCTTCTTCATCGTACTCTCTGTCTTCATACACTCCGGCTTCTTCGTACTCTTCGTCTTCATACTCCTCATCTTCCTCGTACGTCTCGCCTTCAGACTCCTCATCTTCCTCGAATGCCTCGTCCTCATAGTCTTCGCCTTCTTCGTATGCCTCGTCTTCATACTCTTCGGTTTCTTCATACGCTTCGGATTTTCGGGCAGCCGCCTTCCCGCGCACCGGTTTCTGTCCGCGTCCGCGCTGATAGGACTCTATCATTTCATCATCAAGACAGAGGAATTCCAGTGTGTCATCCGTCACCTTGTCATCATCCTCATCGTCAAACACTCCGTCTTCACCCATGAGAAATTCGTCCAATTCGATCGGCCTGCGGGACTCTCTCTTTTTATTTGCATTGCTCTTTTTGTTTTGCATTTTTATGTAAACCCTTCTTTTTAACATTTTTGTAACATTATAGCATAAAAGCTCAATAGATTCAAGGTTTTTTACGTTCTCTGCATTTCAGGTAAGATTTACATAAAATTTGATCCGTCCAAATACCCGTACGCGATATTTTACATCGCTTATTATGCCATATTCTGGTAAAATTCGCTTGACTTTATCACCTTAAACTGACACAATACAAGTGCAACCTTACAATTACAACAATCATTTAAAATGAAAAGGGGATTTTACTATGATGTACATGCACTATTGTAAGCGTTGCCATCGGGTCTATATGCTAAACGGACACAAACAAACCTGTCCGAAGTGCCGTGAGAATATTGCGGAACTGAAGATCACTTACATGGATTATGCCACCATGGATATGGAGGCGAGGGAACAGTTCTGTAATTGCTGCGCGGACGAAGAGCAGCTACAGAAGTTAAGCACCACTTACCGTATGTATAAGTATAGTAAGTGGTATAAAGAACTACAGACCCAGTTCCCAACCACTACCATTATTACTACTTACACCCTAGCAGAAAGAACCCCGATGGAGAACGCTGTGTCTGTGGTCTGACCGCCACTTGACACAATCCGTCTAAGAGCGCTGCCGGAAAATCACGAATTTCCGGCAGCGCTCTTTTTCATTCCGTCTTAAATCAAAAGATTTTATTAAAAAATACTTAAGCCATGGATTTTTATGGACTTTCATAGTAAAATAATGGATATTATGCAAACGCGGACATCCGGAAGAACTAAACACCGGAACGCGCAAAAGGAGGCCGTTATGGACCAGAAGCAGCAGAAGAAACGAGTCGCACAGACAGAACTGAATATAGAAGAAATCTTAGACGAAAGCCCGGATTCCGCGGATGAAAAACCTACACCCACGGACGAAAACCGGAAACCTGCAGCCGGAAAGCCTAAATCCACAACCGGAGCACAGAACTCTGCGGCCGGGAAAAGCAAATCCACGACCGGAAAGCAGAACTCAGCCGCTGGAAAAAGCAAATCGGGCGGTATTAATATCCATGCGATCCTTTTGGGTGCCATCGTACTTATCGCATGCTTTTCCGCATACAGACTATATAAATGGAATAAAGGAGTTCCGTCAGATTATGATCCGAACTATCAAACCACAGATTTTGATATTGAGGCGATGGACAGCATCATCCCCCTTGCTCCCGACAAACTGGAGGGGCATGAGGATGACGGCGTAACGACGATCCTGTGTCTGGGCGACGATCCTTTTTCCCTGAATCAAGGAGAGGGCGGACTGGCGGAACAAATCGCTGCCAAAACCGGCGCCACCGTCTACAACGGCTCCTTTACCGGAACTACCATGGCGGCACAGTTTGAGAACTATAACAACGGATACATTCTGGACGCATTCTCTTTCTCCTATGTGGCACAGAGCCTTGCTTCCGGAGATTTCGACCTGATGAAGACAGCCGCCACCTACAGCTATGATGAATCTTTTCCTAAGACGGCAGCCATGTTGGAATCCCTCGACATGAACAGTATTGACATAATCTGTATCATGTACGACGGCAGCGACTATATCAACAAGCGTCCCTGCGACGATCCCAATGCGCCCTACTCCATCATCACTTACACGGGTGCTTTAAGAGCCGGCGCGAAAGCGATTCAGGAAGCGTATCCGCACATTCGTATCGTGGTAATGTCGCACACCTTCTGTCACACGATCAATGAGGAGGGTAATTTCGAGAACGGCGACCGTATAGACTTGGGTCACGGCACATTAAGCCACTATCTGCAGAAAGAACTGGATGCCGCCAACGATTGCGGTATATCCCTGATTGATAATTTCTACGGCTCCATCAACGAGGATAATTATCTGGATTACATGACGGATTATATCCACTTCAACGACGCTGGAAGAGAACTGTTAGCCAGAAGATTTGTAGAATGTATCTTCCCGAATCTGGCGGCAGGAGAAAGCGAGTAATTCAACAAAAATATAACTATCGTATTTCATAGGCGGATTGGACAAAATGCTCTCGCAGTTGCCTTACGCAGTCATATGAGATTTTCTTAATATTCCGTTCAACATCCAGAAATTTCAAGGGACGTGCTTATTACCCTAATGGGCAATAAGCCTATGTCCCGAAAAGCCCGAAATGAGCCCGGATGGCGAATAGAGGGCGGTTTCGTCCGCATTCTCAACGCAATCGGAA
>JAAUZT010000039.1 GCA_014804485.1 Lachnospiraceae bacterium
GTTTTCTTACACAGTTAGGATTCATAATGATCGCTCCTTGAAGACAGAGTAAAACGCTTGCCTCTAGCATTGGAGATAGAGCAAAATGCTCGCGTTTCCTAGCAATCATTATATAAGTTTATGAAGTCGAAAAAAATCCACCCTATTATTCAGCGCTTACGAAGCAAACGAAGAATACGGACAAAATCTGGAGGAAAACCTTGAAAACTTAGTAAAAAGAATGTAGAAATGGATAACTGATTTGATGTGATTGTAAAAAGTTATATTCCTTAATAGGGAACGTGTGTGGTACAATCAGATAAGAAGCAAACATGAAATTTTCAATAAAGTTATGAGAGATATTGATTTCTGACAGAGGGCAATGAAATGGCAGCCGAAATTACAATATGCAGAACTTTAAATCCCAGGGAATACTTGAAACAAATTGATGTGAATGATGCTGACACTGATTTTATCAATGCAGTATCTGAAAATGATGAAAACATTTACTCTGTTTTGTATCAGGAATCGACGGTTGGTCTGGCTCTGTCGGAGAAAGGCAGATATGCATTTTTGTACATATATATTTTCCCGGCTTACCGACGCAGAGGATTTGGTAGGGTTGCAGCTCTGCTGCTTGAGCAGGAATTGTATACTTGCAATCCTGTAAATATTTCAACCTATTACCGCACCGATAATTGCATAGCGAATAAATTAGCAAAGGACTGCGGTTATATAAAAGAATTTTCATCAGATTACATGGTTTATTCAGGACCGCGTTTTGAGCCGATGACAGTTCCTGTCAGACAATATAAGGATGAAGATTATCCAGAGGCACATTCAATGTATGCCGAGGCTTTTCAGTTGATGCGTCTTAGTACCGGGTGTTTTCCGGATTCGGTTCCGGAACCCGCAAGTGAGGAAGGGCGGAAATATTGGTCGGATACGGAAAATGAGCGTCTGGTCTTTCTAAATGGAGAAGAAATTGTAGGATATGCCCACATAGAAGGAAGTGAGATCGGCAGTGTGTCTGTTAAGCCGGATTGTCAGGGCAAGGGTATAGGGAAAGTCTTTGTGAAATATATTGTTAATATGCTTATAAATAACGGATATACAAATGTTTTTCTATATTGTGTTGTTGGAAATAATCGAGCGAGGCACTTATATGACGAACTTGGATTTATCACGGTATATCGCAATGATTATGCAAAAAAGAAGATACAGTGATAACTTTAGCCCGATATGTCCCTATGCAATATGAAAATCATATTTAGTAGATTTTAGCCTGTTGCTTAATGCTGGCAAGGAGGAAATTAACATGAAGAAATGGTACGATGAAGAATACGAGTGGGAAATAGAAGTGATAGGGTTTAATAAAGACAATGAGGAAACAGAAAGATTCTGCCGGAATGGTGAGGAGATCGGAGATAAATATACCTGTACATACGGTTGTCCGGTAAATGCGCAAGGACTGGGGATTTGTTCTAAAGTGATGATGATGATGTATCCCATTATGGAAGCTGTCAGAAGCGGCGGAGATTTAGAGAACATAGGCGGAGACAGTAAATACAGTAAGGTTATTATGTGCCCGGACGGCTGCGTTTTGTTCAGACTGACAGCGAGACCGCTGGGGAACCAAAACTTTTTCAAAGGTAAATTTTTTGATTAAAACAAGAAGATTAATTCTTCTGTAACTGCGAAAGCGATTAAGCTGGCTTAGGATCATTTAGTACTTGTAAAGTAAGGTCATAGGCTGTATAATTAATTAAAATATTTAATTAATTAATTACAAGCAAAGATGAGAGGGGGATTGCGTTGCAGTTTGATATTAAGAGATTTGAGAATATAAGACTGGAAATCGGCACGGGCAAGAACTGTTTTTCCATGAAACGTGGCAGTTTTGTATATAGGCAGAAGAATGTAAGAATGCAGAAGCTGTATTTGAGGAAAAAAGCAGCACTTCCGGATGGATTCGAGTTGCACTATGAGAGTAAGGCAGGAAAATATGCAGGGAAAATATGCGTAAATGTGCAGGAGAACAGGCTTCAGATAGTCTGTAAAGACATGCCCTCCGGGAAAGTGAACCGTTACAGGCTGATATTTCCGACGAATCAAGGGGAGCATATTTACGGTTGCGGGGAGACTTATTCCAAATTGGACTTAAAAGGCGAGAAGGTGCGGATCTGGGTGGCAGAGCACCAGAATACCAGACGGATATCGGGTAAAATTCTTCGTGAGAAGCTGCTGGGAAAGCATCCTGAGAGAACGCTTGCTTTTTCTGCATATGAGTCCTATTATGCACAACCGACCTTCGTTTCCAGTGATAAATATTTTGTCCATGTCAATACGAATGCCTTTGCGGAGTTTGATTTCAGCAATCGTGGGCAGATCGTGTTGGAGCTTCAGGAAGAGCCGGAGATTACGATTGGATGGGGAGACAGTTTTGAGGCGGTTTCTGAGGGATTAAGTGATGTGTTAGGCAGGCAGAAGGCATTGCCGGATTGGATTTATGACGGTGGGATTCTGGCCGTGCAGGAAGGCTGCGATACAGTTGACAGAAAGATTGAAACGGCACAGAGGGCAGGCGTGAAAATAAACGCGGTCTGGTGTCAGGACTGGTCCGGCTGCAGGAGAACCGGGTTTGGATATCAGGTGATGTGGAACTGGCAGCGGGACGATGAGTTGTATCCGGAACTGCCGGATAAGATAGCAGAATGGAAGAAAAAGGGTGTACGCTTTCTGGGATATATCAATCCATTTCTTGCCATTGAGAAAAATATCTATCGGGAGGCTTCCGAAAAAGGCTATTGCGTGAAGAATAAAAAAGGGGAGGATTACATGGTAACGATCACAACCTTCCCGGCGGCAATGATAGATTTTACGAATCCGAAGGCGTATGAATGGTATAAGAATCTGATCAAGGAAAATATGATCGGTATCGGGATGAGCGGCTGGATGGCGGATTTCGGGGAATATCTGCCGATAGACTGTGTGCTCTACAGTGGTGAGAATCCGGAAGTAGTACATAACCGGTGGCCGGCAATCTGGGCGAAGCTCAACAGAGAGGCGATACGGGAATGTCAGATGGAGAAGGAGATTTTCTTTTTCACCCGTGCAGGACATACGGGGACGATCGCTCACTCGGATATGATGTGGACCGGGGACCAGCATGTGGACTGGTCGGTGGACGATGGGCTGCCGTCAGTCATTCCGGCAACTCTTTCGCTGGCGATGAGCGGATTCGGGATTACCCATTCCGATGCCGGCGGTTATACGACGATCATGCATATGCGACGCAGCAAAGAACTTCTGATGCGGTGGGAAGAGATGAATGCGTTCTCTCCGCTGTTTCGGACCCATGAGGGAAATCAACCGGCAAATAATGTGCAATTTGACAACGATGCGGAGTTGCTCGCCCATCTGGCAAAATGCACGGCAATCCATGTTTCCTTAAAAAAATATATTAAGGATTGTGTTGCGGAAGCAGTGCAGAAAGGTATTCCTGTGATGCGGCCTCTCTTCTATCATTACGACGAGGAGGAACTGTATCAGGAAAAGGGAGAATATCTGTTAGGCAGGGATATCCTGGTGGCTCCGGTACTGCAGGAAGGCGTTAGTGAGAGAACTTGTCTCCTGCCTTCAGAGCGATGGGTGCACCTTTTTACCGGGCAGGAATATGGCGGCGGAAAGGTAACTGTACAGGCGCCGATTGGGCAGCCACCTGTATTTATCCGCAGAAATAGTGCGAAATTTGAAGAATTAATGAAAATAAGTAACTGTGAGGAACAGGGTTCTGAACAGTTACGAAAATAACAGAGTAAGGAGGGCATTTATGAACACGAAGGAAAAGAGAGAGCGGAGCATGCGTGCCAAATGTGCCTACGGCTTCGCGGATATCTACGGAGGCGGCGCTTTCGTCATTATCAGTACCTTTTTTACCGTATTTCTTACGAAATCACTGGGAATGTCTACGGCACTGGCGGGAACCATTCCGTTGATCGGTAAAGTATGGGATGCAATCACAGATCCGTTGATGGGAAATATCTGTGACAGAACCAAGTGCCGGTTTGGTGCCAAGCGGCTGTACATATTGATCGGAAGTGTGATATCGGCGATTACATTTGTGCTGATGTGGATCACTTTTCCGGGAAGCACGACCGGCGGACAGTATTTCTTCTATATGCTGATGTATATGTTATTCTCGACCGGTTTTACAATTGTAATGGTTCCCTATAACGCACTGCTTCCGGATATGGTGGATGACTATACACTGCGCAGCCAGTTTTCCGGTGTGCGGATGATCTTTTCGACATTCGGGGCAATCTTAGCGGGATTGATCCCGACGCTGATGGTCAAAGACAATACGGATGCGGCGGCTTATCTGCGGGTGGCGGTAATTTTCGGAGTCATTTTCTTTATTACGATTCTGTTGACTTTCCTCGGAACGTGGGAGCGTGAAAAAGAAGTAGTGAAGATCGGCTTTGCGCAGAGTTTTGTACAGTCACTTACGGTATATAAGAGCAGAAGTTTCCGGCTGTTTATTGCGATTTTCCTGTGTGGTCAGGGCGCGGCGGATTTCGTGACGGGGCTTGCCGTATATTATGTGGATGATGTGCTCAACGCTTACGGAGGCGGAAGGTTTACTTATCTGATGGCGGTTATTCTGCTGTCACAATTTGTGGGAACAATCCTGTTTACGCCGATCATGGCGAAGACATCTAAAAAGTTTCCTATTATGGTAGGGTTTCCTGTGAGAATTGCGGCGACACTGGCTATGCTTCTGTTCTCTCATGAGGGTGCGAACTTCACGATCATTCTGGCACTGTCGTTTATTATCGGTTTGGGAATGGCAGGTTCCTCCACCAGTATCTATGCGATATTGGCGGACTTAGCGGATGTGGATGAGCTGATTACGTCCATCAACCGACCGGCTACCTGTTCTGCGATGGCAACTTTTGTGAGAAAGATTGCTACCGGTCTTTCAAGTGCCGTGATTGGTATTCTGCTCGGCTGGGTCGGATACAATGAGGTCATTGCATCTTCAGGCGGAAGGCAGAGTACGGCAACGCAGGCCGGGATAGCATATATTTATGTATTTGCCCCGATCGTACTGATGGCGGCAGCCCTGGTATTTGCTAAGATATTCCCCATGAACAAGGCGGAATTTGAAGTGATCAAGAGAGAAATTGCCCGCAGAAAAGGCGAGGATAACAGTAAGATCAGCGCAGAGGAGATTGCGATCTGTGAGAAGGTAACCGGCTATTCTTACGACAGATTTTGGGATAAAGAGAATGCATTAAAATTTAAATAAAAATCAAATCAAAAATCAAAGGAGAGAAGGTTGAAAGAATTACATTCTTTCAACCGCGAGATTTGTGCCTTACGGCTACAAACTCGCAGGCTGAGAAAGGAGCATGGATATAGAGATGAAATATTTTTTAGACAGCGCAAAAATGGATGAAATTAAATACGCTTATGAAACATTCGGAATTGACGGTGTGACAACGAATCCGAGACATATCATGCTGAGCGGCAAATCGTTTCTGCATGCGGTTACGGATATTGCAGAGTGGATAAAGGAGCAGGGATTAGAGGGTTATGAGAAATTCCCGGTTTCTGTGGAAATCAATCCGCATATTGATAATGCGCAGGATATGATTGCAGAAGCGGAGAAAATTGCGGCAATCAGCAGTAATTTTGTCATTAAGATTCCGGCAACGGAGGCAGGAGTCACCGCAGCGAGAAAATTAGAAGCAAAGGGAATCCGCACAAATGTGACATTGATCTTTTCCCCGGCACAGGCAATCCTGCCGGCGAAGAACGGTTCGAAATTTGTATCTCCGTTTATCGGCTGGAAGGAGGCAAACGGAGAGGATTGTAAGGAATATATCGAAAATATCGTAAAAATATATAAAAATTACGGATTTTACGGTAAGACAGAGATTATATGTGCAGCAGTGCGTACACCCAAACAGTTTGTGGACTGTGCGTTAGCGGGAGCCGATATTGTGACGGCGGGGCTTGATGTATATCGCGACAGTATGAAACACGCATATACCAGACAGGGCATTGACACGTTTGTGGATGCATGGGATCACACCGCAACAGAGTAAAAGAAGAGACAGGGAAAGGATGAGGGCAATGAAAATCGGATTTATAGGTTTGGGTATCATGGGTGAATCCATGTGCGAGAATATTATCAAAAAACATGACGATCAGATATTTGTATTTGATTTTGTGGAAGAGAAAGTAAAGCTGCTGGCCGATAAGGGAGCCGTAGCCTGCAAGAATTCAACGGAAGTGGCAAAGCAGTCGCAGGTGATTATTTCCATGGTTCCGAAATCGGAGCACTCTAAAAGTGTCTACACAGAGATTCTTCCGGTACTGAACGAATCAAAGACATGTATCGATATGAGTACGATTGATCCGGCCGTTTCCGTGGAGATATCGAAGATGGTCAAAGCAACCGGTGCACAATTCTTAGACGCTCCTGTCGTAAAGAGCAAACCGGCTGCCATAGCCGGAAAGCTTGGTATCTATGTGGGCGGTGATGAAAAAGTTTACGATCAGATGAAACCGATTCTGTCCTATATGGGAGAAAATGTAATCCGCATGGGCGACAACGGAAAGGGACTGGTCATGAAGATCTGTCACAATGCGCTGGTGGCGCAGATTCAGAACGGAGTCAACGAGACCTCCGTATTAGCGGCGGCGAACGGCATAGACATTATGACCTTTGCCCAGGCAATTTCTTACGGCGGAGGGCAGAACTTCTATCTGGATTCGAAAAAAGAAGTCATTTCCAAAGAGGATTACACGACGGCATTTTCCGTGGAAAATATGTCCAAAGATATCAATATCTGCATGGAGCTTGCGAAAGAGTGCCAGGTATCCATGCCGGGCGCGGCGAATGTAAAGCGTGTCTATGATACAGCCATGGAAGCCGGCTACGGGAAAGAGGACTTCTGTGCTACAGTCAAAGTTGTCAGGGAGCAGAAATAATGGAATGTTTAGAACGCCTGAATCAGGTAAATGATGTGAAAGTTTATCCGGTGGAATCGGAAGAATTTGCAAGTTACGGAAGGATTCTTCACGGATATGATTTTTCGGAAGCCATTTCCTATATGGAAAAAGAAACTGCCGTTCCGCAGAACGGAAATATCTATATTGCTTCACAGGAGGAACTGGAAGCGCTTCCCGTTATTCAGAACATATCCCGCCTGCTTTACGGCGGGATGCCGGTTCAGGCGGGATACTGTAACGGAAGAAACAGTACATATAATGGTTTTGAGTATCATAAAGGAAGCGAAGTCAACATAGCGGTTACGGATTTTATGCTGGTGCTCGGGCATGTCTGGGATATTCGGGACAACCACTACAGGAATGAGGACGCGCAGGTATTTTTCCTGCAAAAAGGAACCGCAATAGAGATGTATCAGACAACCCTGCACCTTTCGCCGCTGCGCGTGACGGAGGAAGGCTTTAAGGATATCGTAATTCTGCCCAAAGGCACCAATACCCCGCTGACGGAAGAGGAAAGAGAAAGCTTAAGCATGGGTGACAGGGAGAAAGAGCTTCTGCTTATGCGCAATAAATGGGTGTTAGCGCATCCGGACAGAGAACCGTTGATTAGTCAGGGAGCATATCCCGGCATCATCGGCGAGAACAAGGAATTGTTTTATTAAAAGGAGTACGGAAGAAAAATGAAAGAATTATTATTCTTTGTGACGATCTTCCTTGCAAATATTATTCAGGGGATCACAGGATTTGCGGGAACCATCCTTGCGATGCCGTTTGGTATTATGCTGATGGGATATGATGTGGCAAAACCGGTATTGAATGTGCTGGGATTATTGTCGGGTATCTACGTGTTTCTGGGTAACCGCGAGTATGTGAACCGGAAAGAATTAAAGCGGATTGTTCTGGTCATGGTAATCGGTATCTTTGCAGGCATGGGGCTGAAACATTTTGTCGGAGCAAACGAAATGATTTTATATCAGGCATTGGGAATCTTTGTGGTNNTGCTTGCCGTNCATGGNCTGTANCGGATGANGGCAGTCAGGANCNGGCNGGAAGAGGACNGGCCAAAGGAACACCGCCTGAGGGACTTCCTGCTCTTAACAGCGGCGGGAATCGTACACGGAATCTTTGTATCAGGAGGTCCGCTGCTGATTGGATATCTGACCGGCAGGATATCTGACAAAAGGTCTTTTCGGGCTACGATTTCTACTGTNTGGATTTTGCTGAATACCATTATATTGATTGGGGATATCCATGCGGGGATGTGGAATAAAGGCAATCTGTGCATTCTGGGTATCTCTTTTCCGGTTTTAATGGCCGGAATGTTTGCAGGCGGGAAACTGTATCAGAGNATGAGCCAGAGATTTTTCATGATTCTGACATATGTTCTGCTGCTGATTTCAGGNGTGACANTGTTTTGCAGATAGGAAGATGAAAAGGAGAAGGGTAACTGTGAGGAACAGGGTTCTGAACAGTTACGGACAAGGTTGAGAAAGGAGTAAGGGTATCATAATGAAGAAATTTGAAGTTGCATATATACCGGTGGGAGTTCCCACNTTTCATTTGGAAAGTGCAGGTAAAGAATTCGAGAAGTCGATCGCNTTGTTACGGTCCGTNACGGAAGATGTGAGGGTNCCTGATGAGATGTTNTTGTCGTTAGACCTNTTGAAAGAATTTATGAAGGATATACANCCNGATCTGATTGTGCTGCAGAANATTACNTTTGCAAACTCAGCCTATGNTTCNGAGGTGNTGGCNGCATTCGATTGTCCGATACTGCTCTGGACGCTCAGGGAGCCGGTGATAGACGGCGGAAGGCTTCGTCTGAATTCCCTGACAGGCGCCTATTCTGCGGCAAATACGATTAAAGCNTTTCGCGAGGAGCCNTTTACCTATGTATTCGGTGCGCCGCAGGAAGNGGANGTAATCGCTGCGGTNACTTCTNCCGTGCGNGCGGCCAGNTTGAGATATGATATGAAGAATCTGAAATTAACGGCAATCGGGCATACGCCGCAGGGATTTGGTTTTGGCCGTGCGCTGGATTCGGAACTCTTAAAAACATTTGGTGTGAGGCTGGAGTCTATCGANGCAAGGGAATTGATCGACAGAGCGAAANCTTNTTCNGATGAGGAAGTAGCGGAGTATCTGGATGATGCNCAGAGCCGNATATGCGGATTAGAGCATATTGCNCAGGAGAATGTNTTGAATTTNGCNAGGCTGTATAAGGCATATAAGGANTATGTGGAAGAAAACCATGTGGGTGCGGTCGCTTCCCGCTGCTGGCCGGACTTTTTTACCGCGTTTGGAACACCGGTATGCGCTGTTCTGGCAATGTTGAATGATCTNGGGGTGGCTGCAAGCTGTGANGCGGANACTTATGGNGCTTTATCGATGTATCTGGGGATGCGNCTGACAGANAAGCCGGTATTCTTCGGNGATCCGGTNTCCATGGATGAGAAAGAGAACACGATCACATATTGGCACTGNGGGACGGCGGCNTGTTCTCTGGCAAAGGAAGAATCGGGNGCATGCGCNGATGTGCANTGCAACAGGAAGATCGGTCCGACNCTNGATTTNGCCTGCAGGGCAGCGGAAAATGTTACNGTNTTCCGGATAGGAAGGAAACCGGACGGNACGTTCCGCTTCTTTATTACAGAAGGGGAGGCATTGGATANGCCNAAGCAGTTTAACGGAACTTCNATTGTCGTGAAANCCNGCAATCCNGCAAGGGAGATNGTGGAAAACAGNATACTGGCAGGCTGGGAGCCGCATTTTGTCGTNATCTACGGAAATGTAAAAAAAGAACTTGAAATATTAGGAAATATGCTTAATATAGAAGTGAATAACTATTAATTTCGTAACTGTTCAGTACCTTCACAGTTACGATGCAAAATCCATCCTAAATCGTCTTCGACGATGGGATTTTGCACGCTGAATCATATTCTTACGGTCTCAGCAGTAAATGCTTCGACCTGTGCTGAATAGTTACTTAATTTCTATAAAAGGACGGATCGGATGAGAAAAGCTGGAATGAATATGNNNNANNNNAAAAAGCAGAACCGCTCATCGATATTAAATTGTGTCAATGAGTGCGAACCGGTATCCAGAAAAGATATCGCGGATCTGATCGGACTGACACCTGCCGCTGTCACACAGATCTGCAGTGAATTGATACAGGAAGGGCTGTTAGAGGAGCAGGGATTTGAGACACAGTCTGTGGGAGCCGGCCGTAAGAAGGTTCTTTTGAATCTGAACTATAACTGCTATTATGTGATTACGGTCAACATTGAATCGGAAAATACATTTTTAGCAATTGCAAATATGAAGGGCGACTGTGTCGAACAGCAGACGATCACCACAGACTGCCGGGAGAAACCGGAAACATTTCTCACACAGATTGCCGGAATCTGCCGACAGATGGTGGAGAATCACGCGGATCTGCTTCCGCGCATCGCCGGAGTCAGCGTGGCGGTTCCCGGGGTAGTGGACAGGGAAAAAGGAACAAGCGTACATGCTTACGGCGTATGGTCACGGGAAGTAGAAGTATGCAGGATATTAGAAGAACAGCTGCGGTGTCCGGTGTGGATCGAAAACAATGTGAATGCCCTTGCAACGGCAGAGCTTCTGTATGGATTCGGACGCAGATATGACAATCTGCTGCTCATCAAGTGGGGACCGGGAGTGGGAAGTGCGATTATCATAGACAATCAGTTGTATGAGGGGCGGCACGGAAAAGCCGGCGAGTTAGGACATTTTATTGTTGAACGGAATGGGGAGTTGTGCAGCTGCGGACGGAGAGGCTGCTTAGAGACCAAGGTTTCTTATCAGGCGTTAGCCCGCACAATTCCGTTTGTACAGGAAGAATTCGGAGCTGTCTATAAGAAGGCTGTGGAGGATGGGCAGGACGAGGTCTTTCAGGAGGCAATCGAGCTGTTTGCGAGAACAATTGTTAATTCCATGACCATATTAGCGCCGAACCGGGTAGTGCTGTGCGGGAGCCTGTTTCGTGACCGGGCAGTCCGCGACAGGCTGATTGAGGCATGCAGCGGGTATGATCCGAAGTATAATGCGGAACGCGTCCTGTATTCCACGTTAGCGGATAAGGAGAAATATATCGGTCCGGCGGCGGTTTTTGTCCGCTCGGTTTTGTGAGAAGCGCAATATTTTGCAACCCCCGAGCAGATCCATTTTTTGTATGGCAAATTTGTATGGTAAAAGTGAGTTTCTGCTTGAAAAATTCTCAAGATCAAGTATACTAGTAGTAGCGGGTTGTATTTGCAACTTATTGCAGAAGATGTATAATTACTATTTTGTGAGAGGTGGAAAACAATGTTTAAAGATTTGCAGAAGCTAAGGATTGAGAAAAGACTGAGGAAAAGTTCACTTATTACATTGCTCTTATCAGCGGTAGCATCAGTAATAGCGATTATTGTCATGGGTATTATTATATTCAGATATAACTATGCTCTTACATATTATGCTTTTCCGCAGGGAGATATTGCACTTGCCATGAATGACTATGCGGAGGTAAGGAGTGCAACACGGGCGATTATCGGATATACGAACGAAACTGCTATTGAGTCGGTTAAGGCGCAGCATGATGAGGCGCTGCAAGCAGTGGAACAGCGTATGATTGATATTCAGCAGAGTCTCGTCACTTCGGAGGGAAAGGCTGCGTTCCAGAAGATGAGCAATGCATTAGCAGCCTACTATGAGGTAGACTCGAAAGTCATTGAAGTAGGCGGAACTACAGATCCGGAGCAGAGTGCCGCTGCTCAGCAAATGATGATTGATGAGCTGACACCGCTTTATGATGCGGCAGACGAGGCGTTTACCGAATTGATGAATATTAATGTGCAGAAAGGTGACGCAGTACAAAGTCAGCTGATGATGATGTCTGTAGTGCTTATCATTGTAATTGTGTTATTGGTCGCAAGTGCGGCTGTTATTTCAAACAATCTGAGCACCACAACAGCCAAAGGAATCATAGAGCCGATGAATCATCTTATGGTAAGATTGGAAGGATTTGCTCAGGGCGATATTTCATCCCCGTTCCCGGATACTGATAAAGATGATGAAATAGGCGATATGATAAAGAGTGTCAGCAGTACTACGCAAAAGATTCAGACGATCGTTCTTGACATGGACGAGATGCTTGGAGAAATGGCTGTAGGAAATTTTGATATTCATTCATCCTGCAAAGAAGAGTATGTAGGCGAGTTCCTTGGACTTTTGGATGCAACACGGAAGATGAATCATCAGATCAGTGCAACATTGAATGATATGAAGAATGCGGCGGCTATGGTTTCCGCAGGTTCTACAAACCTTGCGGAGGCTTCTCAGACTCTTGCAGAGGGTGCGACGGATCAGGCTGCTTCTATTGAAGAGTTACAGGCTATGGTTTCCGAGATTTCATCAAGTCTGGGAAGAACAACAGATAAAGCGGACAGCGCCTATGAAACAGCAACACAGTGTGCACAGGAAGTAGAGAAGAGCCATAGCGAGATGGAAGTTATGGTAGAGGCAATGGATAAAATCAGCGAGACATCGCAGAACATTGGTAGGATTATTGTAGAGATTGAAGATATTGCAAGCCAGACAAATCTGCTTTCATTAAATGCAGCAATTGAGGCGGCTCGTGCTGGAGAGGCAGGAAGAGGATTCGCGGTTGTGGCTGATCAGATCCGTAATTTAGCAGATCAGAGTGCAAAATCGGCAGTCAACACAAAGCAATTGATTGAAGAATCTATGGCCAAAGTTGAGATGGGTAGTCAGGCAGCAGTTAAAACTTCTGAATCTTTAATGAATGTAGTAGATTTAATGCACTCGATTGCTGAAAATTCCAAGGATATCAGTGGAATGGTTGCAAGAGAGGCAGAATCTGTAAAAGAGGCGGATCAGGGTATTATCCGAATTTCAGAGGTTGTACAGTCTAATTCGGCTACTGCACAGGAGACATCAGCTACAAGTGAAGAATTATCAGCACAGGCTATATCTATGGATGAAATAGTTGGTAAATTTACACTGAAAGTGTAAGGTCTGTCAGAATCGGTAATTCTGATTATAGAAACGGTTATTGAGTAATCAAAGATGTAAAGTCAAATATTAAAATAAGTGCCGCAATTCTTTGAGCAATCAGAGAGTTGCGGCTTCTTAATTGCTAAAAATATTTGGACAAGTATATCAATGAATCCGTTCGAAGTTTGGATCTAAACGGGCGACATGGATTTTACAGAGATATTGAAATCACTAGTTTGCAGGATTTGAAAAATCTACGGATTGCAGGTTTTGTTTTTATACGATAAAACCCCGAACTCCACCCTGTCACCATCTTGTTTACATGGTAGTCCGAGAGGTTTCTTTATGAATTCGATATAATGGGTTACACTGAATATACCGACGGGATGAAAGTGAACAAAGGGAGGAGTATAATTTATGGTGGAATTTGGAGAAAAAGTAAAGCAGATCAGAGAAGAACGGGGAATGACGCAACAGATACTAGCGGAGAAATTATATGTTACGAGGCAGGCCGTTTCGCGCTGGGAACGTGGAGCGCGGTATCCGGAACTTCTGACTGCGAAGAAAATTGCCAGAGTATTAAATGTTTCTTTAGATGAGTTATTATCAGGAGAGGAATTGAAGAAAAATATTGAAAAGGAGCCGATTCTGACGCAGCCGATAGAGAATACTGTGCAAACCATGTTATATACGATTGCAGTAATTATATATTTGATGTTGTGTATTTTTAGTGCGTATTCATTCCTAAGACCAAATAAAGCATTGATTGGTTCAATGGCAGGCAAGATCAGCTTAATAACAATTAGTTCGGATGCAATCAGGGTAATCCATTTGATCGCGGCGACTATTGGCCTAATTTTATCTGTAAAAAACCATTTGACGGCTAAAGTAACCGGATACATTATGTGCATGCCATATGTTTTAGCGTCTTTATCGTTTTTGGCAACATATGTCGATATGCGGATAAATGAAAATGGTCACATGGATGTGTTCGGTTGGTTTACGGATTTTGCGATACCGCTCATATTTGCAGCATGTATTCTATTGTTTTTTGTTCTAAAGGAGCGTAGGCTGCCGGCGGGAATGATTATGGGAATATGCATGGTTACAGTTGTCTATCTGATTTTGGGTTATAGAAACAGATTCATGCGCTTCACTGATCTGGGTTTTGTTGTTACGACAGCACATATGGTAGGGAAAATATGCATGTCCGCTCTGTTGGGATATCAGGCATATGTTTGGGATAAAAAGAAGCGGGTAGCCTGTTCATAATTGACTATGCGTAATAAAGGTGTGTGAGGATTTTGAAAGGAGAACAAGATGGTATTATTAGTGGTCGATACACAAAAAGCAATAACCAACGCAGATTTATATAACTTTGACGTGTTTGAAAATAGCGTTAAGAAGCTGATTGCTGCGGCGAGAGAAAAAGGTATTGAAGTGATCTATATAAGGCATGATGACGGTGCAGGTACAGAATTGACAAAGGGAGCAGACGGATTTGAAATCTATGAAGGTTTTGAGCCGGAGCAGGGAGAGCTCATTTTTGACAAGGCGGTAAACAGCGCTTTTAAGGCAACGGGATTGTTGGAGTACTTGCAAGGAAAAAATGAACAGACGGTGATTGTTGCCGGATTGCAGACGGACTATTGTATTGACGCAACCGTTAAATGCGGCTTTGAACATGGGTTCAAGGTGCTCGTAACGGAATATGCAAATTCTACGTTTGATAATGCGTTTATGTCGGCGGAAGCCAGTTACAAATATTATAATGAATTTATGTGGAAGGGCAGATATGCGGAATGCATTTCACTGGATGAAACGATTGGGAGGATGAAGAAGTCAAGGCGACAATAGAGCAAAGGAAGTGGATATAGTTGGTGTTTGGCTACAGAGTGATATCTGTAGCTTTTTTGCGCCTTGTCATGTTTGGTGGAAAATGAATAAAATATGTAACCTTTTGCTCTCTTTATACGTGTTAAAAGCAAAGGAGGTGAAGTACATGGATAGTGGGAAGGACATAAGGGAAGCGGTCATAAAATACAGTGATACCCTCTACAAAGTCTGTATTGTCATACTCTGCAATGAGCATGATGTTCAGGACGCCATTCAGGATACTTTCTGCAGATATCTGGAAAAGAGCCCGGAATTTCGTGATGATGAACATGAAAAGGCTTGGCTGATCCGGGTGGCTACCAATATCTGCCGTGACATGATACGCTTCAGGATCCGGCACCCAAAGGTTTCCATCGATGAAGTAGAAAACACTCTTGCGGCACCGGAGCAAATAGAAATATTGAAAGAGCTTCTTGAACTGCCGGTCAGGCAGAAAACAGTCATTTATCTGCACTATGTAGAAGGATACCAGATAAAGGAAATAGCGGATATCCTTGGAATCACGGAAAGCGCGGTAAAAGTGAGACTGCTGCGGGGAAGGAAACAGATGCGCGATATGGTTAAGATGGAAGGAGGCGTATAACGGATGGACGGATACGAGGTAAAAGAAGTAATGGATCAGGTACACATTTCATCGGAGATGCAGGAGGAGATCATTATGAATATTCAGAAACGGATGGAAAATGGAAATAAGAATACAAGGACATGGAATTGGAGAAGGATAGCGACGGCTACGGCAGCGCTTGTGCTGGTGTCAGGTATAATCAGTTTTCCGGTTCGGGCGTTTGTGACAAGTGTGGTAAAGGAGAGAATGGAAAGCATTCCCAAGGAGGAAGTGAAGGAAATTAACGATATGGTTCAGTCGAAGCCTACGGAGGCTGACACTTTTTCAAGGGAGTATTTCGACAGTGAAAAGGAACGCAGTAAAGAGCTTTGGCAGGCATATAAGGATGGGAAATTCCCCGAAAATGTCATTACACAGGTGCACAATGAGGAGGGTGCGCCGGAGGGAACAGTCTGCTATATCAGGTCTGCGGGTATGTTCAAGCTGCCGGATCGGGAAATGTCCGACGAGGAGATGTTGGAGATCATTGATTTTCAGCATACGATGAGCTACGCCGCCGAACAGAGTCTAAATGGGAAAACACCGGAGCAGATAGCTGCGGAGGATTTGGCGAAGGAACTGGCAGAAAAAGCTATGCTTGAGGAAAAGGTGAAGGCGGCAGGTGGAATCAGTGAAGAGGAAGCGATAGAGTTTGCAAGGAAGGCGATGGAGGCTGATGTTGGCGAAAAGGCAAAGGAACTGAAATTACTTATAGACCGCCCGGAGGCCGAGATTTATGGATGGGAAGTGGGTTTAGTTGATATCACCGACGAAGACGAGTATAAGGGAGATATTGCGTATGAAGTACAGTTTGATAAATGGGATGAGATGAAACCTGAGGTTTTTTTCTCTTATGTTTGTTATGTCAATGCTATAGACGGCAGTATTAGTGGAGCCTATTCCATTAGTGGGGACACTGAGCAACTGGATTATGACGATATTGTCTGGTATGAGCATTAACGCTAGAGAACAGATTTTAATGGCGGCTTATGTGCTTCGTTATGTAGCATTGCGAATCGGTACACTTACAGAATATGTAGGTGTGCCGTTTTTTGAGCCTGAATCATCTATTATGTTTCTTTGCTTTTAATATAGTCTGTAAATGTTGCAGTTGGCAACATTCGTTTTTTGCGGATCATATTAGCCCAAATATCATTGCCGTCAGTCTCGGAGATTATGCCTGAATTCATTGCCTTTATGAGAATGTCGCCTGTCGTGATATGTTTTAATCCGTATTTTTCAACATAGGAAGATATGTCCCTTAAATTATTGCTGGCTAAGGTTCCGCCCTGTTCTTTTACCATGGCAATACCAGCAGCCTCTCCTTTGCCTATAATTCGCATTCCGGTATCCGGGGTTGTTATCATTTGGAGATAGTCCTGATATTCCGCAGAACCTACTTCCATACTGTCAACTATAAGATTCCCATCATTTTTCAGTACATCAACTTTTGCCAATAAATGAGGAACCATCTTTAATTCATCATATACTTGGGCAGGCAGAATAATACGCCCGGGGTAAAGCTGTGATAATATGCTTTCACCGCGTGCCCATAGAAAGGCGGATAGGCAATCGGTATCGAAAAAAAGTTTGTCAGTCAATTGCTTCTCCTCCATTTTCATCATCTCCAAACGCTATATCATCACGAAAAGCGTCTAAAAGCAACTCGTCTATTTTTCCCGATGATACTATGTCCTTTTGACGTAGTTCTTCTACTTGCTTTAAATAATGACCGTAAGTTTTTTTCTGTAATTCTACAGGCGTCGGTTTGTATAGTTTATCATCGTATCCAAGGCTCTTTGCAGCAGAGATTACGCCAATACTGTATTTTTCAGCATCGGCTTTTGTCAAATAACCTTCGGTGATTAATCTCCAAAGCGTCGCCTGGTGGCTCATCCCAAAATATTGCTCAATTGCAATGATATTCTGTAATGAATAGGAACCTGTTCCGCAGATTTTTTTAATCATTGCTCTTAATGATTTATAGGGCGCAATAAAATATGAAGCAAACTGATCAGCTTTTTTTTCAACTTCATTTTTAGGATCAAATTTCTTCGCACAAACATTAAAACCGGATAAATCATCAAAATACAGGTGGTAAAATTCATGTGCGAGAGAAAATCTCTGTCGGCCATAGGACATCGTCGAATTAATTGCAATCAATTGAACCTTATCATCTTTAACACACATACCGCTGATATTTTCCCCCAAAGGATAGTATACAATGGTTAAACCATCAATCTGACCTGCAAGAGAAAAAATATCTAACGGAGAATTGGCATCCTCACCAAATAATTCTCTTAATTCCTGTGCTTTTGTATTAAGATCAAGTTTATCGATCATTTGTGCCCTCCAACATCTCTGTCATAAAGCGGCTGTTTAGTGCAATCCGTCCAATATATGCAATAACTTTAAGATCGTTTTGGCTAACTTCCTGAGCTCTGAATGCAAATTGAATAGGACGAATGTCATTCTGTGCATCAACAAACGATGGCAGACTATACCCATAAAGAGTGGCAAGGTTTTCTAATTGATCTACTGTAAGATTTCTTTCACCGGTTTCAACTTTGGATATATAAGTTTGGGTAACACCCAAATATTCAGCAATCTGCCCTTGTCTTAAGCCAGCTTGTTCTCTCAGTAATTTTAATTTCTCACATACAGCAGCCATAATATCTCTCCTTTCCCCATTTGTTTAAATTATATATTAGTTATGTCATATTTTCAATATAACTATCATGAAAAATATGACAAATGGTTTGCATGGATTTGCCAATTTACCATCAGGCAGAGGAAATATTGCGGAAAATATCCTTGACACAAGGACAACATAGTGTTAACCTAAAAGAAAGACGACACTGCGTTGTCCTTTGTTTGGTTTTGGAACGGAGAGACACTATGATAGTACAGATTTCGGACTCTGAATTAGAATTAATGAAAATAATCTGGGCAAACGGAGGGACTGCTTATTATGCGCAGATTATGGCTGAACTGGAGAAAACAGATCGGACATGGCAGAAAAATACGATTATGACGTTTTTATCCCGATTGATTAGCAAGGGTTTTATAAAGTCACATAAAATGGGTAGACGGAATGAGTACACGGCATTGATATCAGAGATTGATTATCAGGCAGTGCAGACTCAAAATTTTCTCAATAAGCTGTATGAAGGGAATGCTAAAGGTTTAATCGCTACCATGATACAAAGGGATATGCTGACACCGGATGACTATGAAGAATTAAAAAGATTTTGGGAAGGAAAACGGGATGAATAATCTACTGAAAATTGTTATATCGCTCTCTTTTGCAGGAAGCATTTTAGTGATTTTGATGTTTCGTCAAAAATATGGTGACACATTGATCAATTCTCTTGGAACCGGAGGAGTATATAAAAATTCGCTTGCATCTGTTGCATTGAGTGAAAACGGAAAATTATTAAAGGAAAGGATGGAAAGAATTATGGATTATAAAAAGATGTCAAAGAAGTCAACAGTGGCAATGATTTTGCTCACTATCTTTTTAGGTGTCGGTGCAGTCATGATCGGTGCTTATTTGCATATAAATCGAAATGCAGACAGCCTGAATACAGAGGAATTGGAAGCGTATGCAGCGGAGGATCAGATTTCTTCCGATGCACAGGAACAGCTGCAGGAATTTCCCCGGTTAGTGTATGTAGGCGCACATGTAAGCAGAATCAGAGCAGGTGCAGGGGAAGAGTTTGATGTTGTCGGTCTGTTAGCAGAAGGAGAAGAACTCACTATATTGGAGGCGGCAGAGGGAGAGGACGATCAAACGTGGTATAGAATTGATAAGGAGTCTTTAACGGAGGATATGGATGTATCATCTGTAGAAGATTACTATATTCGTTCGGATTTGGTGGTGGTGAATAACATGGGAGAGGAGATCTGGTAATATGAATATACAAGAAATGTTTGACAGTAATTTCAGAGGAAATATATACATTGTTCAAAATAACGAAGTCTTGTTTGAGCAGTCATCCGGATTCGCCGACCTGCCCAACGAAATTCCGAACACGCCGGAGACCAGATTTGCCAGTGCGTCGGCGGGAAAGATTTTTGTGGCAGTAGGAATCTTACAGTTAATTGAACAGGGAAAAGTTAAATTTGATGATACTATAGGAAAACTAATCGACATTGAGTGGAATGGTATAGACCGGGATGTTACGGTCAGGCAGCTTTTAACTCATACGTCGGGTGTTCCCGATTACTTTGATGAAAGCGTTATGGACGAGTATGAAGAGCTCTGGATTGATTTTCCCAATTATAAAATCAGACACAATAGCGATCTGCTTCCGTTAATGATTGATAAGCCCATGATGTATCCGAAAGGTGAAAAATTTCAATATAACAATTCAGGATATGTATTACTCGCAATGATTATTGAAAAAGTCACGGGAATGGATTTTGACGAATATTTGAAAGCCAATGTATTTGATGTGTGTGGGATGACATCAACCGGATATTATGAATTGGACAAATTACCGGCTCGATGCGCTAATCACTATATTTATTGTGCCGATACGAATGATTATCGTACAAATATTTTTTCTGTGGACGCAAAAGGTACGGGCGCGGGCGGTGCATTTATTACGGTAAGAGACATTGTGAATTTTTGGATTGGTTTATCGGAAGGGAAGTTGATTTCAAAGGCAATGGTATCCGATATGCTCAGTAAACAGAGCGGAGACGGAGCTGATAAGGAAGAAGGATATTACGGCTATGGTGTCTGGATTATTGACAATCCAGGCGGTAAAGATTTCCCATATTTTCAAGGATGTGATCCGGGAGTCAGTTTTATTTCGGAGTATAATCGGGATAAAGGGATTGTTTCGGTATTAGTAAGTAACTATGGAGATAATGTCTGGGCAGAAATGAGGAAAATCAGGGAAATCCTTTATTAGGATATCATTTATCGGAGTCAAGTATCAGAAGAATCATTATCAATCAGCGAAAGGAATATACCGTTATGAATATTAAAATTACCGAGATTCTTTATCAATGGGGATTGGAAGAAAGGGAAATAAAACAAATCTATGATACGACATGGCAGGTGGGCGACGATTATGTTTTGAAAGTATATCATGACGTGGAGATGTTGGAGCGAAACCTGAAAATCCTGCAGATTTTGAGCGAAATGAACATTCCCGTCGGGGAAATTGTTCCGACAAAGAGTCATGAACGATATGCAGTATATGATGATATTTTTTGTTTCCTGTCTAAAAAACTTCCGGGGAAAAATATCGTACAGATTAATGATGTGGAAAAAGTCGCTGTGAAGATGGGAGAGATAATTGCCAATCTGCACATAGCTTTTCAAAGGTGCGAATCCGAAGACATATTTTGGAACAACAATTTATTGGAGGAGATGAACGGCTGGGTAAAGAATAATTTGGAGAAAAATCATTGGAGTTATATAGACAAGGAGGCATATGAGGAAACGGTGTCACGTTTAGAAAGCGTGTATGACCAACTGCCGGTACAGCTGATTCATAGAGATGTTCATTATGGAAATTTCCTATTTGCGGGCGACGAATTTTGCGGATATGTCGATTTTGATTTAACCCAGAGAAATATACGGATTTTTGATTTGTGCTATTTTCTGCTTGGCTTATTATCGGAAGAAGAAAAACTGGGGATTACGCAGGAACAGTGGTTTGAAATGGTGAAAAATGTTTTCGCGGGGTATGGCAGTAAGTTGGAATTATCAGTAGCAGAGAAACAGGCGGTTCCGTATGTGATGGAGTGCATTGAACTGCTTTTTGTTGCTTATTTTGAAGAGATACAGGATGTGCGCTGTGCACAGGACGCTTTTGATATTTATGAATTTGTAAAGAGGCAGGAGGATATAATTTGTGAATTCGTTTGAAAAATTTCTTAATATTGGTTTGTTATAAAATGAATAAAGAAATAATCTATTCATAACAAAATTCAAGAAATCCAGTGCTTGACTTTTGATATTCACAGTGCTATACTCGTGCTAATTCAAAACAAAAAGGCTTTGAAGAGGAATAGTAAATATTAGGGATATTACAGAGAGAAGATGGTTGGTGTGAATCTTCATTGAACTAGTATTGAAGCAGCCTCTGAGCTGTGAACCGAACAGATATGTCTTAGTAGGCTTCAACGGAGTTCCCCCGTTAACACAGGAAGCAATATCGGAGCAATCCCGTATTGACAGAGAGCAGAGAAATCTGAAATTAGGTGGTAACACGGACAAGTAAGTTCGCCCTAAGTTGATAAGTAGTCAACTTAGGGCTTTTTGTTTTGGATAATTGCAAGAAAGGAAGTGGAAAATATGGTAGAAAAGGAACCGGAAATTAAGGATGTATTTTTTTTAGGAAAGGAGAACGGAGAAATAATGACCCCGGATCAATTACGAAAATCTTATGTTAGTTATATGAAAAGAATAGGAGCAAACCAAGTACCTTCTGCAAGCCTATTGCCGGAAAATGACCCTTCGACGTTGTTTACAGGAAGTGGAATGCAGCCGATGGTTCCCTATTTGTTGGGCGAAAAGCACCCGATAGGGAATGAGATAACGGACATTCAGAAGTGTATAAGAACAGTGGATATTGAAGAAGTGGGAGATATGTCTCATTTGACTTTTTTTGAAATGATAGGTCGTTGGGAATTCAGAGCCAATGAAAATGACTATAAGAAAAAACAGATTGACGCTATTTGGGATTGGCAGATTAATGAATTGGGAATTGATCCGGGCAGACTGTATATCAGTGCGTTCAAAGGGAGTGAGGAATTGAATATTGAGAGAGATACGGAGGCAATCCGACTCTGGTCAGAGAAATTCAAATCTGTTGGTATTGAGCCTATTGTAGAAGAGGAACCATACAAATATGGAACATCAAGAGGGGGCAGAATATTTTTATACGGTGAAAAAGAGAACTGGTGGAGCCGGGTAGGGAGTCCTTTTGATATGCCTGTTGGTGAACCGGGAGGACCGGATAGTGAAATGTTTTATGATTTTGAACCGGAGGGAGATTCTCTGGATCATCCGGCTTCAGATAGTGAGAGATTTCTGGAAATCGGTAACAATGTATTTATGTGTTACAAAAAAGAAAATACCGGTTTTGTGAAAATGAAAAATCCCAATATTGATTATGGCGGCGGACTTGAACGGGTTGTAATGGCTGTGAACGGCGACAGGGATATTTACAACACAGCATTCTTTCTGAATGCGAAACAGAAATTAGCGGAATTAAGCGGTAGAGAATATTCAGATGATTTGAGGTCATTTCGAATCATATTAGACCATGTGAGGGCTGCAACATTTTTAATAAACGATGGCGCAGAACCTGCCAATAGTGATGCCGGATATGTAACCAGAAGACTGTTAAGAAGGGCAATTCGTGCAGGTAGAAAAATCGGAATACAGGGAAGCTTTGTGGAGCAGCTGGCTGAGGTTTATATTGACGAAGCAACAGCATACGAAGATTTAATTGCAAACAAGAAGAAGGTTATGGAAATCATTAACAAGGAAGAAAAGTTATTCTACAAAACCTTACAGCAGGGAGAAATAGAAATTGAGAAGCATCTTAAGAACAAAGGAAAAGTTACGGGGACAGATGCATTTTATTTTTATGAAACATATGGTTTCCCACTTGAGTTGACAGAAGAGTTTTTGTCTGAAAACGGATACAGTATAGAGGATAAGGAGTCATATGCGGAAGCGGCAAAGAAGCATGCCGAAATGAGCCGGACGGCATCTGCCGGAAAATTCAAAGGCGGTTTGGCAGATCAATCAGTGGAAACCACGGCACTTCATACAGCAGCACATTTGTTGCTTGCAGGTTTGCGGCAGGTTCTTGGTGACCATGTTTTACAAAAAGGAAGTAATATTACTGCAGAGAGATTACGGTTTGACTTTAACCATGATGAAAAACTTACGCCGGAGCAATTATCGGAGGTTGAAAAGTTTGTAAATGATGCCATCGCTTCTAAGGCGGTTGTTTCTTTTTCAGAACTGCCTAAAACGGAGGCAAAAGAAAGCGGTGTCAGTGGAAACTTCTGGGATAAGTATCCGGATATTGTAAAGGTATACACAATCCATGATGACGAAGGAAAAGTCTGGAGCAGAGAAGTCTGTGGAGGTCCTCATGTAGAGAACACAGAATGTTTAGGAAAATTCAGAATTATAAAAGAACAATCTTCTTCTGCCGGTGTTCGAAGAATTAAAGCCGTTATTGAGAAATAGCTCTGCTTCCTATCCGGAAAAGGAGTAGATGTTTGAGATGAATTCCGTATGTTTTGTGTTATAATGTTTTATGTAAAATCATCAGATCACAATCGTAAGCTGTGGAGGAAGATTATGAACATTGAGCTTGAAGAGCTTACACATAAAAATGTTGCACTTGTAAACAGGATTGACAGAAGCGATATAATGGGAAACTAATCCACCTGAAATGAAAAGTGAGCCTTTTTATCGACTGAGGGGGGTTATTATTGATAAAAAGCATCGTGGTAAAGGAATCGGCGGTAAGGCACTGGAAATGGCAATTGTTCAGGTTTATAGGGATTTCAGAGTTAGGCCCATAGCTTTAGGATGCCATAGGGAAAATGAGTTGGCGGCGAAATTCTATATAAAACATGGATTCAAAAAAACAAAGTATATGGAGCAAAATGATATCTATTATTTAAGATATCCTGAAAGATGACTTCCAAATAAAAGGAAAAGCAAAAAAGGATAAATAAAAAATGAGCCATAGAAAAGAAAGGAGCAAGACAGCATGAGTAACACACAAAACCAAACAAAAAAAACGTATTACGGGGAATTTGGAGGACAGTATGTGTCCGAATCCCTGATGAATATTTTAGGAGATCTTGATATTGCTTTTGAAGAGGCAATAAAAGATCAGGCGTTTATGGAGGAATATTATTATTATTTAAAAGAATATGTAGGCAGGGAAACACCGCTTTATTATGCAGAGCGATTATCGGAAAAATATGGCCCGAAATTTTATTTAAAAAGAGAAGACCTGA
>JAAUZT010000040.1 GCA_014804485.1 Lachnospiraceae bacterium
CTTGATCGGATCATCGGAAGAGAGTGCACGGGAGGAACTGTCAGAGGCAACTGCGGTATCGATCAATGTCTCTTGTGGGACAGTATGTATTATGTTGATGTCTGTTTCCGCAGGTGTCTGCATGCCGCGCCTCCTTCGCTTAAGTGATTTCGAAACCAACTGTTATGGGTGTTATAAATTATCTTAGCATGAACTGATAAGAGAGTCAAAGCATGTTTTACGGTCTTTCGTGTCAATTTCGGGTTACTATTCACGGTTAGCGCTTTGCGAGATGTTTTTGTGAGTGAAGCAAAGCAGAAGTTACCGCTGCATATGATAACAGTAGTAATGGTGCGAAATAGAGCGTGGAGGATTCGTATGGACTCTCAGAAGAATGAAAACCTGTTAAATCTGGCGTTGGATACGCCGGAAGCGGAAAGGGAGCGGTCATTGGAATTGAACGTAGGGTTTGACCGGGTGGAAAAGACGTGGGAAGTGATCGTAAAGTATCATGGTTCGCTGCAGGAGCTGACACTTAGGCGCATTGTGGTAGAGGAGTTGATTGCGGGCTATGCGATTCTGACAATGCCGGAATCGGAGATGGATATCCTTACTGAGACAGAGCAGATCGAGTATGTGGAGAAACCGAAGAGGCTCTTTTTCTCTGATCTGGCAGGGAATACGGCCGCCTGCTATACGCCGAACGGTCAGTTGTTCAGGAATCTTACCGGTAAAGGCGTGTTGGTGGCAGTTATCGATTCGGGGGAGCGTGTTATTATATTGTCAAGTTAGTAAGACCCCAGTAAATACAAGGGATTCCGCTAATTTAGTCCTACGAAAAAATGCCATATGGCATGAAGATTTGACGGTAGGACAGGCCTGTTTTATTTAAAAATCTATTGGGAAATGACGGTTTGCAATAACGTAACACAAGGCGGTTCGTTAAAGGAAATGTTATTTCTCATGTATAAGTATTCTATATAGGACTGAATTGGCTTTAGATTTACCGGCTGATGCAGTCCTATTTCTTTGCCCGGAAGATAGGAAGCAGAAACGGAAAACGAGAGCCAGACTGCCCTATAGAGAGTTTAGACATTCAGGGAGGATATTTTATGCAGTTAGTGATAGCGGAAAAGCCCAGCGTGGCACAGTCGATTGCCCGTGTGATCGGCGCAGGTGGGAGAAAAGACGGATATATGGAGGGGAACGGTTACATTGTTTCATGGTGTATCGGGCATCTGGTTGAGCTTGCACAGCCGGACGCTTATTTTGAAGCGTGGAAAAAGTGGAATTATGAGAGCCTGCCCATGATACCGGAGGAATGGCAGACAGAGGTAAAGGGTGAAACAGCGGCGCAGTACAAGGTATTAAAAGGACTTATGCACGATACAAGGGTAGACAGCGTTGTGTGTGCCACGGATGTTGGATAGTGCGGAGGGGTGACAAACAAATACAAATAAAAAAGGGACTTCCTCAATCCTTAAAAGGCTATGACAGCAACGGTTATAGTCTTTTTTCATGCGGTAATTACCGTATGAAATGAAAGTGCATTTCCCCAAGCAGAGAAATACCCACCCACAATATTTCGCAATCTAAAAACCCGACAACTATCGGACAAAAAAATATTAAAACAATATCAAAACATAAATGCTATCACTTACAGTTTCACCACTCCCCCACTACCAACAGGAGGAAAGAGAAAGAGAGATAGAAAAGCAAAAGAAAGAACCAAAGAAAAGTAAAAGACAGAGAAAAAAGAATATATGTCAGTTATCAATCAATCATATCAATCAATACTGTTACATCTAACCATAGATGTACCACCACAGGGAGGGCAAAGAGCATGAACAAAGAGCAGGAACAGCAGATTGTAGACTATTACAGTACCGCAGATAAATATATCCGCAGTAAGCTACACTCTAATGCGCATCAGAGCGTATTTACCAAAGAAAACGATAAATACCAGTGGCTTGTGTTGGAGCAGAAAAGCCAAAACCAAGTTGAGGTAAGGCAGACCGACAATCATGGAACTATCACAGCAAGGGATAACTACGAACTCACAAGAAATATTCCTAAGTGCGTGGGCGTGGAACGCTTGTGTGAGGGGGCAAATATGCAGATACCTTTTACTGCTGATGAAATCAACCTAATATATCAGTTTGGGGAAAAGAGCAAAGCGGAAACGTGCGCCAGTTTATCCGCTATTCTTCCGCAGATAAAGGACAGTGACACAAGGCATATAGTAAACTCCACTTTGAAGAAATTAAATGCCCTGTCAGAGGAAACGTGTGCAGAATTGACCGCTACCACTAAAAGACGGAAAATCACCGAGCGTGACCATTCCATACGGGCCAGATTGGAAAAGGCAAAGGAACAGTCAAAACAGCCGATAGTTGCCGAGCGAAAAAAGCACAGAACCAACACTAAGGGAAAGGGGGATATGGATTTATGAAACTCTCACGATATGAGCAGGAAACAATCGTCAATTACAATGCAGGAGAACAGACCGCCACTGTCTACACAAGGGATAAGGCAGTTATGAGGAAACTTGACACGCTTGTTGCCGACTTCCCCGATACATACAAGCTGTTAGAACAGGACGAAGTATCTAAAACCTATTCCCTTCCGAAATCATACGTCAGCTACCGCAAACCGAAAAAATTAAATGAGGAACAGAGGGAACAGGCAAGAAAAAAGATGTTAGAGATAAATTCCAAGAACGATAAGCATTTATAAAATGGGGATATAATTGTCTTATAGTTTTTGGTCATTGGCAGAAGGGATATATTGGACAATATCACTTATTTGGCAATCTAAAATTCGGCATAAATCATTCAGAGTTTTGGTAGATACATCTTTGTTATGCTTTAATCGGTGGAGCGTACTATTTGATATATGATGTTTGGTTGTGAGCGTGTACCAGCTTTCATTAGATTGTTCCAATGTTTTCCAAAATGGAGAATAATCTACCATGTTCATTGTAACGCGGCGGGGAAGGTCGGGTGGGACAATTTTCCGGGTTTTCCCTGAACGCTTTTTTTGACCGTGCTTTTGCGAGATTTATGCTGAACATCAAGGGGCAGTGCAGCCACAGGATTGAATTGGGTAAAGACGCCCTGGGCAATATCCAGCGGATCAGCAATGCCCTTGCAAAGATATCGGAAGAACTTAAAAAAGCGCGGCAGAAGCTGGAAAATGTACAGCGGCAGCTTGCCGTTGCAAAAGAGGAAGTGGAAAAACCTTTTGTGAAGGAAGCGGAGCTGAAGGATAAGTTAGAGCGTCTGGCAGAATTAAATGTGCTGTTAAATATGGACGAAAAAAGCCCTGTGGATGCAGCCGGACTGGACGAAGAGGATCGGGAGGACGGAGCAGTGCAGGCAGAAGAACCGGAGGATTCATGGGAAGAGGAGAAAGGGTATGCCTGTGAGACAGGAAAAGGGTATTTTGCGATACAGGAGACGGAAGGAGGATATGACTATACTTTTTACGATCAGGATTATAAAGCACTGGACGGCGGCGTGTACGAGAACCCGGATATTCCTATATGGGAGGCGGCAGAGGAGATCCTTGCGGATGAAGGAATACCGTCGGAAGAAATGGTGACAGTAGGATATGGCTGGCTTATGGAGAAAGCAGAACGGGCCGGGCAGGCAGAGATCGAGGAAGTAAAAAACGGGAAAAGGAAATCTGTGCTTGCGGACCTGAAAGAGCGGCAGACCAAGATAAAACGGCGGGAAAATACGGCAGATAACGCAAAAGAATATGAAAGAAAGGGGCAGGCATTATGAGCGGAGAAAATCAATTTGCAGTTTACCAGATGAAGCATACACCTGAGACGAGGCAGATCCGTTTCCGTTCCTATCAAACGCTGTTGGAGAGGGGAATCCGGATAAGGCAGGAAGATTATGAACAGGTATATACGGGAATCCTTTCTCCGCAGGACAGCCCGGAGAGCGTCAGGGAGCGGCTGGACAGGCAGCCGCCCCGCTCCTTTGCCGGGCATTCAGTGAGCGTCAGCGATGTGCTGGTGTTTCACAGGGCAGGGACGGTTATCTCTTACTATGTGGAAAAGACCGGGTTTACCGTGATAGAGGATTTTATCAAAAAGGAAAGCAGTTCATACGGGTCAGCAGTTACCATAGATACGGCCAATTTCCAGATCGAGGGGAAGGCCGGGAGCTGGCTTGCCTTTGACAGTATCAGGCTGGAGGGGCAGGAATTTTTCCTTATGGAGCATGAAACTTATGGGAAGGAAGCCGCATGGGTGGTGGTGGACGGAGCCGGGAAGCTGGCAGTGGATAACGTCAGGAACGGTTTTAATCAGGAAGTAATGGGAAAGCTGGAAGAGTATCTCCACGCAGAACAGCAGGAAGAGGACAGGCAGGAAAAGATTCAACAGCAGCCTGATCCGGCAGAACAGGAGAAGCCGTGTCCGCAACAGGAAATGGATAGGACAGATAAGCCACGGCTTGATAACTGGCAGAAGTACATGGAGAATGGGGAATATTTAAGAAGTGCGGAGATCAGCGAAGAACAGAATTACAATATGATAGACGGAAGGAAAAATAACGGATATAAGGCTCCAGCTGCTACAAACAGTATGCAGCCCAAAAAGAGGCCGAAAGGCAGGCAGTCGGTGCTGGCAAAGCTGCATAAAAAGCAGGCGGAGATTGCAAAACGAAGCGGAAAAAGGGAACGTCAGCAGGTGGCGGAAAATGATATGGAGCGGGAGCGGAAATAGAAGAGGGAGTGTCTGGCGGTGTGATGCCGGAGGCTCCCTCTTTTATGTGCGCCCAGTATGGGCGCAATCTAATCGGTGAAAGTCCGTAACACGCCCTAGTAGTGGGAAGTGTATAGCCAAGAGCAAGGGTGTCCATTGAGAGGTGGAATCTGAAGAAAGCTGGAGGCAAAGCTCTGGTCTGACGAACAGAAATCACATCAGGCTACAGTTAGGGATAAGACTGCATAACAAGTTGAAGTCCAATAGCTACTCGGAACTAATTGTGGTATATGTGGCAGATATATGGAGTGAAAGATTGCGTTCTTACCTGGGGAGATCTTACAGGTAGATGAAAACAGAGTATGAAATCTATAGTAACAACGAACTGTAAGAAGTCAGCAGAGGTCATAGTACCATTGTGGTTGCAAACGCAGTGGGAAGGACTGAACTTTAGGAGATGTGAGTAAATGAATGTGACTAATGACAGATTTAAGGACAGACAACTTCATATTGAGGACTATCTGCAAATGGTATCGACGGAATCGAAAGAGTATGCAGAAGTGTCCGCCTGTCAGAGGATTGCTGAAAACAACCGCATCATCACAGACTTTCAGACGGACAGACTGATGGAGAAGATTTTACAGCCAGCTAACCTAAACGATGCATACAGGAAAGTAAAATCTAACAAAGGAGCAGGCGGTGTTGATGGGATGAACGTGGATGAACTTCTGCCGTTCCTCAGAGATAACCAAGTGCAGCTAATCCAGCAGTTAAAGGAGGGAAAATATAAACCCAACCCAGTCCGCAGGGTAGAGATACCCAAAGAAACAAAAGGCGAAATCCGGAAACTGGGAGTACCGACAGTGGTTGACAGAGTATTTCAGCAGGCAATTACACAGGTGCTGTCCCCGATATATGAGGAGCAGTTTTCAGAAAACAGCTTTGGCTTTCGACCAAAGAGAGGTGCGCATGACGCACTGAAACAATGCCAGCAGAACGTCAATGATGGATATGTGTATGTCGTGGACATGGATTTAGAAAAGTTTTTTGATACGGTATGCCAGAGTAAGCTGATAGAAGTGTTATCAAGAACCATCAAAGACGGGCGGGTAATATCGCTGGTACACAAATATCTCAATGCAGGGGTTATCAGCAGAGGGGTGTTTGAAAAGGCGGAAACAGGGATGCCACAAGGGGGACCGTTAAGTCCGTTACTTAGTAACATCATGCTGAATGAGTTGGATAAGGAATTGGTACGCAGGGGGCACAGATTTGTGAGATATGCGGATGACTGCATGATTTTCTGTAAAAGCAGAAAGAGCGCAGAGAGAACCCTTGGAAATATCATTCCGTTTATTGAGGGGAAACTTTTTCTGAAAGTGAACCGGAAGAAAACAAGCGTGGCACATATCAGTAAAGTAAAATACCTTGGATACGCATTTTACCGTTACAAAGGGAAATGCAGATTTCGGGTACATCCAAAGTCAGTGGAAAAGATGAAAGATAGAATCAGGGAACTGACAAAAAGAAGTAATGGATGGGGAAATGAATACAGAGCCATGAAACTGACGCAGTTTGTCAGAGGATGGGTAAATTATTTCTTACTTGCTGATATGAAAGGACTGCTTGAAAAGACGGATGAATGGCTGCGTCACAAGATAAGGGCGGTCTACTGGAAGCAATGGAAGAAAGTCAAAACACGACACCGCATGATAAAGAAATATGGAATGCCAAAATGGAAAGTACATGAAATGGCAAACTGCCGAAAAGGAGTATGGCGTTCTGCGCTTATGCTGAACAGTGTACTGACCAAACAAGAAATAGCCAGTCTGGGATATATCTCTATGACTGACTATTATTTGAAAGTATGTGAAAACTAAGGAACCGCCGTATACGGAACCGTACGTACGGTGGTGTGAGAGGTCGGCTGGTCAACTAATGACTAGCCTCCTACTCGATATTAGTTATATTTGGTGATCTCAAAGTCAGTTTGTAAAAAGATATCATTTCTTGATAATAATAAATCATATCCATAATCATATCCCGGAGACGGGAATAAGTTATCTTGGGTTAGCAGTTGACCATTTCCCAACCACTCATCTGCTCTGTCAATTCTTATTTTTAAAATTCCAATGACGTTATTTGAAACATCATAGAAAGATGTGTTATTAGAATCTTTTCCTCTATTACGCAAAACCAATCCGTGTTGCGCATGTGGTCTTAAAAATATGGATGGAAGTGCTTTTCTTAAATCTACTACAATCATATTATCCATAATCTCAATACCATCGCCATTACTAACCCTTTCATCTGGAACAGCGATTAGTAGAATGTATTGATATAACGTATCCATTTCGGTTTTATTGCCACATAACATTTCAGAAAGGGGTAATTCTCTTTTCCCGTAGTGATAATATTTGCCAATGTGCTTCAAGTTCTGAGTTTTGTGTAAGCCCATCCATAATGCTATCCAGTGATTATCCACTACATCAATGTACCTTGTAGGGACACCATAATGTTGCAGCATTCCTTCTATTTTGATTTCCTGCTTTTCAGGATCAGCGTCACTTAGCTTTAATTCATTTCTTAATTTATCATCTGTATGAATTAAATGTAGTAATTTATTTAGATTTTGGGTTTTTGCACTTGTATATTTGCATCCACGAAAGAGAGAGGGGATTAGTGATTGGTGTAACTTACATTCACCGCGATAAAACACATTGCCATAGTGATTGTTATTAAACTTTGCATATCCGATTATTTGATTTAAGCCATGTACAGTATGTATTTCGTATATGGGAACTTGCTTTCCATTAGAAAAGTTATAATCTTCAATATATGTTGTTCCTCCAATTCTTAAATTGCTTTTTATTTCATTCATTTTGTTTTTGCTTCTTTCTTTGCGATCTCTTTATATATACTATTTAGAAACTAACGGAATCAGAGAGTAGAATTGAATATCAATTCTACAATTTTCGATTCTTTTCATTTATCCTATCATGCCAATCAACCCTTGGCAAGATTTGGTATGGAAATCAGGATATCTCTTCCCGTTCCTGTTTATGTGTCGGTCTGGTATGCTGCTGTCCCAGGGCGGCATGAATGTTTGTACATACAGTATCCAATTCTTTCTGGTAATCCCGATAGTAATAATATTTTTCCTTTGCTTCTTTTTTCTGTACCAGCAGTTTTTCCTTTTCTGCTTTCAGTGTCTGCAAGGTAGGGAGCTGTCCGTCAACGGCTTTTTCCTTCAGGAATTTTATGGCAGTTTCATAGATGGCAAGCTCTGAAGAATGTTCCTGCCGGAACCGCCCTTTGTTTTTTGATCTTAGGAATTGTGAATAAATGGATTTATAGACAAGGTATTGTCCGGTATAGTGGATCTGCTCATTGGTCTGTCGGAGCCTGACCTCAATATCTTTCAGTTCTTTTCTGGAAGAAGAAGCAAGTTCTTTTATTTCGGCAAGTTTGCTCTCTGCATCTTCTACAGTGTTATATCCATGCTCCTGTACATAGGAAAGCGTCTTTGCCATGGTCTGCAGGTTAGTGAGTTTTACTTTTCCTGCGTAGGCTTTGCTCTGTTGGGCTTTGATACAGTGCTGTAAGTCTGTCACCAGACGCAGCCCGGATTTCTCAAACGGAGCGGTGGGGGTATGGATATTTTCTTTTGGTAAAATTTCTTTTTGCACAGTCTGGTCTTTTCCTGCATTTTCAAGACAGGAATTATTTTCAATCACTTCCATTAGGTAATCTTTTTCATAGTGTGTC
>JAAUZT010000041.1 GCA_014804485.1 Lachnospiraceae bacterium
ATCCTGCCGTCCATTGCTTTATCGAGGATGCTCCTGCGAGGATCGGTTGTCCCTGCCTGCTGCTCCATTGCCCGGTCAATCTCTGACCGCACCTCCGGGTTCTTGTAGAAAAAGCCCCTGGAAAGCCCTGTCATCTTCATGAGCCTTGGCACTGAGATCCGCTCCCCGTCCTCCGACATTTTGCGGATGGCAGCCTTTGCCGCAGCGATCTTTTCCACGCTCCGCTCCCTGTTCAATTCTATCATCTTATCGTATTTGCTCATATTCTTCCTCCCAACCTTCCAGGTTTGCAAGCAGTATCCGGGTCTGTTCCTCCCTTGCCCTGCGTGTTTCGTCAGCCAGTATCTGGTTGCCCATCCGCCGGTAATGCTGTACCGCGCTGACCCCTTTGTGTCCGAGCAGCTTGGCTATCGTCCAGTCATCCAGGTGCAGTTCTGTCAGCTTTGCCCCATAGGACCGCCGGAACATGTGGGTACTGAACCCGAAAGGCTTCCCCTCATCATCCCGCAAGTCCTCTTTCTGGATCAGCCGCAGGATCTTATGCTTTATGGTGGTGTATTGGAGCGGCCGGGTTTTGTCCTTTTCATCCACAAAAATGTATTCTGTTTCCCCGTACCGCTCTTTCGTATATGCGGCTGCCTTGCGTATCAGCGCCGCAAGCTCCGCGCTGACCGGTTTCCGGAAAGTACTGGTCTTGACCTGGGCGATCCGTATCATTTCCTGCCCGTCCATACCGAAGCCTGCGCAGCACGGTTTCTTCCACGCTTTCTGACTCCCCTGCAAACTGCATCTCCTGTTCTATCAACCGTTCAAGGGAATCTTCCCTGCTGGGTATGGTTGTTATGGTCTGGTTCTCCTGATTTATGACAGTCTGCTCTGTCTTGAGGTCATATTCCTGGTACTGCATTTTTCTTTCTGTGGTTCTAAGCAGGTTGATCACTTCCTCTTTGGCTTCCGGATACATCTTCTTATAATCCGGGATTCTGTATGCCTTTGCCATAGGCTTGTCCTCCTTCATTTCCGAATTTCAGAAAACAAAGGACAAGCGGCGGGCCACGGCTCTTTCCCCTGACAGCAAAAGAGCGCAGGCCCTTTTTGCGGGGTGCGCTCTTTTGTAGGATTATGGGCTTTTCTATATAACAGGATGGAAAAGGCGGGGAATGTGTCGAACATAAAAAGACCGCAGCCCCTCTGGGAACTGCGGTGTGTATGAAAAATATATGATATTTTATTTTCTGCGGCACAAGCCCTGACCCTGCCCATTCTATGCCCACGGTATTCCCTTTCCGGGGATACACGGCTTTTCTGCCATGTTTTTCCCCTGGCAATCTGCCAATCGGGGAAATTATAAAATATGCAAAGGTAGGGCAAGTGTAGGAACGGTGTAGAAAAACGCAAGTTGCGACACGGCTTGGCGCAGTTCCGGCGAATATGGCATGTTTTTATGGAAATTTGCAGGTTTACACTGAAAAGGGTCAAAAAAACAGTGGCTCAGATCATATATCCAAACCACTGTTTATGTATTTATTATTCGGCATTCACATCAAAGCAGTACCCAACCTCCCTGACACACCGGATTGCAAAAGTGGCATCCGGCATCGCTTTGAACAGTTTTTCGCACTGGTTCCTGATATGGCATTTCACGGCATTGTTCTCCCTGCCAATCGCCTCATCGCCCCATACGTTCTGGTATATCTGCTCATAGGTGAGAACCTGCCCCCTGTTCAATACCAGAAGATAGAAAAGGTCATACTCTTTTACCGTCAGTCTGATCTCCTTTTTTCCGCGGTATATCTTCCTGCGGCTTGGGTAGATCTCCAGCCCCGGCACTGACAGTATCGAATCATCATTCATCTGCATATATTCAAAATCGGGGTAGCGTTTCAAGACTTTCATTACCTCATCAAAAGCTGGGGAATCCTGTCCATTAAACTCAATCATCAATATGCGTCCGATACCATCACCTTCTTTATCCCTTTATTATTTTATAACATCCCTTTTATCTCAATTTAAAACCGCCCTTTCAAACACCACATTGTCTAATATTATTTCATCTACTCATCTACCGACACAAGTTCGTAAGTACGGCTGCCCAGCCCGATTTCTTCTGCATGCTCCAAGGTGTGCAGGCCGTTGCGTGATTCAATACGGTTTACCAGTGAAGCGCCGTCACCGTCCTTCTGGGCATAAATCAAATCAATACATGCCTGATCTAATGCCACCGGATCAGCGGATGCAAGAATACCAATATCGTGCATATCCGGCTCAGCCGGATTGCCGTCACAGTCACAGTCCACGGAAAGGCGGTTCATCACATTGATATAGACAATGTATTCGCCGTTACCGAGATAATCCGACACAGACTTTCCTGCTTCAGCCATGGACTCTAAAAACGCATCCTGCTCACCGCCCCACGGACTGGTAAGGCTGGTTCCGCCGCTGTGTATCCAGCACTTTCCTTCACCGGAGCCAAGACCTATGGATATGTTTTTGATTGCGCCGCCAAAACCTGCCATGGCATGCCCTTTGAAATGGGACAGGATTAGATAGGAATCATAGTCTTCAAATGCTGCCCCCACATAGTTTTCTGTCAGACGGGTTCCACCTTCTACAGAAAGTGTCATGGAACCGTCCTCATCCTGGATCTGAAAATCTGCAATGGCAGTAAATCCATGATCTTCTGCCACCTGATAGTGCATGGCAGTTTCTGCGCGGGAACCGCCATAAGCAGTGTTACACTCCACAATCGTCCCGTCAACAGACTGCACCAGATCCGCAATCAGTTCCGGTCTCAGATAGTTGCTTGCAGGAGGCTCTCCAGTGCTTAATTTTACCGCCACATTGCCGGAAGGCGTCCAGCCTAGCGCCTCATAAACCGCCATCAGCCCTTCCGGCGAGATGTCAGTAGTCATATAAACAACAGAGGCTGTCGAATCGGAAACCGGTACACCTTCACTTGCTTCATTGCTTCCGTTCTCTGGAGTTTCTGCCAGTTCGCTATTCTCACTCCCTTGGACTTCCGTCTGTTCACCGCTCACATTTTCCTGTACTGTCGATCCGCTATTTTGAACTGTTCCATCCGAAGACATGTTATTTGCCCCCTGACTGCATCCTGCCAGCATAAACGCCATTATAAGCGTTATTGCAATCATTCTTTTTTTCACTTTTATTCTTCCTCCTGCCATAAACATCCCTTCTTACTTTCCAAATGCCGTTGCGCAATCCTTCAGCCTGTCAATGACAGAAATCTGCTGGGGACAAGCCCTTTCACACTGCCCGCAGGCAATACAATCAGATGCCGTGCCGACATCTGCAACGGCCCTGGCATATTCAGTTCTCCCTTGTTCCAACTGTCCCCACACAAGCTGTTTGTTGCGCGCCACAAAAATCTCTGGAATCGGGATCTGTTTCGGACATCCCGCTGTACAGTAATGACACCCTGTACAGGGAATAGATTTTATTCCATTGATCACTTCCTGGGCCTGCCGGATTGCATTCTGCTCCTCAGCATCTAATGCTTTAAACTGCTTCATGTAGGAGAGATTATCTTCCATCTGCGCTACATTGGACATACCGGACAACACTGTAATGATACCTTCCAGGGAAGCCACATAACGGATCGCCCATGAGGCAAAGGACGCCTCCGGGTTCGCTTTACGGAAAATGTCCTGTACTGCCTTCGGCGGATTTGCCAGCGCGCCTCCCTTAATCGGCTCCATAACTACGATAGACTTTCCATGCTTTCTTGCAACCTCATAGTTTGCCCTTGCGGTCACATCCGGGTTCTCCCAATCTGCATAATTCAGCTGTAGCTGGACAAACTCTGCATCGGGATGTTTCGTCAGGATTTCATCCAGAATATCGGGGGTCGGCATGAAAAGAAAAGCCCCAGTGCTTGATCAGCCCTTTTTCCTTCTGTTCTTTTACAAAATCCCAGATATGATATTCATCATACTTCATATAATTCCCTGCCTGCAGCGCATGGAGCAGGTAATAGTCAAAATATCCTGCCCCTGTTCGTTCCAGGCTGGTATAAAACTGCTGTTTGGCAGTTTTTTCACTGTTTGCACCCATCCATGCACAGAGCTTTGTTGCCAGCGTAAAACTTTCACGGGGATACCTGTCTACCAGCGCTGCCTTTGCAGCACGCTCTGAATCTCCTCCGTCATATACATACGCCGTGTCAAAATAATTTAATCCTGCACCCATGAACAGATCCACCATTTTCTTTGTCTGTTCAATATCGATTTTTCCCATGCCTTTCTTAGGCAGCCTCATCAGGCCAAATCCCAGTTTCGGTGTTGCTTCTCCAAAATATTTTTCCATCTCATTTCCTCCTTGTCTATTTTTCCATAAACTTTTACTATTTTCTCACCGGAATGATACTTTCTCCTTCAAACTTCTCCTTCACCTTTTCCAGATGCTCTCTAATCGGCAGATGCTGGGGACATGCCTGTTCGCATTTTCCGCACCTGATGCAGTCGCTGGCCTTTCCATGATTATTCAAAACAGTGTTATTATAATATACCTGCTGGCTGGAAAAGCTTCCCGTTGCACTCATGACACTGTTATACAATGCAAAATACTGAGGGATCGCAATCTTTTTCGGGCAGTCATAGGTGCAGTACTCACACGCCGTACAGGGAACGGCAGTCTTACCGTTAATGTTCTCAGACACTTTTTGAATGACTTCGTATTCTCCCTCATCCAACGGCCTGAAATTTTGGAACGTACCTGTATTATCAAGTACCTGCTCCATGGTATTCATGCCGCTTAGTACCCGGAATACTCCTTTCTGGCTGGCGGCAAAACGCATGGCCCAGCTGGCCACTGAGAGTTCCGGATGATATTCTTTCATCAGATCTTCCGCCTCTTTCGGGACATTTGCCAGAGTCCCGCCTTTGCAGGGTTCCATGACAGTCACCGGCTTTTCATACTTATTTGCAATCTCCAGACATTTCCTCGCCTGAACATTCGGCTGTTCCCAGTCTATGTAATTGATCTGGAGCTGGAGAAAATCCAGCCGGTCTCCATATTTTTCAAGGATTTCCTCTAAAAGCTCCGGCATATCATGAAATGACATTCCGACAACCTTGATCTTTCCTTCTTCTTTTTTCTTTTTGACAAAGTCAAAAGCATGATACCGGCAGCATTTATCATATACATTATGTCCCATGTTGTGGAGCAGATAGAAGTCAAAATAATCCACCCCGCAGTTTTCTAGCTGCTCCGCAAAGATTTTTTCCAAATCCTCCTCGTCTTTAAAGTCCCGCAACGGCATCTTAGTAGCAAGCTGAAACCGTTCCCTCGGATAACGGTCCACCAGCACCTTTTTCACCGCTTTTTCGGCCTGATAGCCATGATAGGTATAGGCAGTGTCAAAATAGGTAAATCCCTGCTCCATAAACTTATCAAAAAGTTCCTCAATCTTTTCATAATCAAAAGTTGTCTGATCCGATGCCTCCTTTACCGGTAGCCGCATACAGCCAAATCCAAATTTCTGTTCCTTCATAAGTTCCATTTCATACTCCTTTACCTTTTGACTTAAACCCATCTTTCAACATTCGATCTGGCATGATCCACAGAACCACCTTGGATTGCAAGACCGCTAGTTACTGTCGCACCCTTGCAGGCATTCTTGATCCTGCTTTCTGTTCCGCTCAGCCCGCTGCCCTCATGGGTACAGAACGGATGGATCACTTTGCCGTTCCAGTCGAAATGTTCCAAAAAAGTATATACCGCCATCGGCATATTCCCCCCCCCAATAGTTCGGGAATTCTCCTGTCAAGTAGGGACTAAAAAATTTATTTTTCACTTTATAACAGGCTTCCTGTCCGGCTGCTTTGCAAAATATCCAGCTTGTGTAGTAAATTTATTTTACACCTAACCGGCTGCATAAAACAATTCGATTAATCAATGCTATTGATAAGTAAATCTTATCCGAACCACGAACCATATTTTCTATACCGCTTTCGGATGCTCCCTAAACTTCCACACAATTTCAATCCTGTTCCCCGGATAGACAAATATTTTCTCAATCAACTTTTCCTTCATATCTTCGGTCAACTCGTTTGCCTCTAAAAATATCACTGCCTGTTCCGCTTTCTTCTTCGCACCATCCTGTGCGCTTTCCTCTGCTTCCTGCGCCTGCTTAAGGGCTGCGAGTTCTTCTTCCATCTGCTCCATATCAGCATCATATTTTTTCTTTTCGTTCAGAAAGAGCTCCCTTTCCAGCTTCCCATCAGCATACTTGTCATACAGTGCAAACCATCCCTTCTGTGCCGCTTCCATGGATTTTACTATTGCATTAATCCTGTCGCTAACAGATAAAGATGTATTCCTTTTCACTGCCTGCCTTGACAGTTTATCCCTGTCAAGATAAAGCTCTGCTTCCTTTTTGACTGCCGCAAGCACCGCCATATCTGCATCACGCTTGTAGATTTCTATATCCTTGCAGTCGGAATCAGTTTTGAATGACCTCTGCTTGCAGAATACAGTCCCATAGTGTGCATTGAACAATGCCCTGCCACAGCACCCACAGTAATAAATATTTTTCTGCCTTTTGCCCTCCTTCGCTTTCTGCTGTTTCAAAGAGGAAACTGCTTTGATGTATTGGGGATAATCAATGATTGCCTCATGGGTATTTTCCACCCTTACCCATTCCTCCTGCGGGCGTTTTACCTGCTTTCCTCCCACCGAATCCAGCTTTGTTTTTAACTGTACCATGTTTCCGGTATATTTTTCATCCCTTATGACAGCTTCCACCTTGCTTGCAGTCCAGCAGCATTTTGTTCCTTTATTTGTCCACTGCCTTGTGCATCCCCTCAAGTGGTAAAGCTCTGACGGGCTGAGGATTCCCCTGTCATTCAGAGTTTTGGCTATCATTGTTGTTCCCATCCCTGCTGTCTTCATAGCAAAGATTTCCCTGACTACTGCCGCCTCTTCCGGCTCAATGGTCAGCTTATGCTTATCTTCCTCTGATTTTTTATAGCCATACAGGGCATTGGTAGCGGTATACTGTCCCTGCTGCGCCCTGCGCTGCCATGAAACCTTCTGCTTCTTTGACATTTCCCTGCTGTAGTAGTCATAAATAAGATTTTTAAACGCCACATCCAGACCTCCTGTTATCCCGTCTGAAAGCTCTGCACTGTCATAATTATCATTGACAGAGATAAACCGGATGCCCATGAAAGGAAATAACTGTTCAAGGTAGTTGCCAAGTTCCACATAGTCCCTGCCGAACCTCGAAAAATCTTTTACAATGATACAGTCTATCTTCCCCTTTTTGGCAAGTTCTATCATCTCCGTAAACTGCGGCCTGTTATCAAAGTGTGTACCGGAAAATCCATCATCACATTTTTCTATTACTTTACAGTTTTCAAACTCTTTCTGATTTTTAATGTAGTCATAGAGCAAAGCCCTCTGTGTCGTGATGCTCCCGCTCTCCCTCTTAAGAGGATTTTCGGATATATCATCATCTTCCATGGAAAGCCGAATATAGAGACAGACCACATATTCTTTAAATGTGTCCTGTTTTATGATACTGCTGCTTTCTGCATACATGATATCTCTCCTTTCCTGCTTTCTGCCAGTTCCACAAATTTCTTCATTTGATCAGAAAAAGTATATTCTATCTCAATCCTGCCCTCCCCGAAAAATATAATCCTTTTTATCAATGCATGAATCATTTCCGGGGAAAGCTCTTTAAAACCGGCGTATTTTTCTATGTTCTCTGCCATGCTGCCATTTCCGGCATACTCCGCTTCATAGGTTGCCTGCACTGCCGCCAGTTCGGAAAGCCTCTGCGCCATCTCTTCCGCTTCCCTGACATACTTCTTTTTGGCAAAAAGGTAATCACTTTCATTTAAAAGACCATCTGTATAGTCACTGTAAAGGCTGGTGTTCATGGACTGCGCCCTCTCCATCCTTTTCCTTGTCTCTGCCATCTGTTTTTTGTAACTGCCCTGTATCTGCTTTGCCTGCGCTGTCCGGTTAAGTTCCTGCAATACTTCCTTCGTGTCAAGGAAAAGGCTTATATGTACCCTTAAAGCGGCTTCCACTGCTTCCTCCAGATCCTGCATTTTAATTTTCTTCTTTTTGCAGAACTCTTCCCCATAGGATTCGGAATTAGGACAGATATAAGCATAATAAACTTTAGCATTGCCGCTCCGTTCATCCACCCTGCGGTAAAATTTCATCCTGCCGCCACAGTCCCCGCAAAACAATATCCGGTCAAACTTGTTTTCTTTTTTCTCCACATGGTCATATTTACCGCGGCTTGCGATAACTTTCTGCTTCCGTACCTCTATCAGTTCCTGCACTTTATCAAAAAGTTCCCTGCTTATTATAGGCTCATGGGTTCCTGCCACATAGATGCGTTCCGATTTTTGGGGCTTGTATTTCTTTATCCCCATATACATAGCCTCTTTCTGCGTTCCCTGCTCCATATCACCGATATAGACTGGATTTACAATCATTGTGGCAATCGTACCATCATTCCATAAACTGCCTGCATACCGCTGGTTTTTTGTCAGCCCCTTCTCATATTTGTACCGCATAGGGGATAAAATCCCTTCCTCATTCAACATTCTTGCGATAGCACCATTCCCCATGCCTGCCGCCTTGCACTCAAATATCCTTGCTACAACAGGGCTGGCTTCTTTATCTA
>JAAUZT010000042.1 GCA_014804485.1 Lachnospiraceae bacterium
AGCGACCTTGGCGGCATATCTCAAGGCTCTTGACAAAAAGGGCGTACACGTCGTTACCGTCAACGAGTATCTTGCAAAGCGTGATGCAGAGTGGATGGGGCAGGTGCATGAGTTCCTGGGATTAAAAGTCGGTGTTGTCTTAAATGACATGAAGTCCGAGGAGCGCAGAGAGGCATATAATTGTGATATCACGTATGTGACCAACAATGAGCTCGGTTTTGATTATCTACGTGATAATATGGTCATCTATAAAGAACAATTGGTACTCAGAGATCTGCATTATGCCATCATTGACGAGGTGGACTCCGTGCTCATTGATGAGGCGCGTACGCCGCTTATTATTTCAGGTCAGAGCGGTAAATCCACGAAATTATATGAGGCATGTGATATTCTGGCGAAACAGTTGACTCGCGGTGAGGACATGGAAGAGTTGTCCAAGATAGATGCCATCATGGGTGTGGAGCGCGAGGAGACGGGAGACTTTATCGTCAACGAGAAGGATAAAGTGGTGAATCTGACTGCGCAGGGCGTTGCCAAAGTGGAACGTTTCTTCCAGATCGAGAACCTTGCCGACCCGGAGAATTTGGAGATTCAGCATAATATTATTCTGGCGCTGCGGGCACACAATCTGATGTTCCGCGATCAGGATTATGTGGTAAAGGACGATCAGGTACTGATCGTTGATGAGTTTACCGGTCGTATCATGCCGGGACGTCGTTATTCCGACGGTCTGCATCAGGCGATCGAGGCGAAAGAGCATGTGAAAGTAAAGCGTGAGAGCAAGACCCTTGCCACCATCACGTTCCAGAACTTCTTTAATAAATTTGAGAAAAAAGCAGGTATGACCGGTACGGCACTGACGGAGGAAAAGGAATTCCGCGATATCTACGGCATGGATGTGGTGGAGATCCCGACCAACAGACCGATTGCCCGTGCCGATCATCAGGACAGTGTCTATAAGACGAGAAGAGAGAAGCTGCGCGCGATCGTAGGAGCTGTGAAAGAGGCTCATGCCAAAGGACAGCCGGTTCTGGTGGGTACGATCAATATCGATGCTTCCGAAGAATTAAGCGCTCTGCTTAAGAAGAACGGTATCGAGCATAAGGTTTTGAATGCGAAATTCCATGAGATGGAGGCGGAGATCGTAGCGGACGCCGGTATTCATGGAGCAGTGACCATCGCTACTAACATGGCCGGACGTGGTACGGATATCAAGTTGGACGAGGAATCAAGAGCTGCAGGCGGATTGATGATCATCGGTACGGAGCGGCATGAATCCAGACGTATCGACAATCAGCTGCGCGGACGTTCCGGTCGTCAGGGAGATCCGGGTGAATCCAGATTCTATATTTCACTGGAAGATGATCTGATGAGATTATTCGGTTCCGACAGAATGATCGCGATGTTTAATGCACTGGGCATTCCGGAAGGACAGGAGATCGAGCACAAGGCTTTGACGAAGGCGATCGAATCCGCACAGAAGAAGATAGAGAATAATAACTTCGGTATCAGAAAGAGCCTGCTTGAATACGATCAGGTCATGAACGAGCAGAGAGAGATCATCTACGAAGAGAGAAGGCGCGTCTTAAACGGCGAAAGTATGCGGGATGTGATCTACAAGATGATTACCGATATCACGGAGAACTGTGTGGATATTTGCATTGGTGACGATACGGATTTTGATGAATGGGATTTCAATGAGTTAAATACTCTGCTGCTTCCTACAGTACCGTTAAAACCGCTCAGTCCGAACCGAGTACTGAAGCCGAAGAAAAACAGCTTAAAGCAGCAGTTGAAAGAGGAGGCTGTCAAGCTCTATGAGAACAAGGAAGCAGAATTCCCCGAACCGGAGGCGATCCGGGAGATTGAGCGCGTGATCCTGCTTAAGGTGATCGACAGAAAGTGGATGGATCACATCGATGACATGGATCAGCTCCGTCAGGGCGCGGGCTTACAGGCCTACGGTCAGAAGGATCCGCTGGTGGAATATAAACTAAGCGGTTACGAGATGTTTGATGAGATGACGCAGAATATTAAAGAAGAAACCGTGCGTCTGCTCTTTAACGTCCGTATTGAGCAGAAAGTAGAGAGGGAACAGGTAGCCAAAGTAACCGGCACCAACAAAGACGATACCATCCAGAAGGGACCCGTAAAGCGTATGGAAGCCAAGGTATACCCCAACGATCCCTGTCCCTGCGGTTCCGGCAAGAAGTACAAGCAGTGCTGCGGACGGAAATAAAAAAACATGAAGTTATACTAAGACTGCAAAATACGCAGTCTAAGTATAACTAAGTCATGTTTGGAAGAATGCCGCTTGCAGCGTACATTCTTCTGGGGTGACTTTAGCTATAGAAGCGAATATAATATGAAAAGAAAAGGTGGTGACGTTAAGTGGTAGAATTGGATAACATGAAATCCGAACTTCTTAGTTACGAAAGTCCCTTAGCGGAAGTGAGGGATTCACTTTGACTTAGATAACAAGTCGAAGCGGATTGAAGAATTAGAGATGGAAATGCAGGCACCGGACTTCTGGAATGATCCGGAGAAATCCAACCAGAAGATGCGGGAGTCCAAGGGCCTGAAAGATATCGTGGATACGATGAACTCGCTGAGCAGTCAGTATGACGATATTCTGACACTCATTGAGATGGGGTATGAGGATAACGACCCTGCGATCATACCGGATATAGAGGCGGAACTTAAGGAATTCAAGGAGACCTTTGAGAATATCCGTATCAGCACATTATTATCCGGCGAGTATGACCGAAATAATGCGATATTAAAGCTGAACGCGGGAGCGGGCGGCACGGAGAGCTGTGACTGGTGCAGTATGCTTTACCGCATGTATACGAGATGGGCGGAGCGTAAAGGTTTTGCGCTGGAGGTGTTAGACTATCTCGACGGCGACGAGGCCGGAATCAAGTCGGTGACTTTCCAGATCAACGGCGAGAATGCCTATGGCTATCTGAAATCGGAGAAAGGTGTCCACAGACTGGTGCGTATCTCCCCGTTTAATGCACAGGGTAAGCGCCAGACATCTTTCGTATCACTGGACGTTATGCCGGATATTGATGAAGATGTGGATGTGGAAATTAAAGACGAGGATATCCGTATCGACACCTACAGAAGCAGCGGCGCCGGAGGTCAGCATATTAACAAGACTTCCTCGGCGATCAGAATCACCCATTTTCCTACGGGAATCGTAGTGACCTGCCAGAATGAGCGTTCTCAGTTCCAGAATAAAGATAAGGCGATGCAGATGCTGAAGGCGAAGCTGTATATGCTCAGACAGGAGGAAAATGCGGAGAAGCTGTCCGATATCCGGGGAGATGTGAAAGAGATCGGATGGGGCAATCAGATCCGCTCCTATGTCATGCAGCCATATACCATGGTGAAGGATCACAGGACGGAGGAGGAATCCGGCAATGTCAATGCCGTGATGGACGGCGCCATCGATCCTTTTATCAATGCGTATCTGCGCTGGATCAATGCGGTATAAGAAAGTTTCCACCGGTAAAATATGCGGCAGAACTTGGACAAGACGAACCCCTGAGTGAGAATTGAAAAATTCCGCTCAGGGGTATATATTTATTAGGCTTCACAGTAACAATATTTAATTTTACTTACGAATAACTTTCCGCATACCTGAACCACAAAAATCGTGAGGGAGTATTTTAAATCCTCTTTTTTCATAAAATGTTTCTTTTCCTTTTTCTGCAAGCAATTGTATACTGGAACGCCCTCCGCTTGGTGTTTCCCTATCGACATATTCAATCATCATATCAACTATTTTACTGCCGATTCCCATTTTTTGACAGGCAGGATGTACCACAACATCAACGATTACGTAATACAGACCGTCACCAATCAATCTTCCCATTCCAACAGTTTGATTATCTTTCACTGCAACCACTGTATATAAACTATTATTGAGTGATTTCTCTGTCTGTTCTTTTGAAAAATTTAACCACTCAACGCTTTCTCTAAGCCTGCAATAATCTTCGTAACATAAAATATTTTCTTTATAGTCCATATAAAAAAGCGTCCTCCAAATCTTCAAATTATTCAGATAAGCTCTACTATGATCATATTTCTTTACTATTGCTTTTCCCTGACAAGATCAAGATAAAATTCTGCCAGCGTCGTTTTCATATAGGGCTGAACCCATAGCATGGCGATGCCGCAGGAGAGTAAGCAGGGAATCAGATAGGGGATAAAGCTGATATAGATATATAATAATCTGCTCTTGTTTCCGGCCATCAGTTTACGACTTACAGACAGCAGTTCACGTCCTGAATACTGAGGAAAATCGTGCAGCAGGAAGAATGCCTGTCCGTAGAACAGATTGATGGTGACAGATACTGTCAGAGAAAGAATGATTCCTGCCAGAGAGAGCAAAAGCACGTGAATGTAGGAAGAACCGGTAAACCGTAAGTCAAGGAACAATTCAGGGAGATCGAACAGAAAAGAAATCAGCGCGATCCATGCCTGTACGAGGAGCGCCTTGTCAGGACAGAACCTAAAACCGCAGAAGACATCACTCACGCTAACATGCTGTCCGCACGCAATTCTTAAATAAAAGTAAGAGGTTCCGGAGGTAAAAAGACCGGACAGAACGGATATGGCAAAAGTGATTACATAATACAGTATGAGCCCCGGCGTGGTGCTGGTATCTCCTGCAAAAGAAAGAGCCATCAGCATAAAAAAGCCTGTGCAAAACGTCACAAGCAGACTTGCGCCGATGGCGGTTCCATAGTGTCCGAACATATGCTCTTTAGCGGCTGCCTTCAGCTCCGCGGAAGACCGATGACCATTCATTGGATATACTCCTGTCTGTCAAAATCCATCATCGAAATTCATACCCCGATATTTGCCGGCTGCATCGGAGGCTTTCATGTCCTTCTGATAAGGATTCTCTTCATTATAGTATTTGATCTGGGTGGCGGTGGTGCCGCCGGATACATAGGTACGTCCGCACTCCGGACAAACCGACGTGTGGATCGACACATTGCAGGAAATGACCTTGCCGTTATCCTCAGCAGCTTTCTTATAGGCATTGCTCACATGCTCCTGCTCATGGCTGCGTACGCGGGATGCGGCAGCATTCGGGTCGATGTGGGCGGGAGCCTTAAAGGAGACGTCCTCGTCGGAACCGTCCTGATATTTACGTTCTCTGCAGGTCTCACACTCGGCGGGAGACGATTTCTTGCCGGCCTGTTTCTCCGTGGATTCACCGGGATTTCTGATGATTACGCGTCCGTCTTCGGAGGTGTTTTCAGTACCCGTGCTGCCTGCAGTTTCATGTGCAGGAGAACCCGGATTTCTGCCGGAGGCAGAGGAGGTTACTCCCGCGCCTGTATTTGTATAAGAGCCGTAATTGCCATAAGAATTATAGATTCCGTCAATCATATTGCACCTTCCTCTCATTTTTATAGAGAAAATTACCGATAAAAATTATATGGGTATGTAATTTCTTCACCGTTTAAGATCGCATTGATCATTTCTTCGTAGGTCATGCCGTACTGTTCTTTAATCAGTTCGTTCGCTTTCTCTAAGATCTGCGGATTCGTCCGCATTGCCTGAAAGGTTGCGGCGATGAGGAGGCAGTTAAATACAATGCCTGCTGTGGCACAGAACAGGCCGATCTTAGCTTTGGCAGTAGAGCGAAGTGCCCTTCCTCTGGATAAAAGCGCCAACACAATGCCGATACTTCCGAGGATGAACGTAGGGTAGAGGGTAAAAGAGGCACACATGATGATGGCAAGAACACCCAGAATCATTGCTGCGGTTGCCAGCGCGTCTCCACCCGGCTTCGATGGAGGCGGATAGCTTCTGTTTGTATAGGGATTATCCGGTTGTAACTCCATGGTGCAGCTCCTTTGCTTTGCAGTGATTATGCGATCTGCTTATGTGTACCGTGTACCGTATGCGTACAGTATACCATATACATAGAAGAAAGACCAGAGGTTAAAATCATTAAAAATCAGCATATAAAAGCAGTTTTTATGCAAGTTTCGGCGTAAGCGATATTGACCATTTTATGGATTATGTGTAATATAAAGGCAGGAATAAAAGATAACTTATATATATGGCGCACGCCTCTTCTTTCGTGGGAAATGTATCTTTATGAGTAACTGTTCGGAAGAGGCTTCGTAATTGTGAAGAACAGGGTTCTGAACAGTTACCTTTATGAAAGAAAAAGGAAGCACAGTGATGATCGGGGGACGAAGTTATGAAAAGAAGATGGAAAGGTATCACGGCTCTGGGTCTGTCAGCGCTGATCGGGTGTATGGCACCCGTAAGTACGATGATGGCGGCAGCAGAAGAAACGGAAACTGCGGAAAGCGTACAGGAGCCTGAATTTACCGATTCGGCAGCAGAAGAAGTGCGGGAATCTGAAATGACTGAACCGACGGCGGAAGAAGTGCAGGAACAGGAAACTGACGAGTCGGCGGCAGAAGAAGTGCATGAGCCGGAAGTGACCGAGCCGACGACAGAAGAGACGCAGGAAACAGAAGTGGCTGAATCGACGACAGAGGAGGCACCGGAGCCGGAAAGTGTCGAGGCAGTAGCGGAAAGTGCGGAATTTATACCACAGGCAACGGAAACTGCAGCACCGAAAGCGCAGGATCAGTCTGAGAAAGCCGAAGCACCGGCAATTGTAATTCAACTGCAAGGGCAGAATCGGGCACGGGAATTGGGTGGTACGATCGAATATAATGCATATTTCGGCAATCGTGATCAGCGTCTCAGTATTTCAGCAAGTCAGGGCAGCGATTCGGTATCACTTTATTATTATCTTGACACGGCAGCCCGTGTTTCCGATGTGAGCAAGAGTGAGGAACAGTTATCCGATCTCTGGCAGCCGGCTGAACAGACGGCAGGACAGGAGGTCATCCTGGAACAGGAAGGCGCATATGTGTTGTATGTCATGGCAAAAGCGGCGGATGGGCAGATCTCTTATGCGAGAACGGACGGTATCGTGATTGATACGACGGCACCCGTGATCACGGGAATAGATAACGGCGGCACTTATCCGTCAGGTACGAGTTTCGGAGTGTCGGATGATAATCTGGAGAGTGTGCTGATGAACGAGCAGCCGGCAGCACCTTCACAGGCAGACGGAATGTATCAGGTTACGGCTGCACAGTATTCCACTTCCTGCGTGATCAGAGCGAAGGATAGGGCAGGAAACAAAACGGTGTACAGCATCACCGTGGAAAAGGAAGAAACAGAAAATGACACAAATGTCATATCGAAGACCGGAGACTATTCGTTAAAGGCGGGTACTGCATATCGGTTAGGCGACGGAAACTGGACTCTGAAGGGTGATAGTACAGTCTATCGCGGCGGCAGCACGTTCTATGTGAGAGGAGACGGCAGCTATCATTTTACGCAGCATATGAAATAAGCTGAGAGAGGGAGTGGATATACTATGCAAAAGCAGATGTCATCTAAGAAGATCGGGATGATCTTATGTGTGGCAGCCGCCGTAATTGCAGTGGTGGTTGTGCTTCTTATAGTAAACAGAAAAGATGAGGCTTTCCGTTCCATTATGGTCTATGAGCTGGAGGGAAGCGCCGTGATCGAGCGGGCGGATATCGGTGCCATTAATGCGGCGGAGAATTTGTATCTGGAATCCGGTGATCGTGTGAGTGTGCAGCAAAACAGCATGATGCGCATGAAGCTGGATGACGATAAGTACATAACGGCGGAAGCCGATACGGTCTTTTCGCTGGAAGCGGAAGGAGACGGGCAGAATTCCAAGACGAGGATCCGTCTGGAGCAGGGCGCAGTTACTAATGAGATTCAGAAGCCTTTAAGCGGGGAGTCAATGTATGAGACATCCACGCCGAATTCCGTCATGGCGGTCAGGGGAACGATATACCGGGCGCAGCTGTCTGACGATGGCGCGGGCGGACAGAATATGCGGCTGTGCTGTTTTGACGGAACGGTGGCGACAATGCCGATACTTTCCGACGGGTCATACGGGGAAGAGGTGCTGGTTCATGCGGGCAGTGAACTGACCGTATACAGTGACGGAACGGTGGACGGTCCGAAAGATATTGATTTTGCATCGCTGCCGGAGCAGACGTGGCAGACATTGAGCGATTTGCTGGAGAGCGGCGCACCTGTTACGGGAATTACAAGCGAAGAACTTGCACAGATAAAACAGGATGCTGAGAAGGCAGCTTCCGAGCAGAGTGAAACAGCCGATCAGACGGAGGATGTGCAGGCGGCTGAGGACACGCAGGATCCCGATACAGAGGATCAGGGTACGGAAGAGCAGAGTGCAGAAGATCAGCAGGTACCGGAATCGAAAGGGAAGACTGTGAATTCCGAGCGCAAGCCGTCAAAGAAACAGAGCGGGAACAATACAGATCAGAGTGTGAATAAACCGGGAAGCGAAGCCGGACAGAAACCGTCGAAACCGCAGGATACACAGCCTGCTCAGGGTAGTACATCAGATGATTCCGGAAACGGAGGTTCTGATAGTAGTAACGGTCAGGAAACAGGAAGCAACGATTCCGGTGAGAATAAAGGGGAAAAACCGGGCGATAACAAAGGTGACAAACCTTCTAAGCCGGAGAAAGAGGTAATCTATACGGTAACCTATAAGTATCAGGGGTCTGTATTTGCCTCGCAGAGTGTGCAGAAGGGAAAGAAAGCCTCTGCACCGGTATTGTCTCCGGCAGCGGCAGGTACGTGGGATTTTGATTTCAATACAACGATCAAAGCGGATACGACAATTGAGTGGAAATCCGGAAACTGACCGAAGAAGGAGCGAGAGGCGGCGGGACGAAATATTGTCCCGGACATCAGTAAAGCAGTATGAAAAGAAAGTCTAAAAATCAGCTCTGCGCACTTGCTGCGCTGAAACATCGAAACGGAATGAAGGCGGCGGCGATTACGGCCGCCGTTGTTCTGACATCTTATATATTTCTGTATTTCGGCGCAGCCGGACTGATTGATCAGGGCGTATCGGACAGGCTGAATCAGAGGGAGAGTGTTACCAATAAGAAAATCTATATTATAGGGATCGATGATAAGACACTGGAGCGGTACGGTCCCGTCAATACATGGAGCCGGGAGATTCCCGCTGAACTGGTTTCGATCCTGAATCATGCGCCGGGCGGCGGTCCGGCAGTGATCGGATTCGATGTGATTTACAGTGAGGAGGCCGATGAAGCGGCGGACGATTATTTTGCCGAGGTCTGCGGCGAGACGGGGAATGTGGTCGCTGCCATGAGTTTTTCTTTTAAGGAACAGCCCGAACGGGGCGCGGACGGCAGTATTGTCTACAATCCTTATTATGTGGATCATGTGATAGAACCCTATGACAGCCTGAGAGATCGGGTCATGTGCGGATTTGCCAATACATTTGTGGACGACGACGGTTACGTGCGTCAGGCGATGGCTTATCTGGATTACGAGGGAGAGCGGGTATACAGCCTCTCGTCCCGAGTCTATATGGAATATCAGCAGAGCCGGGGAGAGGAAGTGATACTTCCCGATACTTACGGAAGGAACAATCGGTTTTATTTCTCTTATTCCGGCAAGCCGGGCGGTTACAGCGTGGTCTCCATGGCGGATGTGCTGGACGGCACGGTGGATGCCGCGATATTCCGGGATGCGGTAGTGCTGGTGGGAGCATATGCTGTCGGGATGCAGGACGCTTACATGCCGGCTATTGCTCATAACAGCCAGATGTACGGAGTGGAGATACATGCCAATATCATAGAGGCACTGCTGGAGGGGCGGACACAGCTTCCGATAACACCCTGGGTCTATGCGGCAGCAGGGGCGGTTTTGTGTGGCTTGTTCTATGGGTGCACGAGGAAGCTGCGGCTTCTGTACTCTACGGTATTGCTTGGCGCAGGCATAGCTCTTAATGTTATTGCGACGAGGGGAGTGTACCGACAGGGCAGGATCATGCCTACGGTACTGCTGCCGATTTGTTTGCTCCTCATCTATCTGATTCAGGTAATCAGAGGATATGTGACAGAGATTATGCGCAGGCGGCGTGTGCTCAATGTTTTCAAGCAGTATGTAGCGCCTCAGATCGTGGATAAGATCAGTAAGGATAAGGATTTTGAGCTGGTGCTGGGCGGTGAGAACAGGCATGTGGCAGTTTTGTTCGTGGATATTCGCGGTTTTACTACGATGTCGGAGAGTCTGCGGCCGGAGGAAGTGGTGGAGATCTTGAACGAGTATCTGAGCCTTACCACGCAGGCGATTTTTGATCATGGCGGCACCTTGGATAAGTTTGTGGGAGATGCCACGATGGCGGTGTTTAACGCACCTTTTGATCTGGATGATTATATTTACCGTGCAGTTTGCACGGCGTGGGATATGCAGAGCGGAGCGGCGGCGATCGGAGAGAAATGTAAGGAAAGGTTCGGCAAGAGCGTATCCTTCGGAATCGGTATCAACTGCGGGAACGCCGTGGTAGGTAATATCGGATGCGATTTCCGTATGGACTATACGGCGATCGGGGATACCGTCAATACGGCAGCTAGATTGGAAAGCAACGCTGCACCGGGGCAGATTCTGATCAGCAGTGACGCGTATGAGGCGGTGAAAGACCGGGTGGACGCAACACCCATCGGAGAGATTCCGCTGAAAGGTAAGAGCCAAGGAGTGTTCGTATATCAATTAGACGGATTAAAATCATACAATCAGGGAGGAAAATAAGAGAGGAATGGGTAAGCTGTACTTGGTTCCCGACAGAACGGATATGGATAGGATGTGCAGTCTGGCAGAGGATTACGGCTGTGCGTTTGAATATAATGATTTCTATGTTGCAGAGGTTATGGATGACCCGGGGAGGCGGGAGGACATTATCGCATCATACGGTCGATATCGCGGCAGTTTTATGCAGGATACGATGCACGGCGCTTTTCTGGATGTGACGATACACAGCAGTGATCCGTTGATCCGGGAGGCTTCTATGCTGCGGGTGCGTCAGTCCATGGAGATCGCGGCGCGCATGAAGTTAAGAGGTGTGGTGTTCCATACGGGTCGTCTTGCAAATTTCCGTGTGATAAGTTATCTGGATAATTGGCGTGAGCAGAACGCGGTTTTCTTTACAGAGCTGGCGGGACAGTATCCGAATCAGCAGATCTATATGGAAAATATGTTTGACGAGGCACCGGACATTATTGCCGGGCTGGCGGAGCAGATGCGTGATGTGGAGAATTTCGGGATATGTCTGGATTATGCGCACGCCATGCTGTCGGGGCGTTCCGGACAGGAATGGATCGAGACGCTGGCGCCTTATATCCGGCATATACACATTAATGATAACGATCTGGTTAATGATCTGCATCTGCCTGTAGGAGACGGGTGCCTGGACTTTCGGGAATTCGATCGTTTGATCAGACGGTATCGGATAGATGTTCCGGTGCTGGTGGAAGTAAGTGGATACGAGGCACAGAAAAAATCGTTGGAATATATGACACAACACGGGATTTACCCGATGGACGCAAAGGAGAATAATAGTGCACTTACAGTATAAGGATTTTGAGAAAATAATTAATGTCGGGATCAGGCTTTCCACGGAAAAGGACAGAAATCGGCTTCTTATGGCGATTCTGGACAATGGTATGGAGATTACGAATTGTGATGCCAGCACTCTATATCTGTATGAGGACGGCAAACTTGTCTTTAAGTTCATGAAGACGCTTTCACAAGGGGTTAATCGGGGCATGGACAAACCCATCGACGACCTGCCGCCGGTGCCCATGAAAGAGGAAAACGTGTGTTCCTATGCGGCGATCCACAGGGAGGTAGTGAACATTCCTGATGTCTATGCGAGCAGCAGGTTTGATTTCTCCGGTCCCAGACAGTATGACAGTCTGACCGGATACCGTACGCAGTCGCAGCTGGTGGTGCCGCTGGAGAACAATGAGAATGAGCTGATCGGGGTATTGCAGTTGATCAATGCTATGGACGAGGCGCAGAATGTCATTGCTTTTGATGAGCAGTATGAGCTGATCATAAGATCGTTGGGTGCTATGGCAGCGATCGAACTCACGAACCTGTCCTATGTAGAGGCGCTGAAGACGCAGTTATACTCCTTTGTGGAAGCACTGACCACCGCACTGGAAGAACGGACACCCTATAATGCACAGCATACCAGAAATGTGGAGCGATATGCCAGCATGCTGGCGGATTATATTAATGATTTACATGCAGAGGGAAAGTGTGAGGAATTCTTTGAGTCCGGATGGAAGGAACAGTTGATGCTTGCGGCGCTCATTCATGATATCGGTAAAATGGTGATTCCGCTCAATATTATGAATAAAGCTACCCGACTTGGGCAGGAGATCGGCAGAGTGGATGACAGATTTACGCTGCTGCATGCGCTCTACGAGGTTGATATGCTGCGTGGCAGGATCACGCAGGAGGAATATGAACAGACGACGGTACAGCTTCGGGAGGAGCTGGCATTTATCCATGAGATCGATACAATGGATTACGTAAATGATGTGACATATGAGCGTATTCAGGAACTTGCGAAGAAACAGCATGTAAGCGAGGACGGAACGATTCTGCCGTACCTGACCGAAAGGGAAGTATCCTGTCTGAGTATTCGAAGCGGGACGCTGACGATGGAAGAGCGCAAGGAGATGGAAAATCATGTTGTCATGACATCCAAGATATTGGATAAGGTTGAGTTCTTCAAGGGATTTTCCATGGTACCCAAGTGGGTCGGCGCACATCACGAGTATCTGGATGGCAGCGGGTATCCGAATCAGTTGCAGGGCGATGAGCTTGATTTCGAGACAAGGCTTCTGACTGTTGTGGATATCTACGATGCGCTGGCGGCTACAGACAGGCCGTACAAGAAACCGATTCCCAGGGAGAAGGCGATCGAGATTCTGAGGAGCATGGCAGAGAAGAATAAGGTGGATCGGCGGCTGGTGGAATGGTTGAATGAGGCACTGATAAAGAGTGAAGGAAATTAATGCGCAAAGAGGAAGCGCGGAAATGAGGATAACATGGACATTATATTAAAACTGAAAGAAGAACTGAATGTAGAGAAATGGCAGGTGGAAGCTGCCGTGAAACTGATTGATGAGGGAAATACGATCCCTTTTATCTCACGATACAGAAAAGAAGCTACAGGTTCACTAAATGACGAAGTGTTGCGTGATCTGGATGAACGGCTGACTTATCTGCGTAATCTGGAAGAGAAGAAAGAGCAGGTGCTAAAGAGCATCGAGGAGCAGGGCAAACTGACCGATGAACTGAGAGAGCGCATTGTGGCGGCGGAAACTATGGTGGTGGTAGAGGATCTGTATCGGCCTTACCGTCCCAAGAGAAAGACCAGAGCCAGTGTGGCGAAGGAGAAGGGGCTGGACGGCCTGGCACGGTTTATTCTGGCACAGGTGACCACCGAGCCCATCGAGACGGAGGCGCAGAAGTATGTCCATGAAGATGAGGATGAGGCTAAGGCCGTGAGGACAGCGGCGGAGGCGATTCAGGGTGCGAAGGATATCATAGCCGAGATGATCTCCGATGAGGCGGATTACCGTATCTATATCCGAAACATTACGACGGAAGAAGGCAAACTGATCAGTTCTGCCAAAGATGAGAAGGCCGAGAGCGTCTACGAGATGTACTATGATTATGAGGAGCCTGTTAAAAAGGTCGCAGGGCACAGAACGCTTGCCATTAACCGCGGTGAGAAGGAGAAGTTTCTTGTAGTCAGGGTGGAGGCGCCTGTGGATCGTATCCTGCAGTATCTGCGCACGAAGACGATAATAAATGACAATCCTGTCACATCGCCGATTTTGGAGGAAGTGATTGCTGACAGCTATGACAGATTGATCGCCCCCGCCATTGAGCGGGAGATCCGCAACGATCTGACGGAAAAGGCGGAAGACGGCGCTATCAGCGTGTTTGGCAAGAATCTGGAGCAGCTTCTTTTGCAGCCGCCCATCGCCGGTAAGGTTGTTTTGGGATGGGACCCTGCATTCCGTACCGGATGTAAGCTGGCGGTGGTGGATGAGACGGGTAAGGTGTTAGACACGAAGGTGATCTATCCCACCGCGCCCCAGAATAAGGTAGCGGAAGCCAAAGCGGAATTGAAGAGACTGATTAAAAAATATAACGTATCCCTGATTTCTGTGGGCAACGGAACGGCCTCCAGAGAGTCTGAGCAGGTGATTGTGGAATTGTTGAAAGAGCTGGATACACCGGTACAGTATGTCATCGTAAACGAAGCGGGCGCATCCGTCTACTCTGCGAGTAAGCTGGCGACGGAGGAATTCCCGAATTTCGATGTAGGACAAAGAAGCGCGGCATCCATTGCCAGAAGACTGCAGGATCCGCTGGCGGAGCTGGTGAAGATCGATCCGAAATCGATCGGTGTGGGACAGTATCAGCATGATATGAACCAGAAGAAACTGAGCGAGGCCTTAGGCGGTGTCGTGGAAGACAGTGTGAATAAGGTGGGCGTGGATTTAAACACGGCTTCTGCTTCTCTCTTAGAGTATGTGTCCGGCGTGACTAAGGTGATTGCAAGAAATATAGTAGATTACCGCGAAACTAACGGCAGATTCACGAACAGGGCGCAGCTTCTCAAAGTAGCAAAGCTGGGACCGAAGGCCTATGAACAGTGTGCCGGCTTTATGCGTATCACGGACGGCGATAACCCGTTAGATGCCACCAGTGTACACCCGGAATCCTACGAGGCGGCGATGAAGCTGTTGGATAAGATGGGCCTGACGATGGAAGACGTGAAGGAAGCACAGAAGAAAGCAGCGGCACAGAAAGCAGCAGGGAAGAAAGCGCCGGTGAAGGAGAAGAAGAAACCCCAGCCTAAAGTGGTGATACGCAACACCAACACTGCCATGGGTAAGGCGCTGGCGGCAGCGATGGGCGGCATGACATTAGATAATGATAATTCTGACACAGATGTCAGGTCTGGCAAAAATGCCGGAAACGGAAGTGACGGTATTACGGTCAGCGGTCTGGAGAAGAAGATCAAGGATAAGAAGAAGCTTGCGGAAGAACTGGGCATCGGTGAGATCACATTGACAGATATTCTGAAAGAGCTGGAGAAGCCGGCCAGAGATCCCCGTGACGATATGCCGGCGCCGATCTTAAGAAGCGATGTGCTGGACATGAAGGACTTAAAACCCGGCATGATCCTTAAGGGAACCGTGCGTAACGTCATCGACTTCGGCGTGTTCGTGGATATCGGCGTACATCAGGACGGTCTGGTGCATATCTCGCAGATCACGAACAAATTCATCAAGCATCCGCTGGAGGCGGTCAGTGTGGGAGATGTGGTAGATGTGCAGGTGCTCACCGTGGACGTGGCGAAGAAGCGGATCGGCTTGACGATGAAAATCAAGCAGAATGCGTGAAAAAATCCTTGACTGTATCTGCGAATATGGATATGATAATGATAGAAGGAAAAGTTTGTCAACAGATTTGCAGAGTGACAACATAAGATACGGAAATGATTATAAGCTGCGGGAAACAAGTATGAGCGGCAGTGAAATATTCGCAGGAAAGGAGATATGGTTATGAGCGCGATGACAATCAGCGGAAGTGGTAATGATATTTTCAAATCTTACTCCCATCTTGCCAGCGGTAAGAGAATTAACTCAGCGGCGGATGATGCGTCGGGGCTTGCAATTGCGCAGAAGATGCAGAGAGAAGAGACCGGGTTAAGTGTCGGTGCCCAGAATGCACAGGCCGGAATCGGAGTCTTGAATGTGGCGGACGGTGCGCTTGGCGGAATGACGGATTATTTACAGAGAATCCGTGATCTTGCACTGCGGTCGATGAACGGTTTAAATTCTGCGGACGATAAGCGGATGTACCAGAATGAGATTGATCAGCTTAAGCAGGGCATCCAGTCATTGGCGAAGGACACATCGTTGAATGAGCAGAAGCTGTTGGACGGAAGTATGGCGGATATGGGTATTGCAACGAATCCGAACGGCGGCGGCATGAAGATCCAGATGGAGAACTCCACATTGGAGGCGCTTGGTATTGCGGATTTCGATGTTACATCCGATAGTTTTGATCTGAAGGCCATTGATAAAGCATTAGATATGGTTTCTTCAAGAAGAAGCAGTCTGGGAGCGGCGACCAATCGTCTGGAGTATACCTATAATTACAATACGGGAGCCTCTTTAGAACAGCTTAGCTCCAGAAGTCGTCTGGAAGATCTGGATTTCCCGAAAGCAATCTCCGAGAAGCAGCAGAAGGAAGTCATGGGTCAGTACAGAATGATGATGTTGCGGCAACAGATGAACAATAAGAGTATGATCACGGGTATGTTCTTCTGATCCGGATCCGGTCAGTATGAAAAACGGTAGGTAATAGGTTATCGTACAATTATGAAATGATGATGTAACACCCTGAAGAATATGTTTTATGCATGTTCGGCGGGGTGTTTTTTATTTAATTTATTATCCGGGAAATTACTTAGCGTATTTCGGGTTTGCGAAGCAAATTGAAGCTTTTTGAAGTAAAGGATTACGCTTTATAAAAAAGTGCTTGACAGAAATGATGAGAAAGTATATGATAAATCCTACAAGAGTAATCAATGAACCGTGCATTCGCACATTCGGGCAATTTCTGCCGCTTACTCAAAGTTACAAATCAAATAGCGGCGGAAGTAGCGGAACAAATGTGCCTGTGTTCCTTAGTATACTATGTAGTGCTTGGATTACTGTACAGTATGGATAGTGAAAAGGACTGTACGATAAAGAGCGATGCAGGACAGCGGTCTGCCTTCTGTCGGAACGAAGAAGGAGGACAATATTTATGGAACATGTGGCAATTGAAAGAGAGGAGTATTTCATGACGATTGAAGGTGGAAAGGCTAGCACAGCCGAACAGGCGATTCAGGCTGGAGAGTCCGCTATCGAAGCGGGCGGGAGAATTCGCAAAAGAGGGTTATATACGACCGCGGATATCGAAGCGCTTCCGGAGGGAGAACGGGCAGAACTGATTGACGGAGAGATGTTTATGATGGCTGCACCTACATGGGCACATCAGGCTCTTCTTGTGGGAATGAGTGCTGATATTAGACAGTATATCAGGGAGCATAAAGGCAAATGTAAAGTAGTACCGGCGCCCTTTGGAGTCTATATCAAAGATGATGAGCACAACTTTGTGGAACCGGATATTTCAGTGATCTGTGACAGAGACAAGCTGGATAATAAGGGATGCCACGGTGCGCCGGACTGGGTAATCGAAATTGTATCTCCGTCCAGTAAATATATGGATCGTGTGAGAAAACTTGCACTGTATAAGGAAGCAGGGGTACGTGAGTACTGGATCGTAGACCCTATGCAGACAAATGTTACCGTATATGATCTGGAGCATGACATTGCTCCAAAAGTCTATTCCTTTACCGAACGGATAAAAGTAGGTATTTATGAAGATTTCGAAATAGACTTTAACGAATATCTGGAAGAATTGAGGGAGTTTGAGGCGGGTGGCAAGTGAGGTCCTCATCATAGCATACAGAGGACATGTAAGAGACCATGGGTGGTTTTTGGTCTGTTGACCGAAATAACAAGAAAAGAGACGGACCGGAAATAGAAAAAAGAATAATTTAGGAATAAAAGAAAGAGGCGGTTGAACGATCAAGAGATCATTCAGCCGCTTCTTTATGTAATAGGAAATTGTTCCGTTTTTTCGAGTTCGCGAAACAAATCCTGTTATTTTACTTTGACAGTATATTTGACTGTCGTTGCCTTTTCATTGTCTGCCTGTCCATAGAATGTTATTCTGAACTGCAGGCTATAGGTCTTTCCTTTTATTGCATCCGGTGTGTTGCATAAGGTGATGACACCGTTAGCGTAATTACAGGTGAATGTATCGCTGTTGTTCATCAGCTCCACGTTCGTGACGACCGGATTCTCCGCGCCTTTCAGGGTGGCGGATACATTCCGCGTGATTCCCTCATAGGAACCGCTGAAGAAGGTGGCATTCTTAGGTATGACAGTAACCTTGGGTTTGCCCTGCTTTAATTTAAGATTGATTTCCGGTGTAGTGTAGTGTATCGCAGCACCCTCGGCATTCTCAATAGTGAGATTGAGCTTCACTTTATAATTATATTTCGTGATCAGCGCTGCATCTGGTTTCGCATGGAGGATCACCTTTTTATCCACACATTCTGCATTGAACAGATGGGCGGCCCTGCCGGAGAGCCGTACACCGGTGATGTTTCCGTTAATCGATTTCAGTGCAGGTGTTGCTGTCACAAAGGTGCCCTCGCGGTTTAGTACGTCGATGCTTCCTTTCGTGGAAACCTTGATCGCTTTATCCATGGCTACGTCTACGATCTTGATGGTGAGTGGCGTGCTTACCGTCAGTGTATCGGTTGCTTTTACATTGACCTTGAACTTATAGCTGCCCTTGGCAACGGCGGTGTTATTCAGCTTCGCAATTACCTGATTTTCGGTTTGGTCAAAGGCAAATACGATGCCGGTGTTGATGATACTGCGTGATTTGGCATCGGCAGCGCTGACACTTACATGGTCCGGGTCAAATTTCGCTCCGTCTTTCCACATCACCGTGGTGGCAGCCGTATCATATGCCATGGATGCTTCGTTTGTGTTGAGCTGCAGTGTGGCCTTGCCAAGCTTTACAACAGGTTTTTGCGTGTTTACTTTGATGGTAAACGGAACGGTGACTTCATCCGTCCACGCTGTATGGGTTAGGATGAGCTTCGCCTTGTATGTTGTGTTTTTACTGATCTGTGCGCTCTGTTTCAGGTAGAGATATCCGTTCTCGGTAATGAGAGAGAAACCGGCATCTTGTGTTGACTGATCAAGCTCTGCTGTCATTCCTTTGTGCACATATCCCTGCGGATGGTTGACGTGCGGATCGAGTTGTGCGCTGTCAAGTCCGGCAATCGGATAGAGAGTTATGGATGTCTTATCAATGATACCCTTAGGCGCTTTCTTTTCTACATTGACCGTAAAGCTTGACGTAACATCTTTATATCCGGTGAAGCGCAATTTGAGAGTACCTTTTTTATTACAGTTGGTGGTAAGATCCGAACTCATAGCTTTAAGACGCCAGGAGCCGTTTGGATTCTCTACCGTGAAGTCGCAGCCGGTCAGTTCCATACTTTCCAGAACTTCATCTGACGTGACCTCTAATATGCTGTTCTCCCAATCCTTGTAGAACAGGTTTACTTTCGAGTTCTGTTTGATCTTATACTTCGGTGCCTGTTCTACTACTTTAATGGTGAATGTCACATTATTGTAGTCGAACTCTTCTGTATCTGATTTAACTTTGCCCTGCAGGGTAAGCTTGTAGCTTCCTTTGGCGGTACCATCTGCTGCTGTAATGACATATTTTGCCTGCGATGCATTAGCTTGTGCAGCATCTGCCGGGGCAGGCTCTGCCCCAGTTAAAGTGAACTTAGCTGCATCGTCTCCCGCAAGAGCGGCGCTCATCACTTGATATCCCTCATTAGGATAGAGGGTAAATGTCGTGCCTGTAGTCTGCCACAGATTGATTGTGACGGTGTCCTCGCTGATGTTGGGCTTCACATCGGTAACGTACAGGAAGATGTCTTTCCGTGTCTTCGCCTTATCGTTTGCTGTCAAAGTAATCTTTGCCATGCCCGCGGCTTTGATTGTAAGCGGTATGCTGTAGCCGCTGCCTTCGGCAGTTACTTTGCCGGTCGTGATTACCTTGGCGTTGTTGTTCTTCACCGTCAGTTTAGTTGCGCCTGTTACGGTCACATGGACGGTGCCGTTATTGTTATTTACATTGGTGTCCAGTTTGCCGCGATAAGCACCCTGCAAAGCGTCATCCGCTGTAAAGTTGTCTACGGCAGTTACCTGGATATCTGCTGCTTCTCCGTCTACTACGGTTACTTTGTACTGTGCTTTATATGTCTTGCCGTCCTTGAAGGTTACCTGTGCCATGACGGTGGTCGTGCCGGGTTCCTGAGCGGTCAGAGTAGTGGTTGTTCCGCTTGCGGAGTTTACTTTGGCAACGGATTCTTTCGCGCTGCTCCACGTGACTTTCTCAGCATAGGCAGACAGATCAAGCTGTGCGCCGTTCATGTTCCAGATGACGGAAAGTTCGGTATCGGTGCCCTGACGCAGCGAATTGCTGTCTGCGCCGATTGCGATGCCTGTTACAGTGCTGAGCGCCACGGAGAGTTCCGTCTCGTAAGGTAATACATTTGAGTCAGCCGGCTCCTTATATTGCGCTGCAAATGCTTTAGCCTGCATGCCGGCGAACTGTTTCAGGGATACATCCGGATACATCCATTCCCATCCGGCAGGGAGCTCTACATCATTAAGGGTAAGCTGTTCGTTAGTCAGCGCGGTCAGTCCTGACGGAATACTTACATCGTCCGCAGCGGTGACCGTCTGTACGGTTATCTTACATTCTGCCGTCTCCGTGCCGGACTTCGTGGTGACAGCGGCACTGATCTTAGCGGTTCCTTTCGCATGGGCCGTTACTATGGCCGCCAGCGGATCATTTGCTTTCGCAGCGACGGAAGCAACAGCCGGTTGGTCGGATGTCCATGTAATATTGTCTACTGTGGTGTCGCTGGGAGTGAGGTACAGTTTCAATTGTTGCATATTCGGCATCTGGGCTACGGGCTGTCCCTTTGAATCCAGATATAGTGTACATTCACTTTCATTCAGTGTAACGCCGGTCAGGGTATCCCTGCTTACGGTCACATTACATTCCAGAATCGGTCCGTTCTTGACTTCGGCCAGAATCTTAGCACTACCTGCGCCTTCCGGTGTTACGACACCGTCTTTTGTTACTGTTGCTACACTTTCATCATTGCTGCTCCATGTGACGGAGGAACTGATATCGTTTGTGCCGTTGCTTACTTTCAGCGTTTCTGCCTGACTGGGTGTCCAAGTGGACAGATTGAAAGACAGTTCAGTCTGGCTCAGCGTATAATTGAATACCTGTACGGTACAGGAAGCTGTGTTGCCGTTATGGGTAGTGGCTGTGATCTTAGCTGTACCCACACTCACGGCAGTCACGGTTCCGTCTGTGCCTACTGTGGCAACGGCAGTGTTGTCGCTGGTCCATGTGACATTCTTATTGGTCGCATTGTCCGGCTTGACGGTTGCTGTCAGCTTTTCCGTCTGGTTAAGCTGCATGTTCAGCGTTGTTTTATTCAGGCTGACACCGGTGGCGTTTACCACGGTGCTTGTGCCTCTCACGGCGAGGTAGCCGATTTCAGAGCGGGAACTTCCGTCTACACTTACAGCCGTGACCCGATAGGCTTCTTTCGGGTCAATATTTTTTAAGTCGGACGCGGTGAAGTAGTAGTAGTTTCCGTTTGAGGCGGAGGATGCCGTGAATGTATGAATGACATCCGTGTCATATGGCTTCGTGATCGTTACGGTTACGGGATATGCATAGGAGCCGAAACCGTAGTATGCATTGGTGGCGCTGTCGTCATTAAACCATATGCCGCTGCTGCCGAAGGTTTCCCATTCACCGTATTTTTCGTTGGCATCGTAGGCTGTCGAATAATAGACGTTTCCATCATTAAGTTTGACTCCGAGACGCCCCGATTTGGTGAGTTTAGCATAATATCCGACATATCCCTCCGGTACGTCTTTTAAGTATAAATAGAAGTTCGAGCCCGACCATGAGGCGTGATCTGCTTTCCATCCGGAAATGGGGTTGCCCAGTCGGTCGAAGAGTTCCAGTTTATAGCCGCCATTGTTCCAATGAGCAAGAGCTGTTTTTGCATCCACTTTGCTGTTATGGTCATGGATATAGTTGCCGGCAAGCTGCTCTGAGGAGAATGTGAAACAAATACCTTTTCCGGAACTGTCCGACCATTCATACATCCATTGGCTGTTCATATAGAACTTTTCATCGTCATATACATAGATGTTATGGCTGTACAGATGCTTACCGTTCTGGGAATAGCGTATCTGGTAAATGCCTTCAACCAGTCCGTCAGAGTCCTGCCATGTGCCGGTATAGTTGATATATCCGTTGGCGGTTTTGCCGGTGAGAGCCGTTTTCTCTCCAACGGCAGTGCTGCCTGCACTTGTGTAAATCTGTGCGTCAATTGTCTGGCCGGCCTGCACGTTTTCAGTGGGAATATATACGTTTAGTTCCAGTTTCTTTAATAATGCCTTGTGGTAAAGGATCGCGCTGTTATAGGCAGTTTTTGAGCTGGTGGTAGAACCGGAGGAATAGTTATACCATTTTACACTGGAATTTGTATGTGTAAATGAGCGCTCATTTCCTTCGGCATCTGTGTAAGTGTATATGAAATAAGCCTCTTTATCCTTGGGCGGTGCATAGCTTTCTCCCTGATCGTTTTTAAAATCCAGAGACAGCAGGGAGTTCGTTATTCCACCTTGTGCCTTTCCCATTACAACTCGGGAGGAACTGTTGTTGCAGACCGATACGGATACCTGGGTACCATCCGCTACGGTGGAGTTTGTCTTGACTTCATACACACCTTTCTTGTAATTGTAGTGCTCAAATGTAATAAAGCCGTTGTTTTCATAGGGAGCATATAATGTAATACTCTTATTACGGATATTGTCAATGACCGTATATCCCTTATCTGTCTCTATTTTATAGGTGAATGTTTTACTGTCGAATATGTTCCAGTAATTGTCCTTCTTAAGCTTCTTAAGCTTATAGATAGCTTGCTGGCCGTTATATCCCGAGGTTATACCGCTGATATATTCTGTAATGTTCTCACCATTTTCATAAAATACAGGGCGTACTCTGGCAGGATCAATATTTGCACCACTAAGTCTGACATACAGATAATCGCCATAATTGTCGTACTCTTGATTGCTTGCACTCCATAAGTCATCCACAACGGCAGCGTTATCCACACAGACTGCTTTCTCGAAGGTGACAGATGTTCCGTCTGTGGTAGTGATAACCGCACTGTAATCTCCGGCAGACAGATATTTGGCAAAATAAACTGTTGCGGAAAGACTTATGGAGCTCCCGTTTGTTAGGTCGCCAATACTGAAGTAGCCGAAAACATCTTCATAAGGGTTATAGTAACTGTTATTGATATACATATTTGAAGATGAGGCACTGCCTACGGGTGTCCCATTCGGATCAAGAAGAGTTACGCTTGCAATATTGTCTTTAGTATATGTTGCAGGGAGATTGTCAATATATACGCTTACATTAGTGGCATTGGGACGTATGTACTGTGTTTTTACCACAGAAGTATTGGCATCCGCGGCTGCAAAGGTGATCGAAGCTGTCTGTTGCAGCCATTCAGTACCATAGTTGTCCGTCAATGTGATCACGGCGTTACAGGGAGTTCCTGCAGTGACGGTAATTCCCGTGTCGTTGCCGGCGCTGTCCTTGAGGATATCCTTAATGTAGTATATACCATCATAGGAATTTGTTTCAGTACCGGAAACCGTTATGTCGCCTATGGTGAGGGAAAGAGTATATTTTCTTTGGTAATCAGTTTTTAGTCCGGTCACTTTTATCAGGAACGGTCTTGCCTCACCCGACACGTAGTATTCCGGTGCAAGTGTGACTTCCTTTTTTGCACGTTGTGTTTGTTTCGTGTTTGCGATCCAGTCAGATTGTCCTGTAAGTAACGATGCAGGAAGTTTTGCCTCGGTGATCGTATCCGCGTTAATTTTGTTATCACCAAAGTTAGCAGATGTCAGTCGGCTCATCCCGGACAGATCCGGTAATTCTGTCAAGTCATTGTACATTAGATTAATGCTGGTCAGAGTCGTCAGAGTGTCAAGTCTGCCCACATCTGTTATAGTGTGTCCGGAGAAGCTGATACTTGTCAGGTTCTCTATGTGCTCGATACCCTGCAGAGAGCTGATATTACCCGAAGCGTTACTTCTGTCATAGTAGATATTGGTCAGTTTCTCCAGTTTGTCACTGGTGATCTGATCAGAGTCTTCGATACCGATCTGTTTCTTAATATAGCTTCTGAATACCGTATCCGGGAATTCGGTGTCTTCGTAAGTCACAATCTCTTTCGTTGTAAAGATAAGAGGATTATCTTCTGTGCCGAGATTCTCGTAAGTTCTTTCCGCCAGTCTGCCGGATGGTTTGATATAGTATTCGTATTCTGTATTCGCAGACAGGTTGGATGCCTGAAGCGTGCCTGAGGCAGAAGTACTATCTTTGCGGTCAGATACATATCCGGATGTAGACATCCAGGATGTATCCGATTTTTTTCGATAATATAAATAAAAATCGATACTGCTGTCTGCATAATAAAAGGGTGATAATTCTACAAGAGCACGCAGGCTGCCTGTCCCGACCTTTGAGGTCAGGTTGATCGTTGCGTCATTGATGTCTTTCGGTGTTATCGTAATCTCATCTGAATTAATGAGTTTTTTTTCACCGGCACCGATATATGTGGTCAGTGCTACGTTTGCTTTTCTTGCCCAATTCAGATCTACTGTTGCATAGTATTTATTTGGTATGGTGTTATAGTTCTCATCCTGATATTCCCAGGGGCCCATATTGCCGCTCTGCAGACCGGCAGCGTCTGTGTAGTGCAGTTTCATGTCAAATATGGATTCCTTGTTAGGATTATCTATTGTCCAGACGATTTTAGCTCTTTGGTAGCCGATCTCTTCCACAGAGACGTCGCGGATAGATATCGAAGACTCTGTGACAGGGCCTTCCGTGGTGAATTGATCCGGAACCGTCAGGAAGTGGTAGCAGTACTGGTAATCGGTATTGTCATAGCCGTAATACACCAGACGATAGTAGTATGTTGTGTCCGGTTTAAGTATGCTGTCACCTTTAAAGGTGCCGGATACATCATAAAGGCTTGTACCGTTTTCATATCTGTAGTCATAGTCCAAATTTGTAAATTCGCCAATTATAAATGAGGAATCTGACAGTTCGGCCTCTGTGATTCTGGATTTTCCTTTGAAGAAATCATCTGCAAGGGAGGAATCTGTTGTATATAGTGCTTTAAAACTATAAGAACTGGAGATACTCTCTCTAGAAATTGCGGAAAAGTCTGCCGAGTAGCTTCCCGGGGTCATTGTGACATCCGTAAGGTTGTATCCCTGCGGATCTTCCGTCAGATAGTCGCCTTCGCCATATGGAGTTATGGAGGACAGCGTATCATCTTCGCCGGCACCATTACCGGATACAGTGACATCTTCTTCTATATTGGGCGTGTCATTTTCGATAGGATCATCCTCGATGTCCGTGTCGTCGCCAGTATCGAAATCATCATTATTAGATTCGTCACCGTTGTCGGGCGTGGTGCCGGAATCGTCGCCGGTGTTATTGGAACCATCACCGTTGTCGCTGTTGGAATCACTGTCGCTACTACCGGTATTGGCATCAGAATTACCGCTGCCATTGTCGTTATTGGCACCGGAATTACTGCCGTCAGAGCTGTTATCTGCGTCATTCCCATCGTTAGTACCGGTATCGGAATCATTGCTGTCGTCGCTATCTGATTCGTTGCCGGAATCCATGTTGTTGTCGTTACTGTTGCCAGAGTCGGCGTTATTGCCTGCTTCTGCTCCGGTTTGTTTATTTGTGCCGTCTAATGCATCGGGCGTTTCAGTAGCCCCATTCTCCGACATCGGCGATACCGTCTCATTAGAAGAGGCGATACTCATAATATCGCTGCCTGCGTCCGGCGACTTTGCGTACACCGGCATACCTGCAGGCAGGACATTGGAAATGATCAGTACGGCACAGAGGAGTGCGGTACATAATCTGCGTTTACGTTGTCTCATAATTTCCTTCTCCTTTACGTGTTTGATAAAAAATGTCTGATAAATCAGCTTATTCTAGCATATTTTCGGGGGGGGGGCAAGAGGGGATGAAGGATTTGTGAAGAAAAAAGCGAGGGGCTGGTGCAGAATAGATATGGTCGGAAAAATATTAACGGAGAAGATAAGTCGATCGTATAAAAACAGGCAAATTCGGCTTGACAGACACACCTATAGAGTGTATGATAAATCCAACAAGAGTAATCAATGAACCGTGCATTCGCACATTCAGGCAATTTCTGCCGCTTACTCAAAATTACAAATCAAATAGCGGCAGAGGTAGCGAATCGGATGTGCCAGTGTTCCTTAGTATCCTGTGTAGTGCTTGGACTGCTGTGCAGTATGGATATTGAATCAGACCGTATGACAAGGAGCGGTGCAGACAGCAGTCTACCTTCTGCCGGAACGAAGAAGGAGGACAATATTTATGGAACATGTGGCACTTGAAAGAGAGGAGTATTTCATGACGATTGAGGGAGGAAAGGCTAAAGCAGCCGAACAGGCGATTCAGGCAGGAGAGTCCGATACTGAAGAGGGCGGGAAAATTCGCAAAAGAGAATTATATACGACCGCGGATATCGAAGCGCTTCCGGAGGGTGAGCGAGCGGAGCTGATTGATGGTGAGATGTTTATGATGGCGACACCGATGTTGAGACACCAGAAGATACTTATGTGGCTGAGCGCAAAAATTTGGAATTATATAATGGGACATGGTGGATCATGTGAAGTTTTTCCGGCACCGTTTGCGGTTTATATCAAAGATGATGAGCAAAATTACGTGGAGCCGGATATTTCCGTAATATGCGATCCGAATAAGTTGGATGAGAAAGGATGTCACGGCGCACCGGACTGGATAATCGAGATCGTATCACCGTCAAGTAAGGATATGGATTATGAGAGAAAACGGACACTGTATGAGGAAGCGGGCGTGAGGGAGTATTGGATTGTTGACCCTATTCAGAGCACCGTTAGGGTATATAACTTCGGAACTATGACCATGGTGGAACAGCATTCTTTTTCCGATCGGGTGAAAGCGGGAATTTACGAAGATTTGTTTCTTGATTTCAAGGAGATGGCCATTGATGATCAGGGCAGCACAGACTGACAGACTGACCGATTGAAAAATTCCCTTGCAATCCCCAATCATCTATTGTATACTTTCTGTTGTGGGAAACCACGGATTCTGACATCTGCGGTAAGAATACTGTGCGGTTCAAGTGGTAACCACAGATATTTTAATATCAGAAAAAGTTCTTCGGGGTCGGGTGCAATTCCCTACCGGCGGTATAGTCCGCGACCCGTTACGGCATGGTATATATGTTCTACAGGATATCGATTGAGAGATCGGAAGACCAGAGATGATGAACATGCTGTTGTGACGGCTGATTTGGTGTGATTCCAAAACCGACAGTAAAGTCTGGATGAGAGAAGAAATGCAGGACGACATGCGGCAGAGCCGTGTGACAGACTGTTTGCTTTGTTTTATTGCCCCGGGACATATGTTTCGGGGCTTTTTGCGCGAACGAACTTTTTCCGACAAAACTATGGATAGAAGCTGAATGCTTCGGAATGGAGGAAAAATGAGTAACGGATTATTACAAAGTATTGCAGACAATCTGACATTTGTGCTGGTCTGCATAGGGGTAGCGGTAGGATTGTTTGCCATCGCATACGCGGCTGAGAAGTATGTGTATAAGCGGGACGGTATTACAGAGCGTATTTTAAGCACCAGAAAGATCACGATGATCGGGCTTTTCTCTGCACTGGCGGTGATTCTGCATATTTTCGATTTCCCGATTTTGTTTCTGGCACCGGGATTTTATAAGCTGGATTTCAGTGAGATTCCGGCGCTGGTGGGCACCTTCGCTTTCGGTCCGGTAGCGGGCGTGATGATCGAGTTCTGCAAGATTCTGCTGAAACTGGTGATCAAAGGCACCAGTACTGCTTTTGTGGGAGATCTGGCCAATTTTGTAATCGGCTGTAGTCTGATTCTGCCGGCATCGATCATCTATATGTTCAAGAAGACGCGTAAAAGGGCGATTCTGGCGTGTATTGCCGGGTCGGTGATCATGACAGTATTCGGAACGGCGTTTAACGGCGTGTATCTGCTTCCGGCGTTTTCAACGTTATTCGGAATGCCCATGGATGCGATTATCGGGGCAGGCGCAGCGATCAACGGGAATATTAACAGTGTTACGACGTTCGTATGTTTCGCGGTAGCGCCCATCAATATCATCAAGAGCGTGGCGGCTTCCGGTGTGACGCTGCTCATCTATAAACCGCTCAGTCCGATCTTGAAAAATGCACAGCTTTCCACGGTGCGCAAAGACAAGATGGCGGTGGAAAAATAACAGGCATTTGACTATGAGTTGCCTGATTTATAACATTGTAGGAAATGAGGGGAAAATGTAAGCTGGTTCGAAGGATTACATTTTCCTTTTTTTATGTAGTGGGATTGGGGTGTTAAAAGGTGCTTATCATAGGCTGAGAGGGCAGATTGCACAAAATGTTCCCGAAGCTGTCCGGCTCCGTCATATGGATTTTCTAAATATTCCGGCAAGGTTATGCAAACGGACGAAACCGCCCTCTATTCGCCATCCAGGCTTATTACGGGCTTTTCGGGACATCCATGTCCCGAAATTTCTGAGTATTGAACGGAATATTAAGAAAATCTCATATGACTCCGCACGACAGCTTCGGGAACATTTTGTGCAATCTGCCTATGAAAGTTTATTGATTAAAGCTTGGGGTAAATCAGTTTGTACGCTCTACTCGTTATTTTCATAGATGTGATTTAGCCTTTTTACGGAGTAAAAGAGTTATATATTATTGAAAGCAGTGAATTAAGATAATATTAAGGTTTCACTATCACGATTTTAAGAATCGGTTGTTATGATACTCCCGTAGAACGGAGCACAGAAGCAAAAGTAGGGCACGTTTCCGGGAAACAGAAAATTTAATAAAAGTTTATATATTATAAATATCCTTGAAGAAAAATATATGATAAGGTCGTTACAATATATGGATAGAAAGTAACTGTTCAGAAGGTGCTTCCGCGAGGTGTTTTTTTGAGTGAAGCGTAAGCGGAAGCCACAGAAACCCCGAGGTAGACATACACGAACAGGATAAGACGGACCTTTTTCCTGACATTCCCGCAGTTAAAAACCCTGCCGCAAGCAGCCACATGGCGCTTTGCTCGCGGGAATAAAATGTAATAAACAGGAGGATCAACTATGGAAGCATTGGTTGAGATCCGGGATATGTGCAAGACATATAACCCCGGTGAAAATGAAGTAAAAGCGCTGGATCATGTGAGCCTGACGATTCACGAGAGGGAATTCGTGGCAATCATCGGGCATTCGGGTTCCGGTAAATCTACGCTGATGAATATGCTGGGGTGTCTGGACGTGCCTACCAGTGGCAGTTATTACCTGCACGGGCATGATGTGGCGGGAATGACGGACGATGAATTGTCGGATATCCGCAATCAGGAGATAGGATTTATCTTTCAGGGATTTAATCTGATTCCGAGTCTGACGGCACTTGAGAATGTGGAATTGCCTTTGATCTATCGGGGTGTCGGTAAAAGAGAGAGGACAGAGTTATCTGACAGGGCGCTTGACAAAGTGGGGTTGGAGAATCGTAAGGATCATAAGCCTTCCGAGATGTCCGGCGGCCAGCAGCAGAGGGTTGCCATCGCCAGAGCCATAGCACAGGCACCGCCCATTATTCTGGCAGATGAACCTACCGGTAATCTTGACTCCGGTTCCACGAGAGAGATCATGGAAATTCTCAAAGGATTACATGAAGAAGGCAGAACCGTGATATTGATCACTCATGATAACGAGATCGCGGCACAGGCTAAGAGGGTCATTAAGATCATGGACGGCAAGATTGTGGAAGATTATATGAATGAGGTACAGCAGGCTGTCTGAAAAGAATGCAAGAATCGGCAGTGAGAGCTTATATCTGCGAAAAAGATTCAGATGGACAGTAGGAAGCGGAGGGAATTAACAGAACTGTCAAGATGATAGAAAAGATGATGAAGCATGAAAGCCTAAAATGGGAAAGGTAAAAAATCTGAAAAGAAGGAGCGGGAAGGAACAGCAATGAAAGAAGAATTGAAAACAGCAGACTCCGTTACAAACAATGTAAGCATGGTAAACACTGCGGAGACGGGGAATCAGACGGAACAAGATGGCAGGAAACACAAAGCGAAGAAAGAGAAAGCGCCGAAGACACCTATGGATAAGAAGAAAAAGAAGAAAATCATAAGACGCTGCGTTATCGGTGGTGTGGCAGCGGTGATCGTCCTTTTTATAGTCAGCAATTCCATTGCAGCCAAGAATGCGGGCACCATTGTATATACTACTACGGCGACAGTGGAAAATATAGAGCAGACGTTAAATACTAGCGGCACCGTCAAGAGTGAGGTGACGAAAACCTATTTTGCACCGGTGGCGGTTCAGATCGGTTCGGTAGATGTGGCGGCCGGAGACAGCGTGAAAAAGGGAGACAGCCTTATAAAGTATGATGCAGATGCTCTGGAAGAAGCAAAGCAGATCGCAGAGTTGAAGCTGCAGGCTAACGAGGGCGGTTATGAAAGCTCCATCCATAAAGATAATAAGTACATAGCGGAGCTGGGAGAGGCCAACGTGAATCTGGCGGTGCTGGAGCAGCAGATCGCAGACAGTGAGAACTATGTCAAGGAGCTGCAGCAGAAGATCAATGATAAGAAGACATGGCTTGCGCATGAGGGGACGTTACTGCAGGTATCGCTGTTAGACTGGTCGGACAGACCGGATTCAGAGGAGTATCTGAATCTGCAGAAGATGATACAGTTCAACAGCTACGAGCAGCAGAATAACAAAGATATCCTTGCATGGCAGAAGGAAGTAGAGATCTATGAGGAGAAAATCGCCGCCTACAAGGAATACCGTTCCGAGATGAAATCGCAGAAGAGCAGTTCCGAGGGCGGTTCCATGGACAGCGGCAGCAGAAGCCAGCTGGAAGCCAATACGCAGATGGAGCGGATTAACGGCCAGGAGACGTTACATGATATTCAAGAAGTAGAGAACGGTATTCTTGCGGATTTCGACGGTGTAGTCACTGAGATGGAGGCTGTGGAAGGTGCAATCCCGCAGGAGGGAACGAAGTTAGTTACGGTGGAGAGCACGGAGAAGGTCAAGGTAGAGATTACCGTGTCCAAATATGATCTGGAGAAAATACAGATCGGACAGACTGCGTCTATCGATATCGCGAATAAGAAGTATGAAGGTAAAGTGACCAAGATTAATCGTATGGCGACCACCAATGCCAGTGGTGCGGCGGTAGTAGGCGCGGAGATTGAAATTGAAAATCCGGATTCGGAGATTTATCTTGGGGTAGAAGCCAGAGTGGAGATCAATACGGCATCCGTGTCGGGTGCGGTGGCGGTGCCTGTTGAGGTCATCAATACGGATAAGGACGGAGATTTTGTATTCGTGGCGGAGAACGGTGTGGCGGTGAAGAAACGCATTACGACGGGAATTTCTTCAGACAGCTACAGCGAGATTAAGGAAGGTCTGTCAGAAGGAGAAACGATCATTGTGACAACAGGACAGGAACTGGAAGAAGGTGCGCCGGTGACTGCGATTCCGCAACAGTAAAAAGAGATGAAGTTTTTCCAAGTCACCAAAATACGCTGACTAAGAAAAACTAAATCATCTCTGAGATGAAGTTATTACTTGAAAGACAGCGGGAAAGGGACAGGTTGGTACAATGGCACAAATATGGGAATATATTAAAATTGCTCTTTTGAATATAAAGAACAATAAGGGAAGGTCCGTTCTTACCATGCTGGGCATTATCATCGGTATTGCTTCCGTGATTCTGATTATATCCATCGGTAACGGAATGAGAAGTCAGATCAACGGCGAGCTGGACAGCATGGCAGGCGGACAGGTAGCGCTCTATACCAATGATTCCGTGGAAGGCAACGATGTGACCTTTACGGACGAAGACTTTGAACTGATTGAAGAGAAAGTAGAACATGTCAAGGGCGTTACGCCGCAATATTCGATGTGGGCGAATGCGGAAGGGCGCAAAGGTAATTTTGAAGCGTTGGTATATGCGGGTAATGAAGCGCTGCAATACTGCGTGGCGAAGGAGCCGATTGCGAAGGGAAGATACTTTACGGAAAGTGATTATCTTGGAGGCAATAAGGTATGCGTTATCAACGAGACCAGTGCCAGAATGCTCTTCGGTACAACGGATGTGATTGGAATGAATTTCGATGTGACGATTTACAATGTGACGCAGGAGATGTCCATTGTGGGAGTCAGAGAAGACAGTAAATCCACGATGCTTTCCGCACTGAACGGCAGCGGTTATCTGCAGGTGGAAATGCCGATCTCCACGCTGGGATCGAGTTACGGATTCTGGGTGGAAGATTTCCAACAGTTCTATATTGTGGGAGAGAGCGCCGAGTATTCAACGCAGGTAGCGGGAGATTCTCTGCGTCTGATGGAAAATAAGCATAATGTGCGCGGAGAAAACAAGATCATGATGGAGAGTTTCGCGGATGCGCAGTCGCAGATCGACAGTATCTTGAGCGTGATTACGGTCTTTATCTCATTCGTAGCAGCGATCTCGCTTCTGGTAGGCGGAATCGGCGTTATGAATATCATGCTTGTGTCCGTGACGGAGCGCACGAGAGAGATCGGTATCCGTAAGTCGCTGGGTGCAAGGACGAATTCTATTCTTTTACAGTTTCTGGCGGAGGCCGGTATCATTACACTGATCGGCGGATTGATCGGCATAGGACTGGGCAGTCTGGGAGCGGTGGGGGTCTGCAGCATTATGGGATTCCAGGCGCAGGTGAAAGTGACTACGGTATTGTTTGCGGCGATCTTTTCCTCGGCGGTGGGTATCTTCTTCGGAATCTATCCGGCCAAGAAAGCAGCCAAGTTAAGTCCGATCGAGGCGCTGAGGCATGAGTAAGGTATAAGGGCATTATTATGCATAATAAAACCCTCAAGTGGGCTGCGGAAAATGGATTTTTTAAATGTTTCAGTGGTACTATTATATGAAACATTAAGATAATCTTTTTTCTGCGCTGGACACTTGAGGGTTTTTATGCAGTCTGTTTGTTACATATTTTAGGAATCAGAGTTTTTAATGACCACATTCACATCATCTAACCCAGATACATTTACATTTCGATTAACTTTTGCATCATAGGTATCCGCCTTGATGATTTCGGAAAGATCAATACCGGTTGCTTCCTTCATGCTTTCAAATAATTTCGCCATAACTACGGGCACATTTCCGGCAACCTGGTTGACGCCGGTGCTGTCGCCTTCTCCACCGCCGATAATGGTAATCTTATCGATCTGTCCTAACGGCTCGGCAATCTTCGCCGCGATATCCGGCAGTACCTTGATCATCATTTCGGCTACGGCTGCCTTATTGTACTTTGCGTAAGCTTCTGCTTTTCGTTCCATGGCTTCCGCCTCTGCGATACCCTTAGCCTGAATCGCTGACGCTTCCGCTTCACCCACGGCACGGATACCTTCCGCCTCCTGTTCTTTGGAGAAACGGTCGGCCTCCGCCTGTGCTTTTCTTGCCTCCGCCTCGCGCTGTGCCTCGAACTGCTTCGCTTCCGCCTCTTTCTGTCTCTGGTAGAGGGCGGCGTCTGCTTTCTGTTGGGCGGCATATTTATCCGCATCCGCCTGTTTCTTGACTTCCGCTTCCAGAGCCCGTTCTTTGACTGCGACTTGTTTCTGCTTTAATTCGATCTCACGTTCCTGCCTTGCGATATCTGCATTTGCCGTAGTTACCTCGATGGTCTTACGCTGTTCCTCTTTCTGGATCTCGTAAGCTGCGTCCGCCATAGCTTTCTTAGTGTCGGATTCCTGCTGCAATTCGGATTTCTTGATCGCCAGTTCGTTCTGTTTCTTAGCGATCTCGGTCTGTGCAGCAACAGCCGCGTCGTTGGATTCTTTGTCGGCAGCGGCCTGCGCTACCTTGATGTCTCTTTCGCTTTCGGCCCTTGCGATGGCAGCAGTCTTTTTGATCTTAACAATATTATCAATACCCAGATTCTCGATGACATCGTTGCCGTCCACGAAGTTCTGTACGTTGAAGCTGACGATATCAAGTCCCATCGCCGCCAGATCCGGCTCGGCATTTTCTTTTACCAAATTCGCGAATTTCTGCCGATCGGAGACCATTTCCTCTAACCGCATCTTACCTACGATCTCACGGACATTACCTTCCAGCACCTCTCTGGCAACGCCTGCGATGTACTCTGTATTTTTATTTAAGAAGTTCTCGGCGGCGAGACGCAGTCTGTCCGCCTCACTGCTGATCTTGATGTTGACGGTAGCATCCACATTGATGTTGATGTAGTCCGCCGTCGGAACCGCATTGCTGGTCTTGACATCGATCGGAATCAGTCGCAGATTCAGCTTATCCAACCGCTCGAAGAACGGAATGCGTATGCTCGCTTTACCGATAACAATTTTGGATTTCTTCTTGAAACCGGAAATGATGTATGCCATGTCCGGCGGAGCTTTCACATACCCGATGGCCATGAAAATAATGAACAGAACCACCAGTATGATGATAATTAATGCGGGTAACCCTATTGCCTTCATTGTAATCCCCTCCTGTGAAATTGTACGGCAACATTGCGCAAGCGGTGAAAAATCTGATGTCGCGCGATAGAATGTTTACATATACAGTATATCTTATTCCGATGTAAAATGATATAGAAATTCACAGAAAATTTGACATGATAAAACAAAAAAATTACTTCCCATACCTATGCCACAACCTAAGCTCAGAGGGGAGTTAATATCTGAAGGAACCCCTCAAAAAGCGTCGGCACTTGACGAGGTATCTCACGAGTCTAGTGTCCGCTACGCTTTTTGAGGAGCGAGAGCGCGGTGACGCGGATATTAACTTCACTCTGAGCGACCGGATTGTCCAATGTGTGAATAGTAATCCCAAAAAGTTAGTGCTTGTAGATAACCTTTGAACAGTAACAACGCAGGTTTTACCGCTCATAGCACCACCGTGAAGCAACTGCCTCCGCCCAACGCGTCACTCACCTGAATGTTTCCGCCATGCGCCTTCACAATTTCATAAGCAATCGACAAGCCCAGCCCGAAGTGATCCTTCGTGCTCCGGGATTTTTCTACACGATAGAATCGGTCAAAGATCTTCTTCTTATCCTCCTCCAAGATACCAATGCCGTTGTCTGTAACAGATATATGGAAGCGTTCTTTGTGCTTTGAGACTGCCAGAGTGATCTTCCCGTGTTCCGGCGTATAACTGATGGCATTATGTATCAGAATGGAAATGACCTGACTAATACGTTCCGGATCTGCAGGGCATGCAGGCAGAGCACCCTCCGGAAGTTCTATGGAGAGGGAGATGGATTTTTCCTGTGCCAGTGGTTGGAAGGCCTCGTAAGAGTTCATGAGTAACGTATCCAGTTCCGTAGGCTCCATTCGGACGGGAAAACGTTGGTTATCAGATTGGGAGAGGGTAAGCATGTCGCTCACGAGTGAAGATACACGCAGACCTTCCTGACAGATCGTTTTCAGGAAACCGTCTCGGCGTTCCGGCGGAGCGCTTTTACAGCATTCGGCAGCGGACAGAATCACGGATAGGGGCGTACGGAGTTCATGGGAAGCAGAAGCGATAAAAAGCGCCTGCTTTTTCTGGTTCTCCACAATGGGTTTCAATAGTCTTCCGGTGAAAAACCAAGAGAAAATGCCCAGAAGCAGTACAGCCGCGACATCGATCAGCAAAAAGCGCAGACGTTGTTCCCGTATTTGGTTTTCCAAGTTCTGCAGAGAGGATAGAACGATGACCTCCAGAGTGGAATCAGGGCTGCCCATACGGATCACACTTCCGTAATATTTGGTTTCCGTGGAAGAGGAAGTAAATTCGTATTCGCAATGTGTGATCGTGGTGAAGACGCCTGTTCGCGTGGAAACTTCAAGGTCGGATTGATTGGCGTAAGCGTCGCGGCTCTCCTGAAGAAGGACGTCTCTGGAAGAGTTATCTTTCGGAACATTTAACTGATTAAAGAGAAACGGCGTTCCGTTGTCCAGCACAAAGAAGAGATAGTTGCCCTGTGCTTCCATTTTGGACAGCCATTCCATAGAGATAACGGTCTGTTGTTCAAGATTGGTGGAAATCGTGTTCATATCATTTTTGAAAGCCTGAAACTGATTCCTGTAAAGTCCTGTTTCCGATACATATAAATAACAGAAGGACATGATGATCATGATAATAGCGGTGATTCCCGTGCACAGCAGAGTCAGCCGCAGATGTACTTTCTGAAACATGGTGCCCCTCCTTCGTGTCATAATATGCTGAAACTCATGTGCTTTGTAAACAATACCCGACACCCCGTATCGTCTTGATCTGCAGGGTGCTTCCCGTGATCTGAAGCCTTCTGCGCAGAAAGTGGATATAGTTATCCAGATTGCCTTCCTCCACGTCGCTGTCCGGTCCCCAGACTTTTAGGAGAATCGTAGTTCTTTGCAGGGTTTTCCCGATAGAGTGTACGAAGATCTCCATAAGCGCCGCTTCTTTCTTAGAGAGTGTACAGCTTCCCGACGGACCGGTGAGGATACACTCCGATGCCTGCCATGAGATATCTGCAACAGAGAAAGTGTCGTTGACCGTGAGGGTATGAGGTCTTCTGGTGACACAGCGGATACGGGCCATCAGTTCCTCGAAAGCAAAAGGTTTTACGAGGTAATCATCGGCGCCCAGATCCAGTCCTGTTACTTTATCAGAGAGTGTGCCCAGAGCGGTGATGAGAATGACCGGAGTAGAGATGCCTTTACAGCGAAGCGACGTCAGGACATCGGTGCCTTCCATGCCCGGAAGCATTCTGTCAAGCAGGATTACGTCGTATATATTCTGTTCTCCGTAGAAAAGAGCCTCCTCCCCATCGAAGCAGGAATCTACATTAAAGTGTTCCGATTCCAACTGATAGGTCAGGGTGTCATTCAGATGTCTGTCGTCTTCCGCCAGTAAGATTCTCATGGACATATTCTTCCTTTTCCGCAAGCGAGCTCTCACGTTTTTTAATGCTATAGGAAATTGCTCGAATTGTCACGAGTTTGCGAAGCGTAAGCAAGCAAATCTCGCAAAGTAAATCTCGAAGAGATTTACTTTTTTTATTGTATCATAAAAATCTATATTTAATCTCTAAAAAAGAACAAATCTTAGTTTTAAATCACAAAAGTTCCTTTGTTTTTCCGGCGAGATACAAGGGAAGATTTGTGATATATCCGTCTTTTTTGTAGCCGCGTTTGGAGAAACGCAGAGCGTGCCCAGGCCGGTGATCGGCGATGTATTTTTTAAAGGAGGGCGCAGATTTATTTTCGCCGCCTTTGGCTTCAACGGGAATGATTTCAGTACCGCATTGGATTATGAAGTCGATCTCGCTGTTTTTGTCAGAGAAGTATCGCGGTTCAATGTCAAACTGCCCACGGAGCTGTTGCAATACATAATTTTCTGTCAACGGTCCTTTGAACTGGTAATCCGTTTTTAAAAGAATGGCGCTGTTGTCAATGCCGGCCATGTGCTTGAGAAGACCGGTGTCAAATATAAACAGCTTGAAGTGTTCCTGTTTGTCGAAAGCGGACAGCGGATGTTCCGGTTTAGATACATTGTAGACACGGTTCAACATTCCGGCTGAGACAAGCCATTCAATCGCTTCTTCAAAGTCCCGGGCTCTGCCGCCCTCACGGACAGCACCGTACATGAATTTCTCGTTGGGCTTGGCGAGCTGGGATACGATGCTTCTAAAGACCATGAGAATACGACCGCTGTTGACTTTACCGTTATGTTTGGAGAAGTCATTTTCATAGACGGTGACCAACTCGTGTTGAATCCGGGAGATTCTTGCAGGGTCCTGGTATTTGATCCATGAAGCAACGCACTCCGGCATGCCGCCGATAATGAGATAGTTATTGTAGATTCCAAGTAAGCGATTGTGAAAAATTTCTTCAACCGGCCGCTCTTTCCGGATGCTTTCATAGTAGGCATATACAGTCGGATCAACCGCGGCAAGAAATTCGTCAAATGTCAGCGGATAGATATCGAGGAGGTTGACCATGCCGACCGGATATGATTTCGGCACGGCAAGAAGCGTGCCGAGCAGGCTGCCTGCGGCGATTACATGATAGTTGTTTGCCTTTTCGTTGAAATATTTAAGGGTATTTAACGCTTCCGGGCATTCCTGAATTTCATCAAAAATGATTAATGTATCTTCAGGCATGATTTTTTCACCGGTAATCAGGGACAACAGTTCGATAATGCGATGCGGATTTTTGTTCGTCTCAAAGATGGATTTGAGTTCATCTTCTTCATCGAAATTGAAATAGACGAAGTTCTTATAGTAGTTTTTTCCAAATTCTTTCATCAGCCAGGTCTTGCCGACCTGTCGCGCACCCTTTAATATCATAGGTTTGCGTTCGGGATCAGATTTCCAATTTATCAGAGCGTGCATTGCATTACGTTTCAAGCAGATCACCGTCCTTTCTGCGTGCTTAAATATAGTACATCACGTTTTTCTGCGCTTTTCAAGATGTATTTAACACATTTTTCTGAAAAATATTAGATAAAAAAACACATTTTTATCAAAAATGTCATTTGCGGAAGAAACTATAATGGAATTTTAAAGAAATATGTTTCTCTATTTTTAGAGATTATTTAGAGAAAGGCTTGGTATGATGATAACAGCTAAAGTGACACAGGATGATCATGTGTGGCACGGATATGGGATTTGATTAAAGGAATTATTAAGGCGGATTGTGAAGAAGAAAGTAAAGAAGAGCAGAAAAAGAAATTAGATTATGAATTAGATTATGAAAGAAAAGAGTCAAGAGGAGTAGGAAAGAGTTTATGAAAAAATTTCGGAAAGGTCAATTGAAGAGAATATTTGCAGCAGGCATGTCGCTTGTGATAGTTGTCTCCCTTCTCGGAGGCTGCGGAAACAGCGGTCAGCAGACGGCCGGTAACGGCAGTGGGAACAGGACGGATGATATAATGGCGGATGGCGGCAGTCAGGCAGATGAACAGCTATCAGGCAGCACGGCTATGGGGCGCTATCTGGAAGAGGCTGCGGATCTGTCGGAGAGTTTGTCGGGATACCGCAATGCGATATTTAAGTTAGAAGACGGAGGTGTGGTGCTCACAGATCCGATGAAAAACATGAGGGTTTCGAAGGATCATGGTGTTACGTGGGAGAGCGACGGGAATACATGGTTGAGTGAGATATTGGACAGAGGCGGATTTATTGACGATTATGCCGTGGGAGCAGACGGCACGGTAGGGATTCTGTATACGTACATGGAATCGGAAGATGAGACGGATGCGGATGAGTCCGCAGGACCGGATTTAGAAGAGGAAGAGAAACCATGGTGGGCTTCAGAGAAGAGGGAACTGCTCATCGTAAAGCCGGACGGAACAGAAATGCCGGTAGTATTTACGGTGATGGATGAAGACATGTACCCTTCACATATATGGATATCCGAACAAGGAAGAGTCTTTGTGGGAACGCAGGGATCGGATCTGTATGAGATTTTAGAGGATGGCAGCAGCAAAGTCTTTCTCACCTTAGAAGATTCTCCACAGATCATACAATTTCAGGGAAGCAGGATGATTATTGACGGCTACGGCTACGACAGTCTGTTGATCTATGATATGGAGAGCAGCGAGTTCATCGAGGATGATACACTCGACACTTTTGTGAATGAAAATTATGGGGATAGAGCTTTTAACGGTGGGAGCTGGTATGATCTGTATTTCTTTCCGGGAGAAGACAATATTCTCTATCTTGCAGGTGAAAAAGGGGTGCACCGTCATGTGATCGGCGGAAGCGCCATGGAGCAGATCGTAGATGCTAACCTTACAACATTCGGCAATCCGACTTATCGGCTATTGGGGATGATCGCGTTGGAGAATAATGAGTTTATGGCTATCTTTACAGATGCGCGTCTGGTTCGTTTCATTTATGATTCGACAGTACCTACGGTGCCGGGGCAGACGATCAAGGCATACAGTTTGAAAGAGAACAATACGCTTCGGAGAGCTATTTCGATTTATCAGATTGAGAATCCGGATGTTTACGTGGAATATGAGATCGGCATGGAGGACAATAACGGCGTTACGAGGGATGATGCTCTGAAAAAACTGAATACGGAGATCATGGCGGGAAATGGGCCGGATCTGCTTATCCTGGATGATATGCCGGTGGATTCTTATATAGAGAAAGGGATGCTTGCGGATATTGCTCCGCTGATTGACAGTATGAATGGAGAAGGAAAACTCTTCGAGCGTGCTGTGGATACATACAGGCAGGAAGGTAAGATTTACGTGGTTCCATGCGAGATCAGTCTTCCCATTATGGAGGGAGCTCCGAATTATGTATCCGATATTAATGATTTAGAAGGCATTGCCGATGCGGTGGAGAGACTCAGAAAGGATCACCCAGGGATGGATCTGCTGCAGATTTGTTCGCCCAAAGGCGTGATGAAACAGTTTGCAATGGTCTGTGCACCTGCATGGCTGACAGAGAGCGGAGAACTGAATCGTGAGATGATTTCTGACTTTCTGACGCAGACGAAGCGAATCTATGACGCACAGATGGAAGGTCTATCGGATGAGATGATACGACAGTATGAAGAAAAAAATGAAGTGCATATTCAGTATTACGGAGAAATGCTGGAGGAATCTGATTGGTTTGGACGCGGCACGGAAGAGGTGTATTATGTGACGGGTGAAAGGCAGATTATGACAGGGGTGCTCGGAGGCGCATATACCTATGCGGAAATAACTTCGGTGCAGAGAACAACCGGATTTGAGGACAATGTGATCCTTCCTATGTCCGGACAGTGTAGGAATGTGTTCTGGGTGGATACATTGGCAGGAATCAGTGCGGTTTCCACACAGATTGACAGGGCGGAAGGCTTGCTGAAAGTACTTTTGGGAGATAAAGATATATCAGGCATGGGATTTCCAATCAACCGGACAGCTTTTGAGAGTTCACTTTTTCCGGCTGATTTTGTCTCGACTGATGCTGCGTACAGCCAATTGGGCTTTGAATATGAGGATGGCAGTAGTTTTTATTGGAATATATATTGGTACGGCGAACAGCAGGCGGATATCCTAAGGGGATGGATGCAGGCAGCAGACACGCCGTATGTGCGAAACAAGGTGCTGGAAGAAGCAGTGTATAACGCAGGGACATCATACATTCAGGGCGAAACAAGTCTAGAGGAGGCGGTGTCAGCGGTAGAGAAGAGTATGGCAATCTATATGGCGGAGTAACAAGACATGAAGAAGACATGAAGTTATACTAAGACACCAAAGTACGGTGTCTAAGTATAACTAAGTCATGTCTGGAAGAATGCCGCTGGCGCGTGCATTCTTCTGGGGCCGAGAAGTGATTAAGACGTGATTATGGGAGGCCGCTTGACGCGTGCATTCTTCTGGAGCCGAGAAATAATTGGGCAGCGTCTGTGAGAAGGGGAATACATTCTTCTGGGAATGGGAGGTAGTATGAGCATGGAGAGAATGGGGATGAAAAGAATGATTCGTAAGAGAAAATATGTTGGAAAGCGGATATTTTCAGCGGCGCTTGGGGTGATGCTGTTAGCAGGATGTCTGGCAGGATGCGGGGATGGCGGAGCAGCCGGAGACGGACAGGATGGCGCGCAGGGCGGCAGTACAAGCGGACAGAGTACACAGCTGTATGAGGAAGGAACGCCCATGGGACGTTACGTGGAGAAAGCGGGGGAGTTTGGTGACGGCGCCGGGCTTTCCGACATTAGCAACCGTCTTTTTAAGCTGAATAATGGACAGATGGTCATTACTGACGCCTTTAGGCCTTTTGCGATTTCCAAGGATGGCGGACAGAGATGGTATGCGGATAAGCGAGCATGGAACACCAGAATGGTGGAAAACGGCGACTATATTATGAGTGCGGCAGTGGGCGGTGATAATACGGTGGCGGTAATCTATCAGGCGGCAGAATCAGACGCAGCAAGTGATGAGACGGCAGATTCGGGCGCAGCAGGTGATGAGACAGCGGATTCAGACGCAGCAAGTACTGAGGCGGAAGATTCGGAGAATGATACGCAGGGTGAAGCAGCAGATAACGATACAGAGACAGATTCACAGGATGAAGCAGGGCCGCTTTTGAATCCGCAGCTTCTCATCATTAAGCCGGATAAAACAGAGATACCGGTGGAGGTGGAACTGACGGAAGAGGATGAACGTCTGAAGGGTGCATATATATCGGATGACGGCAGGATCTTTGTCACCACGCAGAGCGCAAATATCTATGAAATTCTGGAAGACGGAACAAGCGTCCTGTTTCTCAGGGCGGAGGAGAATTCACCGGACCTGATACAGGTTCATGGTGGGATGATGTTCATGGACGGATGGGATTATGAGTCGCCGCTGATCTATGACATGGAACAGAAGCAGTATATAGAGGACGAGGTCTTAGCGGATTTTGTGAAAGAAAACTATGGCGACAGAAATTGTTTCAGCGGTAACTGGTATGATATGTTTTTCTTTCTAGATCAGGACGGTGTTTTGTATATTGCAGGGGACAAAGGGCTTTACCGCCATGTAGTAGGCGGCAGCGCCATGGAGCAGATCATAGACGGAAACTTAAGCATTTTCAGTAATCCGTCTTACGCGATAGAAGGTATGGTCGCAATGGACAACAATGAGTTTATGGCATTGTTTTCGGGCGGAAAGCTGGTACATTTTGTTTATGACGCGGATATTCCGACTGTACCTGTGATACAGCTTAATGTCTACAGCTTGGAAGACAATGCGACGATGAGGCAGGCAATTAACCAGTATCAGACCGAAAATCCGGAGATCTATGTGAAGTATGAGGTTGGTACGGGCGGTGGTAATTCCGTTACGAGGGAAGACGCGTTGAAGAGTCTCAATACCAAGATTCTGGCGGGAGAGGGTCCGGACGTATTTATTCTGGATGACATGCCTGTGGATTCTTATATAGAAAAGGGCGTGCTGCGCGACTTAAGTCCGATCTTTGACAATATGAGTGGAGAAGATGAGCTTTTTGGTAATATTGTGGACGCATTTCGGATCAATGAGGGGATTTATATGCTGCCCTGTGAGGTGCGGCTTCCGGCGATAGTCAGCAGGAAATCTGACATAACAGGAATCAAAGACTTGCTGGATATCGCGGATGCGGTTGAGAAGCTTAGAAAGGATCATCCGGAAGGCGATCTGCTCAAACTGTATACGGAAAAAGGGGTCATGAGGATGTTTTCTCCGGTATGCGAGCCCGTGTGGATGACGGAAGACGGAGCGGTGGATCGGGAAATGATTGCGGAATTCATGCAGCAGACGAAGAGAATCTACGATGCGCAGATGGACGGCATAGCGGATCGGGTGTTGGAGGCGTACGAGGCTGACTGGAACGCTTTTGCAGAAGAAGAATTTGGTGCACCGTGGGACGAAACGGACACGATGAGAATATCCATGGATTGCCTCAGGTTTACAGGCGGCATGAATGAGGCGGTGTGGGGATACATCAAAAGCTTTTGGAACTACGCGGAGATGGTTTCCGTTCCGAGAGTTCAGGGATATGAAGAGTGTGGATGGGCGCACATGAACGGACAATGTGAAGATGTTTTCTTCTCAAAGACATTGGTTGGAATCAGTGCGGCGTCAAAGCAGGCTGAGGCATCGGAAGATTTTGTGAAAGCATTGTTCGGGAAGGAAAATCAGGGAAACCTGTATGAAGGACTGCCGGTTAACAAGGCGGCTTTCCAGGAGGGGTTTGCCTCCGAGGCAGGAGACGGCGTAGATGAACGGTGGGGTGGTCTTGCCACAGACAATTATGAGGGAAACATGATTTCCCTGTCTGTCTACTGTCCAAACCAGTCACAGGTTGCGGAATTGCAGGCTTATATGGAATCCGTGAAGACTCCGTATATGGAGAATACGGTTTTAGAGGACGTGGTGTACGAAGAAGGCATCGCTTATATGCAGGGGAGGAAGAGTCTGGATGAGGCGTTAGATTCCGTTGAGAAGAAGATGGCGATCTATCTGGCGGAGTAGTTTATAAATCTTAGTTTTAAGAAAGGGAAGTGTATGAAAGCAAAAAAAGCAGCAAACAAATTATTATCAATTCTGTTGTTATGTGCTATGTTGCTGACATTACTTAGCGGCTGTGGGGCTGAAGAAGAGGTTTCGGAAAACAGTGCCGAAAATGAGCAGAATGCACAGAGTACACAGTCGTCTGCAGAGGTTACGGCAATGGGACGTTATGTGGAAGAAACTGTGAATTTACCGAATGAGGTTTTTAGAGCGAAATTGTCTCGATTAGAGGACGAGAGCTTAGTCATATGTGAGTCCTATTCCCCGTTGTATATTTCAAAGGATAATGGAGTGACATGGGAGACAGACGAGAGCATAACAGGCAGCGGAATATGGGAAAATAAAAGCTGGGTTTTTGATATGGCAACCGGGGCTGATCATACGATGGCCATTATTTATGATGATTATGAGAAAGTTTATGAACAGGGCGAATTAAATCCCAGACTTTGTCTTGTCAAACCTGACGGTGCTGAGGTTACCATAGATATTCGCGTTAGGGCAGAGGATCGGAATCCGGCCGGTGTGTGGATATCGGATACAGGAAGGATTTTTGTGAACACAGACGGTTCCAATATTTATGAAGCCCGGGAGAACGGAAACATGGAGCTGTTTCTGGAGCTTGATCCCACTTATCATCCATATTTGATACAATGTCAGCAGAACCTTATGGTAATAGATGGAGGCAGCTATAGTGAGCTCCTTATTTATGATATGGAGAAGAAGCAATACATCGAGGATGAAGTTTTAAAGGAGTTTGTGAATGAAAATTATGCAGACAGGACGATTGAAGAAGGATATGGTATGTATTTCTTCCTGGAAGAACAGGGAGTTATTTACCTGGCAGGACAAGAGGGGCTGCACCGCCATGTAATAGGCGGCAGTGCCATGGAACAGGTCATAGACGGAAAACTTACTACCTTCAATGATCCTTCTAACCAGGTGCTGGGTATGATTAAACTTGAAAATGATGACTTTGTGACGCTATTTAGCGATGGCAGATTGGTTCGCTATGTTTACAATCCGGATATCCCTACTGTACCAAATGAGAAACTTAAAGTATACAGCCTAGAGAACAACGATACGATACGTCAGGCAATTTCTTTGTATCAGATAAAAAATCCGGAGGTTTGGGTAGAATATGAGATCGGTATGGAAGATGGAGCTTCTGCCACAAGAGATGATACGCTGAAAGAGCTGAATACCAAAATCATGGCCGGTGACGGTCCCGATATATTAGTATTGGACAATATGCCGCTTGATTCCTATATCGAAAAGGGGCTGCTTCTTGATATGGGCCCGATTCTTTATAATTTAAGCGGTGAAGAAGCGCTGTTTACGAATATTATGGATGCCATGAAAACAGAGGACAAACTATATGTAATGCCTATCGAAATACAGATTCCGGTACTGTATGGAGATAAACAATATATTTCCAAGGCTGATAATCTGGAGGGCATTGCCGATATAGTGGAGGAACTGCGGAAGGAATATCCGGAAGAAGAACAGGATTTATTAGGTGTGTATTCGGAAAGAGAAATCATGTATCTGTTCTCTATGGTTTCAACGCCGGCATGGACGGCAGAAAACGGTACAATTGACATGGGAGCGATTGCAGAATTTCTGACACAGGTGAAAAGAATATATGATGCGCAGATGGACGGACTTACGAAGGAAACAACTTGGTCTCATGGATCTTATGCTTTGCGGGGACAAGAATACATGGGAGGGAGAACCACAGATGTTATGAGACTTTTTGTAGGGGAGACTCATATTACAGGCGGCACGGTGTACACTGATTATGGATTTGCACACTTGAATTCCGTAAATAAAGTTGAAAAATATGAAAATGATGAATGGATTCCTATGAATGGTCAAAGCAGCAATGTGTTTCTTGCCAAAACAATGGTGGGAATTAGCGCAATGTCAGTGTCTGCGGATAAGGCGGAGGATTTTATAAGATTATGTTTTGGTAAAGAAAACCAGTCTTATCTGATTAATGGATATGCAGTGAATCAGGCAGCGTTTGATGAAGGCTTTATATACGAAGGAAGTCAGGGCCACACGGAGGGGGCATGCGGAATGATTGAATTGCTCGATGAAAATGGATTACGTGTCAAGCTGGATATTTATTGGCCGGATGAAGAGCAGATTGCCAGATTAAAGAATTGCATTGAAACGGCGGATACACCGTACATTCAGGATACTATGCTGGAGGAAACCGTATACGAAGCCGGTACTGAGTATATGTGGGGGAACATCAGTCTGGACGAGGCTTTGGACACAATAGAGAAGAAGATGGCGCTCTATTTTGCAGAGTAAGAAAAGATGAAGTAGGTGGAGAGATTGGTTAGACTGAAGAGAGATGTGAAAAAGCAAAAAAGCAGTGCAAAAAGTCATAAGGATACGAGGGCATTCTTTCTGTTTCTGGCACCGAGCCTATTGGGGGTGCTTATGTTTGTGTTGCTTCCCTTTTTGGATGTGTTCGGGCGGTCCTTTAAGACAGTGGTAACGAGTCAGTTTGTAGGATTTCAGAATTATAGGACCATTTTTGCCAATCAGGCATTTCGTCTGGCGGTAAAAAATACATTCCGTTTTACGCTTATATGTATTCCGCTGCTGGTGGTGATAGGCCTTATGATTGCGTTGCCGATCAGCAGGCTCAAAAGCGCCGGGACGATCAAATCACTGTATCTGTTCCCACTGGCAATGCCTACGGCGACGATCGTCATTGTGTGGAAGATGGCCTTCTATAGGCAGGGATTCCTGAATCTGGCGTTGACGAAGATGGGAGAACTGACAGGCTTATGGGGTGAGATTCATACGGATTATCTGGGCAGCAGCGCTTCTTTCTGGGTATTGGTATTCAGCTACATATGGAAAAATACGGGCTATACAATTGTGTTGTGGCTGGCGGGGATTCTGGGGATTCCGAATGAGATGCTGGAGGCGGCGAGAGTGGACGGCGCTTCCGAGAGGCAATGCTTTTTTAGGATCGTGCTTCCGAATCTGAAAGGGAGTTTGTACACGATTGTTATCCTCTCATTCCTCAATTCATTTAAGATATACAGAGAAGCTTATCTCGTGGCCGGAGCATATCCGGAACAGGATATGTATCTGTTGCAGCATTTGTTCAATAACTGGTTTGTAAATCTGGATTTTGATAAGATGGCGGCCGCAGCGGTGTGTGTGGGCGGATTTCTGTTTGTGGTTATTATGCTGTTGCAGAGGATGTGGGACTCGAGATGAACAAGACATGAAGAAGACATGAAGTTATACTAAGGCACCAAAGGACGGTGCCTAAGTATAACTAAGTCATGTCTGGAAGAATGCCGCTGGCGCGTGCATTCTTCCGTGGCTGAGACAGATATTAGTAGAAAGGATAATGAGTTGAATGGGTTTACATAACTTTGGGATACAAGTAAAAGATATTAAGAAAGGGATCACGGTTTTATTGATTATGATTCCGACGCTTTTAGTGTGTCTGCCGATTATTTTGCTGGTGACGGGATCAGTAATGAGTAACGGAGAACTGCGACAGCATTTGTCACCGGTTTTTTCGGATGCGTTGGAATATATCAGTTGGAAGATTGTGCCGGATTATCCGACCTTTGAGAATTACAGTAAATTGCTTTTTATGACACCGCAGTTCTTCGTTCTTTTTTGGAATTCCATTAAGATGGTGGGATGTATCCTGTTAGGGCAGCTTTTAGTAGGCGTTCCCGCGGCGTGGGCTTTTGCGGTGTATCAGGTGAAGGGGAGCAGAGCACTTTTTGCGCTTTATATAGTGTTGATGCTTCTGCCGTTCCAGGTTACGATGCTTTCCAGTTATCTGGTGCTTAATCAATTGGGAATGCTCAATACGCAGCCTGCGGTGATCTTGCCCGCGGTGTTCTCCACGTTTCCGGTATTCCTAACCTATGGAGGATTCCGATGTATCCCTATGCAGCTTATGGAAGCGGCGCGGATTGACGGGGCAGGGGAGATACTAATCTTCTGTACAATTGGGCTTCCACTTGGGAAAAGCGGATTATTGTCTGCCATAGTGTTAGGGTTTTTGGAATACTGGAATATGATGGAACAGCCTATGGCATTTTTGGAAGATAAGTCGCTGTGGCCGCTGTCGCTGTATCTGCCGGAAATTACATGGGCACAGGCGGGATATGCGTTTACGACTTCGATCATCACATTGATTCCTGCGGTATTCGTCTTCGTATGGGGACAGGATTATTTAGAGCAGGGAATTATTTTTTCGGGACTAAAGGAATAGGAGGAGAGAACGTTGGAAAGTAACAGGAAAAAGAAGATCATAGTAGGTTTCTTTGTATTTCTTGGGCTTATGTGGCTCTGTACGGTCGTATCAAAGAGTATTTACGCATCGGAGCTTCCGATCGTTTCTACGGAATCGATTGAGAAGAAATATGTGGAGCATACGGTGCAGGTGGATGGCATTGTTGTGGCCGGAGATAAGAATTCGGTGACTGCACTGAGTGGACTGCGGATTGATAAGCTGGCTGTACAGGTGGGCGATCAGGTGGAAGAGGGTGACGTGCTTTTTACCATAGATATGGACGACCTGACGGATATCATAGATGAAAAGCAGACGGCAGTATCCAAATTGCAGACACAGATCAACACGCTGGCGCAGAATGAGGAGCTGGCAAGGCAGAAAAGAGAGTTGGAAGAGCAGCGCGCCAGAGAGGACTATGACGCTACGGCGCGGCGTGAAAATACGCTGGTAGGAAGGGAATTGGAAGAACTTAATAAGGCCGAAAAAAATTTAGAGAATCATGAAGGCGGAGATGATGAGGCGTTGAAAGATGCTTTGCAGGCGGCGGCCTATGCGGAAGCCGATGCAAGATGGCAGAGAGATACCAGCATGAAAGAGGCAAGCCGCAGGGTGGAGGATATCACCGCACCGGAGAATGCAGATTCCACGTTGACGGTAAGCCGTCTTGAACTTGAGGACATGAAAGAGGATCTGGCACGCTTTCAGGCGGTTATGGATGCAGAGGGTCAGATCAAGGCGGAGCGTGGCGGATTGGTGACGGACATCTTTATCAGTGCAGGCGGCAGGACGTCTGATTCGGCTGCCATGTTGCTTTCGGATGATTCTGTTCCCTGCCAGTTTAAGACGATTATCACACAGGATCAGAAGAAGTATGTGTCACTGAATGATGAGGTGTCCCTTAAACTGGACGGAAGCAGCAGGGATAAGGAGGCAACCATAGATTATCTGTCTGAGAGCAGCACCATGCCCGGAAGTTATGAGGTCTATGTTAATCTCCCGGAAGGAACCGGAATACCGGGAATGTCGGGCACGATGAGCCGTGCGGAGTCAGGAGAGAAGCATTCCTGCTGTGTCACACCTGCGGCGGTGTATAAAGAGGGTGTCAGAAATTATGTCTATGTGGTCAAAGAGCGGGACGGTATTCTCGGCAAAGAATATTATGCAGAGCAGATCAATGTGAGAGTTCTGGATGAAAATGAAAGCTGGGTTGCGGTGGAAGGTGCACTTGACGATGACAGCATCATTATTTCTTCTTCCACAAAGGAAGTGAAGAATGGGGAGGTTGTGAGGTTGTCGGAATAGTATAAAGTAACATAATATAACGAATAAAAATCAGGAAATATTTTCGCATATCGAAGATTTTCCTGATTTTTGTATTCTCGAAGCTTTTACTCAAGTTTGAAGGTTGTTGCAAATATACATAAGACATACATAAAAATAAGTGCTCAATAACGTTCAAAAATTACTTTAATAAAGAACGGTATTTTTAAGCACTACTGTAGTATATAGTCTACCACATCACAAAATAAAAGTCTAGTAATTTTTTGTATTCCCTTTACAATATAACTTGTCGATATAACCGGTTATAATTTGCAGAAGGAGGTTGTACATGGGCACACAGCACAAACAGAAGAACAGGGATCTGTCGAGGCAGGCAGAGGAGAATTATCTGGAACAGACACTTGACGTAGTGAAAGACAATCTCACGAATTACGGACGGGAAGTGTCGCGTATGCAGGAAGATATTGATGAGATGCTGGCACATTATCATGATAATGACGTGGAAGTATTAACAATTCTGAACAATACCGTGACTATGCATGATCATATGAAGCGTGCACTTTTACGGAATGAAAAGGCACTGAATAAGCCGTACTTCGGCAGAATCATTTTTCACGACGAGGCGCTTGATAAGGAAGAGTCCATCTATATCGGCAGAGGCGGGATCTCCAAGGATACGACTCACTGGATGGTAACGGACTGGCGTGCGCCTGTGGCGAATGCATACTATGAAAACGGTCTTGGTAAGTGCAGCTATGAAGCGCCGGGCGGGGCAAGGATACAGATTGATTTGCAAGTGAAGCGCACGTATGAGATCGAGTCGGGCAGGCTGCTGGATTATTTTGACAGCGAAGTGATCGCCAATGACGATCTGCTGACGAAGTATCTTGCCAAGAATAAGCAGGCGGTCTTAAGTGAGATCGTTGCTACGATCCAGAAGGAGCAGAATGAGATTATTCGGAAATCCCCTTATCATAATATGATCGTACAGGGTGTGGCGGGATCGGGCAAAACTACCGTGGCGATGCACCGGATATCCTATATTCTGTATAACTATGAGGAACGCTTTAAACCGGATGATTTCTATATTGTGGGGAGCAACCGGATATTGCTTAACTATATCACGGGCGTTCTGCCGGATCTGGATGTGTACGGCATACGGCAGATGACGATGGAACAGCTTTTTGTCAGACTTTTGTATGAGGATTGGGATGATAAAAAGTATCGGATCAAAGGTACGAACGAGGGCAGAAAAAGTGACAGTAATAAAGGTACAGATGCGAATGGGAAGAACGGCGAAGCGAAGGATGCAGAGACAGGAGAAAATGGTGACAGTATAAAAGGCAGTTCCGTGTGGTTTAAAGACCTGGAAGAATATTGCCGTAAGTTGGAGTATGATACCATTTCCTGTAAATCTGTTTATCTGAATCCGAAACAGTTCGTGGAAGGAATCCGCGACGGTAAGATCGGCGTGTTCGATGAGAGCGGGGGACAAGCGGCTGATCTCCGGAATCTGGTCTGCCTGATCGAGGGTGACGCGGTGGAGCGATATATTCGGCAGAATCCTACCGTGTCCGTGCAGAGTAAGATCAATATGCTAAATACCCGCCTGCGGGGAAAAATCAAAGAAGAGTTTCTCGGAAAAGGCATTAAGTATACGGAGGCCGAGCGCAAAGCAATCTTAAAAGCATATCACGGACACTATGGCGGCAGAGTTTGGAAACAATCTATTTATGAGCTGTATCTGGATTTCTTATTGAAACAGAAAGAAAAGGGATATGATGTCAATATACCGGATGTGGAATTCAGTGTCTATGATCTGGCGGCGCTTGCTTATCTGTATAAGAGAGTGAAAGAAACCGAAGTGATCAGTGAGGCACACCATATCGTCATTGACGAAGCGCAAGATTTTGGGATGATGGCTTATCGCGTGCTGAAATTCTGTATTTACCGGTGTACTTACACCATTATGGGTGATGTATCGCAGAATATTCATTTTGGCTATGGATTAAATGACTGGGAAGAATTGAAAAATCTGTTTCTTGCGGATTCCATGGACAGCTTCGGTATCTTAAAGAAAAGCTACCGCAATACGGTGGAGATATCCGACTTTGCTACGAACATACTGCATCACGGACGGTTTTCGATCTATCCCGTGGAACCGATCATAAGGCATGGCAGTCCGGTACAGGTTCGGCAGACCTCGGATGGACAGTCCATGATCCGCGAAGCGGCAGAGATTTGCAGGAGATGGCAGACGGGTAACAATGCGCTGGAAACGATTGCAATCGTCTGCAGGGATCTGGAGGAGGCTGCGGTTGCGGCGCAGGAATTATCGCAGTATATAGACGTGATGGAAAGCGATCCGGAGAAGACGGAGTTCGGAAGCGGTATTATGGTGCTTCCGGTGGAGTATACCAAGGGGCTGGAATTTGATGCGGTATTGATCTTAAATCCCTCACGGGAAAAATATCCCACAGATGACGGACATGCGAAGCTGCTCTATGTGGCGGCAACTCGTGCACTTCATGAACTGTGCGTGCTCCATACCGGGAACTTGACGGGCTTGATTGCAGATCCGGTGCCCGATCGCGGCGATGACGGGAAAAGTGTTGTGGATTCGACATATATGACGGGAGTGTCAGAGAATATAAAGGAGAAAAACGCCGGTCCTGTTAGTGGAAACGTCAAAAAACAGGCTGTAGCGCAGAGAGTAGGGGAACCTATAAAATCGGATAAAGCGTCTAAACCAACTGCGATGCCAAAATCAAGTACAGGCAGAACCCCACAGGAAGACACTACAACAAACCTTAAGACCGATGCAGATCATGGTAATCGGATTGCAATGAAGCAACAGGAAACAGAGTCCCTGTATGCCTTCGGTGACATGCCGCCGACCGAAAAGCTGAGTCCGCCCGGACACGGCAAAATTGATTTGGCAGTGAAGTGGGTTACGAAGCAGCAGGACGGGCTGTATCTGCATAGTCGGTATGGAGTTTTGCGGTTAAGTCCGATCGGAA
>JAAUZT010000043.1 GCA_014804485.1 Lachnospiraceae bacterium
AAGGGACGTGCTTATTACCCTAATGGGCAATAAGCCTATGTCCCGAAAAGCCCGAAATGAGCCCGGATGGCGAATAGAGGGCGGTTTCGTCCGCATTCTCAACGCAATCGGAATATTTTAGAAAATCCATATGACGAAGCCTGACACAAGAGAACATTTTGCGCAATCTGCCTCCCGAATTTCCACAACAAAAAAAGAGCCACGGCTCAACAATCTCCGCAACTCCTTCTCCCAAAGTTCTCCGCCTTAAGCAAGCTCCTTTGCAAACTTCCCAAAAAAGTATTTCGCAACCCCCACCGCAGAAGCCTCCCTATGGTAGCTGCATCCTTTCAGATAACTGCCGTCCAGATCAAACAGATCGTACTTTGCCATTCTCTCCCGCAGCTCCACAAGATACCTGTCCGCGTATCCGCCGACATCACCTCCCAGAATCACATCTGTGTCAAAAATCATCCGGATATTTGAAATCAGAACAGCCAGATGATCCAGATACTCCTCCCAAATCTTATCCGCCGTTTCATCTTTGCCGAGGGCACCCATAAACTCGTCCAACGTATATCTTCCATCCTGCGTCAACACGCTTGCCGCGCAATATGCGTCCGCACATCCACGCTTACCGCAATAACATTCCCTGCCCTCCGGAACCAAAAGCATATGTCCGAATTCTCCTGCTTTGCGATTCTGCCCCGTAAACAATTCGCCGTCGATGCAGACCGCGCCGCCCAGCGTATTACTTAAGGACAGATATACCGCATCCTTAACCTGCGCCGGATTCTCCGCCAGCATAGCCGCGTTAGCATCATTCTCGAAATACACCGGAAGCGTGAACATCTGCTCTAACATTTTCAAACTGTAATTTTCCAGATGAAGCGCATGGGACTTAACCAGAATATGATCCCGTTCATGCAAAATACCCGGAAGAGATATGCCGATTCCCAGTATTCTGTCTTCTGATGTTTTACTGCTATAGAAATCTCTGACCATTCCGGTTACTTTCCTACAGTAATCTGCGTCCGGCTTAAAATCCAAGCGAACCCTCTGCCATTCCACGATCTTACCACTCAAATTGAGCAGTACCATCCCAACATGATGCGCGGTAATGTCCACTCCCACAGACAGGCAATAATTTTCGTTAAGCGCGATCCTTCTTGCCTTCCTGCCACCGGTAGACTCCATCTCACCCACTTCAATTACCATTCCCTTTTCGGTCAACTCTCCGATATAAGACAAAACCGTCGGCATGCTTAAGTTTAATTCCTTTGCCAGCTCCGCCTTCGTCGTGCTCTCTTGATTTAACATGAAATCCAGAATCTTATGTCTGGCAGCATTTTTCTTTTCCAATATATCCGATCCTCCGCGCTTATATAAAACATTTTATTAAAGAATTATAGGCATTATAAAGGAATTTGTAAAGTGTATTCGAAATATCGTTCATAATATTTTCTAAAAAAATATTTTTCTTTCATAAATCCATAGACATTACCTTTCAATTGTGATACACTCATTTCACAGGAGGATTAACTTATGGATAAGGAAACAAGAGAAATGTTTAATGCGATTTTAGAAGAAATGGGTCGAATGGAAGACAGAATCAATAAACGAATGGACAATCGTTTCGACGGCGTAAATAGCCGCTTCGACAAAATAGAAGCCCGCTTGGAAATCATGCAGCATGAAATCAATGCTTGTAAATTAGACCATGAAACCATCAGCCTGCTGATTAAGAAAGTAGACCAGCATGACCAACGCATCGAGGAGCTTGAGAAAAAGACCGCATAACCTACTACATAGACTCAAGCCCCTCTATATTTCTATATCAGTCTACGCTTCGCTTCGGCACAAAACGCAATGAAAATGTCTTCACATTTTAATCTCTAGCACCCCTATAATTTCCATGCATAAAATAGAGTAAAACCACATAGGATTATAGGTTACAGATTATGTACTATGCACTGCTTATCTTATTATTACTCGTTCTATTCTGTATGATCTTCTCGTGGCACCGCAGACGGAAGACCATCTGCCGTATCAAATGTATGGATAAATGTCAGAAATGTTCCCTGTTAGAACAACTTGCTAAGCCTTTCGGTTACGCCTATCACTGCCGCTGCGGCTTCTTCTCTTCCACGCTTGATGCATGGCAGAAAACGGCCGGTTACACATGGCTTTATGACTATATGGCACCCCGCTTCCAGATGGTCTTCGACGCCCTGCCGATCTATTTCGACTATCGCGGCAGAACATGGTTGATCGAGCTCTGGAAAGGGCAATACGGCATCAATACCGGAGCGGAAATCGGGATCTACCACGCCGATCGGATTCTCTCTGCGGAAGAATACAAGACTGCCCTCTTTGCCGCCGTCGAAGACGATGAAATGCTTCCATGCACGCTGTGTCTGTGCCGCCAAGGCACGGACTGTCTCAAACTTTCCGAAAGACACTGGTGGCTCACGATATTCGATCCCGGACTTTTCTCAAACCCTTCTGAACTGTGTCTGCATGCTTCCATCTGCTTTCCCGATTCGGAAATGTGTGACGCTTTCTATGCAGGATTATGCCGCGCAGGCTATGACATGAAACAGATCGACATTCAGGGTCTCTGTTGCTCTTTCGTCTTTCAGTCGTCCGACTCCGAAGACTTCAATCTGTTGACACGCTTCAACCGTCGGCTTTCCCAATGTGTAAACCGCATATGCTGCAAACTGTACGTATACGTCACCAGACCCTTTGTCTGCACCGAGGACCGCATTCTTTTCCTTTACTATTATCTTCCCGCGGCATTCAGAAGACTATTCCGCATACGCAGATTCCACAGACGCTGTCACAAAAAATACGGTTGCCGGCCTCCGAAAAGAAAGGAAAAACCATGAGCGCCGGGGAACGTCTGAACCGCGCCTTTGCACATGCCCCTGTACTTCCGCTGAATCACTGCTCGAAATATGTCCTTGTCAGCGACTGCCACAGGGGCGTGGGCACCGCTTCGGATAACTTCCTGAAGAATCAGCATCTGTACTTTGCGGCCATGGATCACTATTATCGAAACGGCTTTACCTATATTGAATTGGGCGATGGGGAAGAATTATGGGAAAACAGGAAGCTGCAAAACATCACCGAGATTCACAGCGATGTATACGACATGTTTGCCAAGTTTGAGCAACGGGAACGTCTCTATCTGATCTACGGCAATCACGATATCGTCAAGAGAAAATGTCCCGGCTGCTATGAAGGTATCATTCTTCATTCGCAGTCCACACCCGAAAAATCGCTGTATCTGACCCACGGTCATCAGGCAAGTCTGCTTAATTCCACACTCTGGCCTCTGGCCCGTTTCCTGGTAAGATACTTCTGGAATCCACTGGAAAACCTAGGCATTTTAGACCCCACCAGTGCAGCGAAAAACTATGAAGTAAAAGAAAAATGCGAAGAAACTCTACGTAGCTGGGCCGAAGAAAACGGGCATATCTTAATCACGGGACATACACATCGTCCCGTATTGCCCGCCGAACCTGCCTATTATTATAACACCGGCAGTTGTGTTCATCCCCGGTGTATCACCTGCATTGAGATCGCCCGCGGCGAACTGACACTGGTCAAATGGAGCATGCAGGCACGCATGGACAGCGTACTGTATGTGGCACGGGAAATCATATCCGGACCCGTTCCGCTGTTAAACAGCCGTTCCTAGTTTTCTGTGCGCCCGACTTTCTGCCGACGGTTCCACGCATGCTGTAATGTCCTCACTGGCAATTTCCACGGTTCCACATATACTATAGTAATATTGCCGTCATGAGGAACATCCTATGCCATCTACCGCTATCGCAATTGTCGGGCGCGCCGACGCCACACACAACTATGAAACTGCTCTCCATCGTCTGGAAATTCCTTATATCACCACGCTGTCTGTGGAGGAAGCAGCGCTTGCCAGTCATCTGCTGCTGCCCGGCGGCGGAGACATCACCCCCGCCTTCTTCGGACAGAACAACCACGGTTCCTACAATATTGATACGGAACTGGATATCATACAGCTGCAGGCGCTCAGCTTTTTTATGAAACAAAAAAAGCCCATACTGGGCATATGCAAGGGGATGCAGTTAATTAACGTACAACTTGGCGGAACGATCATACAGGATATCGACACCGCGGATATGCACAAGTGGGTCGGTAAGGATCAATACCACTATGTCTATCACAACGGACTGAACCGCATGGATTTCTTCTATCAGCTATACGGTACAAGTACGCAGGTCAATTCCGCCCACCATCAGGCCGTGGACCGACTGGGCGGCGGGCTTACTGCCGTATGCCGCTCCGGCGACAATATTATCGAGGGAATCATGCACACAAGTCTGCCCGTCATGGCCGTTCAGTGGCATCCCGAACGCATGACGGAGGCCGGCGGCGAACATCTCTTACGATACTTCGCCGCACAGCAGCCTATTTCGTAAACATCTGCTCCAACTGCAGCATCCCCTCATCGAATCTCTCTCTTTGCAGTTCAGTCCTGCTCTTTACCCGTTCCTTGGCATTCAGCGAGACAATGTCAAAGAGAGACTTCATGATCCGGATCATAATCTTGCCGGTTTCCGTATCGATCTCTTTAAGCGCCGCACTGATCTTATGTATGCTTTGAAACCAGTTGGCGGTAAAGTCGATCAGGTTATCGGTCTCGGAAGCAAGTATGATTTGATAGAAAGTATCTACAAAAGTATGCATCTGCTCCTGATCCAGTGATAGAATCCACTGGTTTAACGCCTCATCCATGAATCTGCGACCCTCGTACAGCTCCTCGACAATCCGGAAGTGATCGCCATCGACCAGCCATGTATAAGGATTATGCTGTGCCAGCCCGATGGTTTTGCTTTCCACTACCCGGTAAGCGCCGTCCGTATACAGAAGCATTCCCACTAAAGAAGAATGCGGTATCGTCTTATGGATTCTGTCTGCGATCTCACCGTAAGCGCTCTGCTCCTTCACTTCCGGCCGGAATCCCGGTCCGTCGTGATCGAAGATTGCAAAGATGCGACGCCGCACCTCTTCCCGGCAGTTCATGCTGGCATAAGTGGCCAGATTGCCGCCCTTAGAGTGTCCGCCCACATAGAAATCCCCTTGTATCCTACGTGCCACGCGTTCCAGATAGTCCACGCTCATATGCTGTCCACGTACCGGCTCCGAAAAGGCAAGATTCATATCCTCTTTCCATCCCACGATGTTCTCATCGGTTCCGCGGTATGCCACATAGCTTATGCCGTTCGGCAGAAGAAATGTCACCGCCGAAAACTGCGTCTCCGTCTCAAGGTCAATATAGTTTACATAACTTCCTACTTTGAGACCGCCGAAACGTCTGCCATGATATATTGCCTGAAAAAGCGCCGTGTTCTCCTTCCGATAGCGTTCATCACCGTACAGACTGTCATACTTCTCATGCTCAGCAATCTCACGCAGACTCACCATGGTATGTTCCTCATCGGCACCGGGTGCCACCTCGTCGAATTTCAGATAAGCAAACTGACTGAGCACCAGACTGTCCACTTCGCTAAGAGGCTTCTCCTGCAAGGTATAATCACCGTATTCTTTCAGATAATCCAATATCGTCCCCATACGCTTCCACTCCTGCTTTCTACAGCTTCGCTTCCAGATGTTCGATATTCTTAATCAGCACCGAGATCGTTCCGTCGGGATTCGTGATGAACTCCACGCTTCTCGGATTCTTATACTGTTCCATCGGTATCTTAATCTCGATCCCCGTATCCGTGTACAAATGCTGGCTCTGATACTTGCGCACCGTATTTTCACTCTGGGGCTGAATCTCTTCCTTCACCATATCATACTTTTCCATTTTATCCTGAAAAGCCACTTTTAATTCCGGCTGTTCCTCGAAGATTCGCTCCGCCAGCTCCTCTACCACGAAACCACCCTTCTCCTCGATCTCCTCCTGTATGATGCTCTTGGCACGCATCTGCTTCTCGAACCGCTCCGTCTCATCGTATCCTTCCTTCTGCACACTCTCCACAGCACGGCTCACGATTGACAGTTTGGATTTATGCGACAGATGCGCACTGCACTTTAAGAAGAGAAAAGAGAAATAGTTGCTCTTCTCTCCGTTCACCTCATACTTTTTCTCGATCACCCACAATGCCAGATCCTGCAGCCTTATGATCGCCGCTTCCGTCAACCGCTGGGTCTCCGACGGAAGAATCGACTTATGCCGGATAATCTCATTGCTGTTGCCCTCGCCGTCCTCTGTCGCCATCGTGCGATGCGTATAGAGGGACTTATAATTCATCTTAAGAAGAGCCAGATACTCATCCTCCCCCTCCTTAAAACGCACCACCATCAGATCCGCCGCCGGAATATCTATATTGCTGTTCATGATCTCATAGAGCTGCGTGGCAATATCCTTGCTGACCGACACGAAATCTTCGTCCGCATAGGTATTCAGCAGATGGTATACCTCCGATTCCTCTTTATAAAAGCGACACTCCTTCGCATCGTCTCCGGAACTGATCCGTGCGATATGCTCCTTCAGAAACTCCGCCACCTCGGAGCCGTATTCCAGTTCCGTATCCGACAACACCGGCATACCGATGGTAGAATCCAGAATATGCACGATCACATTCTTTATTCTGATCTCTTCTTTATTCATCCTATGTGCTTCTCCCGTTCTTATTTATATTTTTCAGGATAATCCGTCCCTGTCTCGGTCTGCAATAGATTCACATACCGCTCCGGATCACGCTCCATCTTAAGCATGGTATGAAATGCCATCAGCAACATCTTATCCCCATTGTTCTTCATATCATCTCTGCCCCGATCCATCTGTGCCTTGAAGTGATCCATCTGCCAGACCATCAGGTCTACTACACTGTATCCCGCTATCTTATACTCACATAAGAAATCCTGATGCTCCAGATAATATGTAAATTCTCGAAAGACCCCTTCCGACTGTGTCAGCATCCGCCAGAATTCCTGAAGGAACGCTTCTCCTTCACCCGCATAATGACACAGTGCACGTGCCCATTCATATGCTCTCTCTTCCATAGTAATCTCCATTCCGAAATCTCCGATCGTCCCGCTTCTTATCCATCTTACCACATTTTAGTTCTTTTTACCGCCCCATATTTATATACTGAAAATATAATCGAGCGGAAAGCGATACCGTCTATGTCAATACTGGAGCGACTCAACGACCTGATCTGGGGATTTCCCCTGCTTGCGCTGCTGTTAGGCACGCACATCTATTTTACTGTAAAGCTGCATTTCCCACAGCGCAATCTATTCTATGCCCTGAAGCTCTCTATGGGCAAGGCCGACAATACGGAGCAGAACCTGTCACCCTTCTCCGCTCTCGCTACCACACTGGCAGCTACGCTGGGTACCGGCAATATCATCGGCGTTTCCACCGCCGTAGCGCTGGGCGGCCCGGGTGCCATCTTCTGGTGCTGGATCACCGGTATTCTGGGCATGGCTACCGCATACAGCGAATGTTACTTAAGCGTTCTGTTTCGCAATCGCCGTGATGACGGCTCCTACGTTGGCGGTCCCATGTATGTGATAAAAAATGGTTTACATAACAATAAACTTGGCAGTCTGTATGCCTTCTGCACACTGCTTGCCGCTTTCGGTGTCGGCTGTACAACACAGGCGAATTCCGTGACACAGGCTGCCTCCGCGTCCTTCGGTCTGTCGCCCCATCTGGTGGGCATCGTTCTGGCCCTTCTCACCGCGGCAGTGATTCTGGGCGGTGTCCGCAGTATTGCCAATCTGTGCGAACGCACGGTTCCGGCCATCAGCTTCGTCTATCTGTTGGGTTGTATACTGCTGCTGATCCTCTATCGAAACGTTCTGCTTGATACTTGTGTCCTGATCCTGAAAAGCGCTTTCGGCTTCCGCTCCATGGCCGGCGGTATGGCAGGCGCAGCCCTACAGCACGCCGTACGCTACGGCATCGCCAGAGGACTCTTCACCAACGAGGCGGGAATCGGTACTTCCGCTATCGCCGCGGCAGCATCACATGTCAAGGACCCCCGCATACAAGCGTATGTATCCATGACTGCCGTATTCTGGGACACCGTGGTCATGTGTCTGATCACCGGACTGGTTATCGTTGCCAACATGCTCTATGACCCTGCCTCCGTCACAGGAGTCGCCGAGACCGGGCTGACTGCGGCAGCTTTCGCACATCTGCCCTATGTAGGGGATGCTTTTCTTACAATTTCGCTCGCCGCCTTCGCTGTCACCACGTTGATCGGCTGGTCATACTTCGGAGAAAAAGCAACGGAATACCTAATGGGTAAAAAAGGTATCCCGTTCTATAAGCTCACTTATACTATAATGATCTATCTAGGCGCTATCATCCCGATGCGTCTCGTCTGGGAGAGCACGGATCTGATCAACGCCCTTATGGTACTGCCCAATGTGCTGGCACTCTACTGCCTGCAAAAACATATCAGATCTTAAATGTCGACGCGATCTCCTGCAGGGACCGGCTGCTTCTGTCCAGAATCGCCATTTTGCGCAGGATCTCCTCAGAACCGACATTGGTATGCTGCATAGCCTCCGCCACGTTGTGGACTCCGTCAGCAATCACGCCGTTTAACCCTGTCACCGTCTGCAGGGATGCCAGCATCTCCTCCACGGAAGCACCCATTTGCTCGGATGCCGCTCCCAGTTCGCTGGCAATATTGTCGAAGAATGCCGCATCCTTCTGATACTGCTCGGCCGTATCCACCATGGAATGATAATCCTGAATCACGTGATCCGTCATGAAGTTTAACAGCTTCGTAGCGCTGTCTCTTAATTGCATAACGGAATTCACCACTTCATCTATTACCTTCTGTATCTTATCGACTGTGACCTGTGAATTCTCTGCCAGACTCCGCACTTCATCGGCAACCACCGCGAATCCTTTGCCTGCCTCGCCGGCCCTTGCCGCCTCGATTGCCGCATTTAACGCAATCAGATTCGTCTGGCTGGCAATACCGCCGATCTCCTGCGACAGATTTTTGATAATCTCAATCTTCTCCACTTCCTTCAGCGCATGCTCCAATTCACGCTCCGTGCTGCGATAGATCAGACTTGCCTGTTTCTTAGACTCCACCGTACTCTCATACAGTTCTTCCGCACGGGTATTAATCTCTTTGGAAGCACCAGCAGAATCGGAAGCTTTGTGCGCAACGTCATCCACCGCCGCACCGATCTCATTACTTGCCGTACTGATGGATCGTGTCACTTCCGCTGCTTCCTCAACCTGACCAATGAGACTCTCCATAATCTGATCCATCTCGTCAATATTATTATTCAGGGTCGCCATTTCGGTATACGCCGCCGAAGCAGTCTCGGCTATGCTCGTCGCTTCCTTATTCGTGCCCGTAGTAATCTCCTTGATGTGTTGCTTAATGCTGCTGGTAGCATATGTAACCTCTTCCATCTCATCCCTAAATCCGTCTGCCACCTTTGCCTTACCGCCCACACTCTCCTGACCGCTGAAATTACCTGTCGCGAATTGCTTAAGCTCCGCCAGCGGACGCAGCGCCTTATTGAACGTGGTTCCTACGATCAAATCAACCGCCGCCATTCCGATCAAGCCGATCACAAGTCCTGCACCGACCGCGCTGCCCGTGTCAGCCTTACCGATGCTCAAAGCGCTTACGACAGAACCGATAAACAAAACGGCAAAAGACGTTATCGAAACAATGATCATCAGCTTCCCTTTAATTGTCTTCATTGCGTGTAACCTCCTGAATCGCCAGTATCATAGCATCCATATTATACACGATATCTATCCCGACTTCAATATTGGAATCTATCCGAGCGCCACATCCAGTATCATCATGATCACAAATCCGGCGGCAGCTCCGATGGTTCCGATATTGCTGTGTTCTCCCACCTGCGATTCAGGTATCAGTTCCTCCACCACTACATAGATCATGGCGCCTGCCGCAAAGGCAAGCAGATAGGGAAGCGCAGACACGATCTGCTCGGCAAGCAGTATGGTAAACGCAGCCGCAACAGGTTCCACAACTCCTGACAGGGAGCCGTAGACAAATGCCCGAAGCTTCGAGATTCCTTCCCCGCGCAGCGGCATGGAGATGATCGCTCCCTCCGGGAAATTCTGAATGGCGATCCCCAATGCAAGCGCAAATGCTCCCGCCATGGTGATGCCCGCATTGCCCAGGAGTGCGCCCGCAAAAGTCACGCCTACGGACATCCCCTCCGGGATATTATGCAGTGTCACCGCAAGGACAAGCATGGTTGTTTTTTTTAAATTAGCTTCTATTCCCTCCGGCTTACTGCTTTCCGGATGAAGATGCGGAATCAGACTGTCCAGCGCCAGCAGGAATAATACCCCGCCCAGAAAACCTACGGTTGCGGGAATCCATGCAATTTTACCCTGTTCCTTAGCCATATCGATGGCCGGAATCAGAAGCGACCATACCGAAGCTGCGATCATCACGCCTGAGGCGAAACCCAGAAGCATTTTCTCCACTTTCAGGTTCATCTTATTTCTCATGCAAAAAACCATTGCAGACCCAAGTGTCGTTCCGACAAACGGGATCAGCAGTCCCAATGCAAGCTGCATATGATCACCTTACCCTTTCTTGTGCTTACGACAGTTATTTTATCTTATGCAGCCGGCCGCCGCACGAAGTATGTTCATCTGTCCTTTTGTAATATATTCTGTCCGATCCGCCACAAAGATACACACAAATATTTTACTATAAATCAAGTTCGTTCATCCTGCGACGCTTGTCCTCCGCCGAGGTCGTCGTATAGATTCTGGTGGTCTCCATGCTGGAATGCCCGAGAATATCCGCCAGTTCCGTCAGATTCGAGTATTTCTCCATGTAAGTAATGGCAAAAAGATGCCGGAAGCTGTGCGGATGCGCCTTTTCCCACGGAACGCCCGCCCGCTGTGCCAGTCTTACCAGCATCTTATAGACCGCAATCCTGCTGATGGGCTGCCCCTTACTCCCGCGAAAGATCACCCCGTCGTCTATATGTTCTTCCATACAATATTGCTTCAGGTCGCCGGTCAGTTTGCGCGGCAGATATACATTTCGCCTCTTTCCCTTATTCTCCACCTCGAAACTGCCCTGTCCCACCGCCTCCACCGTGCAGCCGGACAATTCGCTGACACGAATCCCCGTTAAGGCCAGCGTTCTCATGATGCAGTAATACTTCTCCTGACCCGTCTGTCTGGCATATATCATCATTTTGCGGTATTCCGACAGGCTTAAGATATTATCGGGACACTGGGGCTTCTGTACTCTGAGTGCACGCACCGTACACTCCTCATATCCCGCATAGCGCAGATACCGGTTAAGCGCTATAATTGCCAGATTAACGGTAGCAGTCTTCTTTCCGTCCCGTATAACCGCCTCCTTGTAATTCATGACCTCCTGCTTTGTCAGTTTACGGCCGTCCAGCCAGATCAGGAAACGTTTCGCATGCAGAAGATAGATTTCCCGTGTCCGCTCGGACAACTCCTCTGCATGCAGAAACACTCCGAATCTCTCTAATTCTTTTGTATTGTTTTCCATTCGTCTCTCCTCCCGTTAAAGTAAGAGAAACGTAACACAACCAAACTACTTTTTACAAATATTACAATAAATTACGGTGACTGCTTTTGCATAAGATCTGACAGCGTAATACTGTCAAAATATTCATTCATCATTTCATAAAATTTCTGCCACATCGGAAACGTCCTGCACTCCGCACTCCTGCCGCAGGCCCCCGCCGCGTTCTCCTCCAGACACGCCACCGGTGCGAGATCTCCCTCCGTAAGCCTTAAGATCTCCCACACGCTGTACTCCGACGGTCGTCTTGTCAGGCGACAGCCGCCGCCCTTACCCTGGACTCCCTCTATCATGTGGTTTTTCGTCAGAACCGGCAGTATCTTTTCAAGATATTTTAAGGAGATTCCCTGCCGTGCCGCCACATCCTTCATGGGAATATAACTCTCTCCGCCCTGTTCCGCCAGATCGATCATGACCCGCAGCGCGTACCTTCCTCTCGTTGATACCATCATAGCAACCGTACCTTTCCCGCTTATACATCGCATCCGTGACCACAGCTTGCACAATCAGGGAAAAGCATGTTGTCATATTCGATATTATTCTTATCATAGTAGTCCTTAAGCGCCGATTTGATCGCTTCTTCCGCCAGCACCGAACAATGCAGCTTATGCGCAGGCAGCCCGTCAAGCGCTTCCGCTACCGCTTTATTGGTAAGCTGCAGCGCCTCCGCTACGGGCTTGCCCTTAATTAGCTCCGTCGCCATTGAACTGGAGGCGATTGCACTTCCGCAGCCAAAGGTCTCAAATTTCACGTCGGTAATAATGTCATTGTCTATTTTCAGGTAAATCTTCATAATATCTCCGCATTTGGCGTTCCCCACCTCGCCGATGCCGTCGGCATCTTCGATCACTCCTACATTGCGGGGATTACGGAAATGATCCATTACCTTGTCACTGTATAAAGCCATAATTCCATACCTCTCTCTTCCTTATATTATGATTACACATATTATGCCCGCGTTGCATTTGCCACGCATTACTATTCCGCTGTCACGAACCGCCTCATGCCGTTTAACAGATCACGCCACACCGGCGATATGCCTCGCAGATACTCCACAGTCTCTTTTACTGCGCAAATCGCATAGTCGATCTCTTCTGCGGTAGTCTCCTCGGAGAGCGTCAACCGCAGAGAGCCGTGGGCGATCTCGTGTAGTCTTCCGATAGCCAGCAGCACATGGCTCGGATCCAGCGAACCTGATGTGCATGCAGATCCTGAGGAAGCATATACCCCTTTATCATCCAGCAGAAGCAGCAAAGATTCTCCCTCGATTCCCTCGAAGCAGAAATTAACGTTACCGGGCAGCCTGCACTCCCCATCTCCGTTCAGAACGGAATGCGGAATCTCGGACAGCCCTGCAATCAACCGATCGCGCAGCGCGGATATTCTCGCCGCATTGTCGTCAATGTGTCCGCAGGCCTCCGTAAGTGCTGCTGCCATGCCCATGATCGCCGGAATGTTTTCCGTCCCTGCTCTTCGTCCTCTCTCCTGCATACCGCCCTCGATCAGATTCGTGAGCCTGACGCCCCGTTTCGCATAGAGCGCACCGATCCCTTTCGGTCCATGGAACTTGTGTGCGGATAACGACAACAGATCAATATTCTGCGCCCTGACATCGATATGCAGATGCCCCGCCGCCTGTACCGCATCGGTATGGAACAAGACTCCCTGATCCCGGCATACCGCACCGATTTGCGCAATCGGCTGGATCGTCCCGATCTCGTTGTTGGCGTACATAATCGTCACCAGACAGGTATCCGGACGTATCGCTTCACTTACCTGCTGTGCCGTAACCAGCCCATTCTCATGTACAGGAAGAAGCGTGATCTCGAAGCCCTGTTCCTTCAGTCTATCCAACGTATGCAGCACCGCATGATGCTCGAAGGCGGTGGAAACGATATGGCGCTTCCCCTGCTTCTCCCCGATGCGTGCTGCGGATATGATCGCCTGATTGTCCGCCTCGCTGCCACCGGAGGTAAAGATGACCTCTTCCGGATCACATGACAGACAGCCTGCTATACGCTCTCTTGCTGCAATAAGCGCTTCTCCGGCCCGCTGTCCCACAGAATGCAGACTCGACGGATTGCCGTATATCTCATCCATATAGGGCAGCATGGCAGCGATCGCCGCCCGGCTCATTTTCGTTGTCGCTGCATTGTCCATATATATTTGCATGATGTACCTCCCTGCCAGCATTTATTTACCTACCCACTAAGTAGGTAGGTAAATAGTATCACGAAAGACTCAGCATGTCAAGATTCACGATATCTCATTTGCAAGTCTTACTAATGAAGTTGTATTATCATGCGCTCTGCCACAACAGCATACTATCCTGAATGGTAACCGCTAACTTCCCGGTATCCTTCAGCCATGAAAGGTAGGAACGCACCGTGCTGCCCACCAGCACATACTGCTCAAAATTCATGGAAAGGCCGTACCCTATAAACACTTCCTGCAAAATCTTCTCAAAATGCTGCGGTTTTTCACAGATAGACAGAATCCCATCCGCTACCTCATGCACTTTATCTCTGTTGTAACGGACAAGTTCTTTCAGATCCGTAGCTGCTTCCGCATGAGCCGGAACAAACATGGCGGCTTCCATCCCTTCCACCATATCCAGCGTTTCCAGATAAGCGCCCACGTCATAGACGAAAGAAACAGCATACTTCTCCAGCGTTTCCCTGCTGCTAATGCAGTCCGCAAGGAATACTACTCCGTCCGGCATACGAAAACCAACCATATCAAAGAAATGTCCCGGCAGCGGTATCACTTCTATTTCCTTCGGGAATCCTTCATCTGTAAAGTCCGTCACATCACTTTCCTGCGCCATCAGAAACTTATGTCGCAAGTCCTTACACGGAAAACCGCCGTAAAGAAAGGACGGCTCCAGTATAGGGTATTGTGTGAAAGCAGCCTCGATACCTGCGGAATAAACCTTACATCCCGTCTGCCCCTGCAGATAACGGTTACCGCCGATATGATCTGCATTGGAATGGGTATTCAATATGGCGGCAAGGCGCCAGCCGTTCCGCTCCAGAATCTGTCTGACCTTCCTCCCCGCATCTTTATCATTACCGCTGTCGATCAGATACACATGATCCTGATCCGCTGCATAAACTCCTATCTTCGCCGGACAATTTATATAATAGCACTTTTCACTGACCTGTACCAATTCGTACATTTTCACTTTCTCCTATCGGGTCAAAATCACCGTAACCGGAAGCCTCATGCACAGTTGCACCGCTTCTGTATCACAATCTCGCCCTTGGCCTCCTGATCATCGCGGATGATTTCCTCCACACACGGTACATAAATGTGACCGGATAACGGATTTTTAATACTTACTACCGGCGTTGTGATCGTTGCCTCCACATCCGATTTCTCAAAACTCAGATCCGTATCAATCATTTCACAGTTTATGAGCCTTAAATTCTTGCAATAGCACAGCGGCTGCGTTCCGATAATCCTGCAATTCTCAAATGTAACGTTTTCACAGTACCATGCAAGGTATTCACCTTTGACAACACTGTTACGGACAGTTACATTCTTAGCATGCCAGAAAGCATCTTTCGTATCGAAATTGCAATTCTCAAACACAGAATCCTGAATATACTGGAAAGAATATTTTCCTTTTAACTGCACATTTGTAAAATTAAGCCGCTCAGAGCGCATCATGAAATATTCGCTCTGCACCATGCAGTCTTCCATCCCGATATCCTGCACCGACCATCCGAATTCCGGTGAAATGATATCACATCCACGCATTTTCACCCTGCTGCATTCCCGCAATGCCTTGATCCCGTGAAGCATCGTGTCCGTGATCTCAATGTCATGAGAATACCACAACGCCGCGCGGCAAAGCTCTGTCATTTCCGAATTCGCAACGGTAAGTCCATTATCGTGCCAGAACGGATATCTGAGATTGAAAAAACAGTTTGAAACACTAATATCCTCACTTTCTTTCAAAGCACTCTCACCGTCCGCCGGTCCGTCAAAAGCACAGCCATTCAGTGCAATGCCCTTGCTTCCGTATAAAGCCCGTTCCATATCAAAAGTTTGATTTTCTATCGTTTTCATTGAATCAGCTCCTTTTTTCTATTATATCAATTTTTCTGCAACTTTTCCATTTTGTATACCAGATAATCGAGGCAGTCTATCCGTTTCTGTTCTTTATGCAGTTCATCCAGTAAAGATCTCCGGTGCACCGCTAACAATTTCAGTCCCTCTGCTATCTTTTCTGCATGGATATCCTCTACAAACGCTGTAATGACAGCCTTGTCGCACCCTGCGTCCATTAAATTTTGAATAATGGCCTCATCATAGCTGCTCTCCTTATCCGCACCAGAGTCCATCCATTCATTGTGCGGATATAATTTCCCTCCTATATTTTCACTTCCCATCGTCCCATCCCTTTTCTTGTCTATTGTCAATATCCTGTGCTGCCGGTCAGAATCTCTTGTACATCCAACCTCTCAAATACAGGTTATTTTCGGGATCTTTCCATCAGAAAATGTTATCATATACTTTTACTTATTTGATTATAACAAGGAGACTTGCATAATAGCAAATACTTATATTATATATTTATCTATGCTTGACAGGTATACCCATTCATAGTACGCTGTATCTGTCAAATACCACGCGGTTTTTCATATCGTTTTATTGTACTAAAAAGGAGATTTTCATGGAACTCAGAGTTTTACAATATTTTCTTGCAGTCACAAGAGAACAGAGCATTTCGGGAGCGGCCGAATCCTTACATCTTTCGCAGCCTACGCTTTCCAGACAGCTTAAGGAAATGGAAGATGAATTGGGCAAACAGCTTTTTATCCGCGGAAACCGCCGCGTCACCTTGACGGAGGAAGGCATGATCCTGCGTAAACGTGCAGAAGAAATCATAGAGCTTGTGAAAAAAGCAGAAGACGAGATTTCTTTGTCGGATGAAACCGTTGCCGGTGATATCACGATCGGCGCAGGAGAAACTGACGGTGTCAGACTGCTTACAAAAGCGGCTCAGAAAGTCCAGAGTGAATACCCGCTGGTCCACTTCCATATCGTGAGTGGAGACAGAACCACTGTTGCAGAAGAAATGGACAAGGGTTTGATTGACTTCGGTCTCTTACTCGGAGAGATTGATACATCAAAATACGAATATATAAAAATTCCCTACAAAGACAGCTTCGGTGTCTTAATGCGGCGCAATTCTCCGCTTGCCGCCAAAGAAACAATTACGCCGCAGGATCTGTTGAATCAGCCGCTGATCCTGTCCAGACAAATGATTCATGACTCGGATTTTCACAGACTTTTTCATTGCGACGTGGAAAAGCTGAATATAGTGGCAACGTATAACCTTCTTTACAACGGCTCGCTCATGGTGGATGAAGGCATGGGATATGCTGTCTGTTTCGATAAGATCATAAATGTTTCGGGGGAAAGCAGCCTCTGCTTCCGCCCGCTTGCATCGCAGATGGAAGTCGGGATGAGCCTTGTCTGGAAAAAGTATCAGGTATTCACAAAGGCTGCCGAAAAATTCCTGTTAACGTGCAGAGAAATGTTGGAATAGCTGGGGGAGTACTCCCTTACAAAACGTAAAATCTCCGCTTCAAATGCCGCTCATTTATTGCTTAGTTATATATTTCTGCAGTCTGCTTTGTGGTTTCTCCGGTATTGTATATACCAACCGGTTTCCTTCCAACAGGGGTTTAAGAAATTTACGTGTCATATATGTTAAGTTTTTATAACCTATATATTCAGCAATATCTTTTTTTGTCCGGGCAACTTTACAATATTCAAGTATTTTGTCCTCAACAGCATTCTGCAACACTTGGTCACTGACTTGGTCACTGACTTGGTCACTGACTTGGTCACTGACCATTGGACCGAGCTTCATCGTTGCTTTGTCATTCAGCGGAATAATGGTTTTGAAAATATCTCCTTCTACAAATTGCGGTGTTCCTCCAGAATATAGTTTTGTAAATTTATAAGTATTCCGCATACCGGAACCCAACTCATCCGCAAGCCCGATTTCCCGAAACACTTTAGAAATTGCAGGATTCTTAGGAAATGGTTCAAATGTATTCAGGTTTAAATTTCCATACCCATGCGTTCTATTGCTATTTTCTGCAAATATACGGTCTTTCTCAATTACCATTTTAGCTACATAACCACTTGAATAATCACGATGCGCTAAACTGTTAGATATAATTTCTCTTAAAATTGCATCTCTGGCACTAACTGACTGCATTCCGTCCAAAACAAACGGATCATTCAAATGTTTTTTTGCAAACTCACTCATTCTGTCATAGCTGTCCAGCAAATTGGTAACAATTACATCCCGGTCATCATATCGATCCAAATTATACACCCTGAAAATCATATCTGTTTTATGCTGCGGAAGCGCTGACATGATGGTTGTGTCTTTGCCAAACAGCAAAATTGCTGCCAGTGTAATTCCTTCCCTTCGGCTTTCACGGTCTAAAAGAATAAGTCCAGCACTTCTCAGTAATTCCTCATCATCCATAGATAACCACGTATGATTATTACTCCTTGCACGTGTCATCTTTCTGACACGGTCTATTAAATCCGAGCGAAGTACATCCATTCCCCATTCAGGAAATACCTTATTAACAAAATATGTGCCCTGTTTTCGTGCATATAGTTTATAAACAAGCTCTTCATTATCTGTTATATCTATATCCGATTCATTATTTCTATCATAAATCCGTCCGGAACATCTGCATACCTGTGAGCCTGCCGGCACATAAATATGCAATATCCTTTTTCCCTGAAGCTCACATTCTTTTGGTGTTAAAAACAAAGGTGGATACATTTTATTGGCATTGTTAATTGCTGTTACAAAATCCTTTTTCATTTTTTCAATACAATGCGGCTCAATACCAAGTATCTCTCCATTATCATTAATTCCCATAAAAATATGCCCGCCATCACGATTGGAAAATGCACAGATACTCTCATAAACATCTTTTGTAATATCCGCCGTGGATTTTTTGAACTCTGTTATATGGCCTTCTCCCCTGCCAATAATCTCCAGTAATGCTTTCTCATCCAAACAATTTCACTCCTCTCTACATTTCCACCATATCAGCAAAGCAATTTTAACATACTACGTAATTAAGTTCTTCTTAATATTATTCCTAAATTTGTGTCACTTAAATTATATCTTAGCTGTTGTTTTAAAACAATTAGAACTTACCATTTTCTCTATACAGTATCTGCTACAAAACGATAAATAACTCAATATGATCTGCTTGAATTACCAATTCGCTGCCCATACCTCTCTTTCCACTCTTCCGATGTCAATCGAGGTGTATGCCAAGTTGCCGAAAATCGCTTTGTCTTTCCCTGTAAATAATAATCACAAATAATAGGTGATAAATATGGCTATTATTTTAAGATTAGATAGAGTTATGGCAGATAGAAAAATTTCATTGAATGATTTAGCTGAACAAGTAGGAATAGCAAATGTAAACTTATCTAAAATAAAAACCGGAAAGGTAAGCGCTATCCGGTTTTCTACATTAAATGCGATATGTGATGTATTGGATTGTCAACCGGGAGATATATTAGAATTTCAAAAAGACCAATCTGATAACAAAACTAACCCAGTTTACCAACAATAGAATATCTGCTGTTTCGCTGGCGGGTAATCAAGGCGCAACAGCCTTGTTGTTTTGAGATTGGCATGGGATATGCTGTCTGTTTCGATAAGATCATAAATGTTTCGGGTGCAAGCAGCCTCTGCTTCCGCCCGCTTGCATCGCAGATGGAAGTTGGGATGAGCCTTGTCTGGAAAAAGTATCAGGTATTCACAAAGGCTGCCGAAAAATTCCTGTTAACGTGCCGGGAAATGTTTCCCTCGCTCCACAGCCATATCCTGTAATTCCTCTATCCGTATGTTCACCGCATTTACTATGGCTTCTATACGCTCTTCATCCATATATTCGGAAGAGGCAAATACATCGCGGATATCGTCCTCCAGCATTATAAGCTGTTCAAACGGTATCCAGCTATAATCTGATACAAGCTCCATCTGCCTGCCGGCATCTGCATAAAAGGGTTTTGTTTCCACAGGATCATAGCCGTTAATATTCCTTGTCAGTTTATCATGCCATAGGCTTGTTCCGCTGTCAAATACAGGTGCCGCTCCTATCCACTCCAATGTATTGACATTTCGCACCACTCCGAAATTACCGAAATGACGGTCCGTATTTGCCAGCAGATAGTCGAACACCAACAGATAGTCAAGAAACTCTCTCATGCATGGAATGCCTAACTGACCGCATGCCTGTATAAAATGTTCGTATGCAGAATTCCGGCTGCTCTTTTTCAGGCTCCGGTTTATGCTTACCGCACTCACCAATTCCGTGTCTGTATTGATAAAATCTTCACATACACTATACGGAGCCTTGTTTTCCCATAACAGGGAATAACTCACATAATTCCGACATCCTAACCTCCGGTGCAGCTTTGTAGCCACAACTTCATTTAACGGCTCCTGCATATAAGGATTGCTTCCGGCTTTGATCAAACATCTCTTCCCATTTACGATCTTCCATTTCTTTTTTAACCATCCGTCCGATGTATTACACGGTGACATCATATCTAATCCCTGTCCATTCACCGGTTGTTCAAACAAAATATTTCCTACATCATCCGAAAATTTATTCTCAAAAAAATTAACCGCGGACCACGCTAATTCACTGTCCGCCGGCCTCATCCAATATTGGTCTGACAGGCTTAACCCATAGCATTTCATCAAAAGCTGTTCCGGCCGGTTCACGTTCATCTTCTCAAGCGCAGACCGTATTCCGGAACGACTTGCCGGAATTGCCCTGCCATACCACCATTCATTTAAATCCCTTTTATTGGGGATTCCCTTTCCGGTACCAATGCCGACCGGAAGATACTTTAGATCCAGCGGAGCTAATACTCTGGTAATTGCTGCCGTGTCATCATCAAGCTCCAAATCCACGACCGGCACATTTTTGTTCATCAGTGTACATTTCATAAGTTCACCTCTTCTAACAAATAGTATGCCATATATTTTTAGCTGTAACAATCTCTTTTTCGTGTTCTTGCTTGCAATGGGAAAACTGCAATCTACGAAATAAAGAAATATCCACTATTCACCTCCATACACCTCTCCCCATTCCTCCGATGTCAATCGAGGTGTATGCCATGTTTTCTCCTCATTATCTTCTGATGAAATAATCCGGTTGGACACATACTGTACCCCTCCGTTATCCAACGAGCGGACTGTCACCTCGTGGGAATATACTTTAGAATCCCCGGCATAGGGATATACCACGTTGACCGTAAGTGTTATGGTTTCGTCGCTGTTATTCATATACCCGACCACTTCCGAATATGGATATTCCGGGTACTCCGCTTCATAAAATCCTCTCGGCTTATATTCATAGGCTGCATATTCTGAATAATACGTCGTTTTGGACTGTAATGTCTTGCTGTCAATATTAAAATATGCCATAATGACACTTTCAAATTCATCCTCGGGAATCCGATAAACAGCGCCTACTCCCAAATTATCGTCCACAACGTACGGCACATGCTCCGCATTTACTTTCGTATAGAAAATGTCATACAAATCATAGAAATTAAGTTCTCTGAAATCATCTTCACTCCAATCCACAAGAAACATATTATTCCGCTCGTAACCGATCGGCAAAAGATATTTCCTGTTCAACTCTCTGTATCCCTCATCTAACGGCTGTACTCGCAATGCGGTATACGTCTCCGCCCCGCTCAACGTAAGCACATATGATTCTTCCGAAAACCAGACCCCGGAAAACATCAGATAGCCCTCATTCGTATAATTCCACTGCTCCGCCCGATAACTCCCCGTAACCGCTCTACACATTTTTCCATTCTCATATTTGTAATAGCTTCTGGACACATCTACATTTCCGTCTTTGGTCTGCAAATCGTATTTTACGAATCCGCCTGAATAATCCACTTCAATAATCGTTATTTCGTCCTGCTCCCATGCCTCCACCATTTTGCAGAATAAAATTACCTGCTCTGCTTCAGTCATATCGATCTGGTTTCTGCTGTCAACAGCTGGATAACCATTTTCTCCAAATTGATTTACGATACTACGAACCGTTTCCAAATCGGTTATTCTATTTTCTGCCGCTGCTTTGTTATATAGATCTAGGCAGATGTCTGCTATATCCTTTTCATTCCCCTGAGAATTCTCCGGAATGTTCTGGGCCTCGATTGCAGTTTCAGTTTCATCAAGTTGTGTTTCTTCTGAGAGTGTATCACTACATCCTGAAAGTTGGATTATCAGTATAACGCTAATTACTATTAAAGCACTCTTGCAAAACCACGCTGTCTTTTGGCATAACATGAGTGTTGTCTCCTTTTTTCTTTTGCATGGGTATGTTTTTTCGGTACATATTATCGTTTATAAATATTACATGTGTAAAATTGGCATACAAAAATTTTTCAATATAGAAGACACTGTTACACTTTCTAAATATTACATTGGTAAGATTTTGGATCCATGTTGATTTAATCGGTATCTGCTAATTAAGCATTCTCTAATTATTATGTAAAGATTTTTTGCAAATACTTGAATAATCTGCATGCAAGCTGGAATAATGCGCAAAAAACAATTAAATAACCCCTAGGTTGATCAATCGAATCACAGTGCACATTGATCGGTAGACAGCTTGTTGTTTATTATAAATTCTTTTCAAATAAATTGCCTGAACTATCAATAATATAAATTTGCTTCTCATTAATAAAAGTATACTCAGGTAAAGTGTCACAAGGAATTTCGCTGTCTAACGTCCAGCTATTGCCAGCGTTATCTGTTACAAAAAGTTCATAGACTGCATTTTCTCTTACCACTTTTAGTATAATTATCCCATTTTGTTTATTATCACTATAAAACACAGGTGTGTACCCATCTACATATTTCACCTCTTCTGTTCTGGGAAATATCTCTATAGTTTCCCAGGTTTCAGCTCCATCGGTTGTTTGATATAGATAGCTGTCAGTACCATGATAGGTCACAGCTATATTTATTGTTTCATTGTCGATCACAGTAATTCCTTGTGGATACCCTGAAATTGTATTTGTTAATTCTTCCGTAAGTGAAAATGTCTGTCCACCATCACCGGTAAAAAACAAAAGCTTTGTCATCTGACCGAGTGCCGGAGTAGAACAGTATAAAAGGTATCCCTCCCTATCATTTGCAAAACTGATAAATATGCTGCCGGCATCACAGTTTTCAGAATAATCTCCATATTTTATTAGTGTCTGATTCCAATTGTTACCGCCATCTCTTGTATATTCGACTATTAGATGCTCATTGTCTGATGAAAAATAAGTTATATATGCGAGTTGTTCATTTATAAATGCGGCATTTGCATATCCATCCGTAAAACCATTTACATTCTCTAAAACTTTAACTGGTTTAAAATTTTCTAAACCATTTTCGGTAAAAAGAATTTCGTTTTCAAATGATAATCCCCATGCGCTTTTCGCATTACACATATAAAGTTGTTTTAATTTATATGGACACTCAATTGATTTACAATCTCTGTTATTACAAGATACTAATAAAAGGCAGCAAAAGAGTATTAGTAAAATTTCAAATTTTTTTGTTATCATCATAATTTTTCCTTTATTTGAAAGATTAATGAAAGCCCCCAAATCTGTTTGGACTTGGAGGCATTATTCCAACCATCTATACTTCAAATGCTTTCATTTCTTCTATATCATTCTCTAAAGATTCTCAAAATCTTTTCCTTGCTGTCAACCAGCATATGAAAAACTCTCAATATGTATACGGTCTGCTCCCTCTCATTAATCAGAAAGTAAATCTTATAATTTTTATAATACGTCTTTCTGATACCATACCTTGCCAGCTCTTCATCTTCATCCAATTCATGACTTTGGGGGGAACAGACTGAGACTGTTAATTACCTTCTTAAATCCTCTTACCATATTAATTGCAGTTTCTGGAGACTTCAGTTCAAAAGCAATGTAGTCTGTCTGATCTGCAATATCCTCTTCTGCTAATGGCAGAGTAATCACCTTATACTCTATCATCGGAATACCTTGTCTCCAGTTCTTCAAAGAATTCGTTACAGTCTCGACCTTTTCCTGCTGCGATATCACGGTAGCTTTCCATTACCATCTCTCGTATCTGTTTCTGGTTTTCATCTATTTCTCTCCGATAATCTAAAGCCTGTTGTGCCGGACTCATACAAATCACCTCTTTCTTTTCTCGGGTTTTCTGTGACTTCCGCTTACGCTTCACTCACAAAAAACACCTCGCGGAAGCACCTTCTGAACAGTTACCTTTTCTCTATAAATTTAGTATACTCAAAAACGATCTGCAATACAAGAAATTAATGTTCAAAAATTTCTTTCCAGTCATAAATTCCCCTTATTTCCACAATTTTCTCTGCCGGAACACAATAAGTATCTTCCAGCCTAATCATCGGATTAGACATACACGAAGTAATTGCCGTCTTTTTGTAACCCACGTAGCATAACAGATACTGTATAATTTTTTTGTCTTCTCCTGACATGTTATATGGATGCATGAGACAAGGCCAGCAGTTCCTCCGCAATACCTTTTACCCTTGTAAATGACTCTTCGGTCAACCCCGTGATTTCTCCTTCATTGTTGGCATCATCCACGATCTCATCAGCCCTGCTCTTAAAGTTTGAAACAATTTCATCCAGAGAAAGAGCCATATCGCGTACCTGTTCACTATGCGACCTGGTTTTGTCGCTGCGCGCTACGATCTGTTCCGTCATGGTTATGGAATTCTTCTGCATGTCCCCCAAAGATTCTGCTTTGGTCTTGGCATCTAAGATTTTTTCAATTCCCGACTCAACAGATAAACGATTCTGCTCATTGATAGATTTTACCCCCTCCAGCCTGGCTTGGATCTTGGGTACCAATTCCTGAATGGAATTACTTGCTGCTTTGGACTGTTCGGCCAGCTGCTGTACGTTATCCGCCACAACTGCAAAGCCTTTGCCCTGTTCTCCGGCCCGTGCCGCTTCAATGCTTGCATTTAAAGCCAAAAGGTTGGTCTGCGCAGAAATCCCAGAAATCTGTCCCACAAAATTAGTGATCTCATCGAATTCATTCTCCAACTGGCTGATAGATGTCCCTGTCTGATTTGCCGTTTCTTTGATCTGATGCATGGAATCCACTGCCACATCCATCGTCTTGATAAATCCTAAAGTATGGTTGGTAACATCCTCTGATATCCTGAACATTTCTTTGGTATTTTGATAAATACCATCGATAGCCTCTGACATCTCCGAGACACTTTCCTGAATACGTTCCACCTGATTACGGCTTTCATCACAATCTGCTGATGTATCACGGGCAGAAGAAACGATCTGTTCATTGGCACGCCTTGAGTTCTCCAGATTCTCCTCCACATCTCCCACCATAGTGACCAGCTCCTCAGAAGCAGATTCACACTTTTTGAGAAGTTCAGCCATCTGCATACCTTCCTGCTCTTTTTTGGTCTTTTCCAAAAGCGTGTTTTTGATGTAATTCAAGACAGCATTAAATGCCACCAGTGCCATGATTCTGGGAAATACAAAGAACAAAATAATATTTACAATATTCGTATTAATGGTAAGAGTATCTGCAAAAAGTTTTTCTGCTTCCCTGGCTGAGGTTGTAGTAGTCAAAAGTAATGTGTTGGCATCACACAGTCCCCAATAATATCCGCCGACAACTGAGAGGAAGAAACCGCCAATGGTCAATACAAAAGTAAAGGTTTTATACTTTTTCTCAGTATAGACGATGGAAGTTACCATAGGAAAAATCATAAAGAGGGATGCATGATAAGCCAGTTCCATATTGGCAAAGGAAATCATAGCCACCAGCAAAAAAAGCATGATGTAGTTGGCTGCCGCCTTCTCAAAACCAATTACATATTTAGCGGCATGTCCCAGCACCAAAAATATAGCGACACCAATGAGAGCGCTGTTCATAATGGTCTGATCCACTATAAAGATGTGCAGCACGTTCAAAATCCATGCTATGACCAAGACAATAAATGCGACGCGCATACATTTCAACGAATAGTTATTCGCTTTTTTAAACTCAACCTCGTTTACCATATTTATCATTCCCCCGTATTCTTCTATTTATCTAATAAGAAAAACCAATAGAATCCCGTGTGGAGCTATTGGTTTTCTTATTATTTCGTATCTATCAAATTAGTCCTCTGCCGCTGTTCTTCTTATTCTTTCGCTTTATCCGTTTCCTTTTTTCTTCTCAGGATCACGATCACAACCACTATGATAACAGCCGCTATGACCGCCAGCCAGATAAAGCAGCAGACACTTAAGAAGGTCGGGCAGATATGGCACAGCCCGCACTTCGTGTCTCCGTCCTGCGCATGAGCCATATTGCTTGCTCAAAATTCTCCTTTCCTCTGCCATGTCTTGTCAACTCCTTATTAACGTTTTTAGTAATTTTTTTAAGTTTCGGTAAGTTTACTGTATCAAAGAAAAAATAACAATAGCTATGGTACAATTCGCACTTTCTGAGGTGCAGATTGCAATTTTTAGCGAAAAGAGTACACTTTCAACCTTAATAACATTATTCTACAATATTTTTCAATTAAAAAAACGTCAGGTAAAAATTGTTACCTGACGTTTACTTTCGCGCATGGATTCTCCACATACAGGTTCTTCCATACTGCCCTAACAAGATTTTGAAACTTTTCAGCATCTGTCACGTTCAGTTCCTGCGTTTTTCCATATTGCATTCACACACATAATCTGCCATGCATACCCTCAGTTGTACACTGACCATCTCACTCCAACGGAATTTCTGCCATTTTTCTCCAAATTCTATTCAAAACCTTTTTTGCCTTTATGCATCCACAACATCTTGTGGTTTAGACCGTCTATTTCTTCTCTTTTCCATAATACTGCATCATTATTATTACCTCAACATGCCCCGTATACGGAAACATATCCACCGGCGTAATCTCTGCCACCCGATACCCTTTTCCGCTTCTCCCACCTTTTCTTCCACCCGCATTTCCTGCAATACCCTTACCGGTCAGATATTCCAGATCTCTCGCTAAGGTCTCAGGATTACAGGAAATATATACGATCTGCTCCGGACGGAGTCTGCAAAGAGCATCCATAAATTCCTCCGTGCTCCCGCTTCTGGGCGGGTCCATGAAGACGACATCCACTTTTTCTCCCGCCTCCGCAAGCTGTACCATGAATTTCCCCGCATCGTTTTGATAGAAATTAACATTCCTGATACCGTTGATCTTTGCATTAGTCACAGCGTCCCTCACCGCCGCCTGATTCAGCTCTACGCCGATCACCTTCTTAGCCTGCTTAGCCGCGGCAAGCCCGATCGTACCGATACCGCAATATGCATCGATCACAGTTTCACATCCTGTCAATGCGGCATACTCTATTGCCTTATCATACAATTTCTGCGTCTGCACCGCATTGACCTGATAGAATGACTGGGAAGAAATGCGAAAAGTTCTGCCGCACAGTTCATCCTCGATATATCCCTTACCGTAAATCACCTGTTCTTTGTCACCCAAAACCATGCTCGTCTTTTTATTGTTCACATTCAGAACAATGGTTGTGATTTCCGGATGTAGTTTACATAACGCATTTACAAAATTCTTTTTAGATGGCAATATGGGCGAACCCAGTACCAAAACCACCATAATCTGTCCGGTAGCATGCCCCACACGAACCAGCACATGCCGCAGCAGCCCGTAGCCCGTGTCCTCATCATATGTCTTGATTTTAAAAGATTTTGCCAACTCCCTGACGGACACGATGATCTCATCCGCTTTGCGGTCTTCCAGAAGACAGCTATCCACAGGTATCACATCATGAGTGCCCTCGCGGTAGATCCCCGACACGATCCCTTTTCCTTTCTGAAAATCAAAAACAGCGTGCACCTTATTACGATAATGCTCCGGCTGTTCCATACCGATAATCCCGCCAACCTTACCATATTTATTCAGAAGAAGTTCCACCTGCTTCTGTTTCTTTTTGAGCTGCTCTTTATAGGGCACATCGATATACTGACACCCGCCGCATTTTCCGGCCACAGCACAGAGCCGTACTCCCGTTCCTTTATCCGATTTCTTACCTACCGCGCTTTTTTTCTTCGCATTGTAATCCATTTATCTCTACCATCCTTATCCTGGCAAAATCGAGTAGGGAAGATTTTCTCCCTACTCGCCGCGCGACCCGTGCGCCACTTTAGTGGCATACTTCCTTTGCACGGGTCTGCGCATAAAAAAAGCTCCAAGATCTCTCTCAGAGCTATTCTATCATATATTCTTCTCGCGCGGAACCATATTCCGGCACCTCGTCACACTGCCTCTGCTCCCAGCATCACGCATTCGATCCCTTCCACAAGATCCCGTGCAAGCACGCAATCAGCCTCATTAATCCGAATCGTAAACACATTCTTCTCAGCCGTCTCGTCAAAAAACCGCTGCCAAAATTTCTTTTCCTGCCATTCCACAAAAAAAGAAATCCGATTCGTCACAAGCAGTTTTTCCAATTTATCCTTACTTTCCATGCTGTATACCTTGCAGAATGGAATTTCATGATTAAAAAAAAGCGCGTTAAAATTGATTGGTTCCACAATACCACCCCCATAAAACTAATATTCAGTCTGATCTGTCTTCCGTTTCTCTTTTTAGCTTTATGTCAACTTGTACGTTTATTATACTCTATATATTGTGGAAAAATCAAGAATTTCTGTCTTTTTCTACAAATTGCATAAAATTTTATGTAAATCTTGTGTACTATGTTCGCCTTTTTCGGTCAATATGCGAGCTCCGTCCAAGGACGGTTCCTCTTTTCCAGCCAATAATCCCTGCGGCTTTCATATTGTTCATTAAGCCAGTCCGCTGCCTGTTCAACCCCTTCTTCGGTGAGGGGCACTTCTATTGACTCTCTGAGATGTTCCGGCGTACGCAGCATATTAAGCGGTTCCGGCCAAATCGTCACTCTGATCACGTCATCCTCTCCGCTTTTTACTTTCTTAAGCATATAACGCATGCCTTCCATGCTGCCGGAGTATTCTTCTTTCTTGATGTAGTTGAGCGGATGAAATGTTTCTTTGTCTATCATGGAGAATTTCTCCTATATCACATTTTGTCGTTTAAAAAGCCATCAATCTTCTTCCCTGCTTATTATCCATTTTCAGCCCATTTCAAACAGTATAGCACAACATCTATGGCGAAGTCCATGCAAAGTTCTTTCTCCCGGGGTATCCGCTTCCAGGCGTATTGGGGACTCACACCATTAGAGTACCCCATGGCACGCAAATCGTAAAAAGGCACCCGGTTCTATGAACCGGATGCCTTCCTGCAAACTCTTTCTACATCGTTTTTTTAGCAATAAATGATTTCTTCACAATTTGAAAATCGAATATATGCTGTATATGATTACCAATGTACTGTAAATAAGTTGTTCCGAATAATACCATTAATATTTTAACCTAAATTGTCCTACCAACTCTTCCAAATTGGTGGACTGTGCAGATAACTCCTGGCTTGTCGCCGAAGTTTCCTGCGCCGATGCAGAATTGTTCTGTATTACGTTTGCAATCTGCTCTACAGCCAGCTCTAACTGCTTCATGGAATCTGCCTGTGCATCAGACAAGTTGCTGATTTCTTTGGTAGAACTTGCCAGCATCGAAATGCCATTGATAACAGATTCGATCGCCGCCGTTGTTTTTCCCGTTATCTCATTACCAAGCTCAATCTCTTTGAGCGAGTTTTCGATCAGGTCCTTTGTCTTCACTGCTGAAGCAGCACTGTCTGTCGCCAGCTTACCGATCTGATCTGCCACAACTGCAAAACCTCTGCCGGCTTCACCTGCTCTTGCAGCCTCGATGGAAGCATTCAGTGACAACAGATTCGTCTGGGATGCGATATCTTCAATATCACCGATGATATTGGCAATTGCCTTGGATGTCTCATTTATCTTCTCCATCGCGTTATTCAACTGCTTAATATCCTCATTGCTCTTTTCAGCCTCTTCTCTGAAGCTTGCAGCATCCTTAGAAGACTGATTTGCTCTCGCTGTCGTCTCCACCACATTCTCTGTGATATTCTGGATCGTAGCAGTCAGCTCCTCTACGGAAGCAGCCTGATCGGTCGCGCCTTCAGCCAATGTCTGTGAACTCTCGGCAAGCTGGGTTGCCCCTAATGCCACCTGCTGCGATGATTCACTGATATTCTGAAGTGTATCGCTCAATCTGTCAGTAATTGTTGTAACGGAGCTGCCCAGAACCTCAAAGTCACCGCGGAAACCACTCACATTTGCAGTGATATTGAAATCTCCGCCTGCCACTTCATCAAGCGCTATCTCCAGTTCACTGATACATTGCTTGAGCATGGTAATCGCTTCATTAAAGGACTCCGTCATATCACCGATCTCATCGTTATGCACTTTATGGATATCAATATTCAGATTTCCTTTAGCCAGCTCCGCCGTAGCATTCATCACATTATTGATAGGCTCTACAAACAGACCCGTTGCAAATTTTGCAAGCTTCATCGATACAAATACAGCTATTACTGTAACAATCAGAATAAGCACTATCATGAGATATGAATTCCGTGAAAGTTTACTCGAGGTTGCATCACCCATCTCAACATTTAGATCCATCAGGTCTTCCGCCACTGTCGTAAGCTCTGTTAATACAGGTTTCACCGTGCCTGTCATATACGTTACCGCTTCCTCATTGCGGTTTTCCAGCGCCAGCTGTTTCAGCTCTGCAGTCACCGTAAGGTATTGCGGCAGAAGCTCTGTGATGCGCGACGTATACTCCAATTCCTCTTTCGTGTTACAGTTTTCCAACATTGCTTCGTATCTCACCTGCAGATTCTCCCTCGCCTCTGCCTCCTCCGCACTCAACGACTGCAGGGTTTCCTCATCCGTTATCAGGATCATCTGCCTTAATATAGCCGGCATCTTACTCACATAAGTATTGAACATACCAATGTCACCCTGTGAAAAGCCGTTTGCCACCAATGCGTTGCTGTAACTGAAATTCGTGTAGAGCAGCGTCACAAGACCTAAAAGCCCTGAGATACTGGCAATACATACTACCAACGTAAAGCAGTACGATAATTTTTTCTGTACTTTCATATCTTTTACTTTATCAAGCATAATCTTTTCTCCCTTGCTAATAAATAAAGTTTATTTTTTCTTTATTTACAGCCTGCTCTATGTACAGCATGATATTCAAATGTCAAGGTGCGGTCTCTTTACAGCACAACACTGAAATTTTTGCAGTAAGAGACAAAATTTACTACACTATTATATCACTTCTTCATTTTTGATACAAGACTACAAAGCAGAGTTTTAACAGCGTTTTAGCAGAATCGACAAAAAATATACTGTGGATATGACCGCTTCGAGTATTTAATATCATATTTCGGACATAAAAAACCTCGAAAGCCCATGCTTTCAAGGTTTTTCAATTATCGGAATGACAAGACTTGAACTTGCGACCTCTACTTCCCTAAAGTAGCGCTCTACCACCTGAGCCACATCCCGAAAGCAGTTATCATTATACCTAATTCTTACGGAAAAAGCAAGCCCAAATTCTTTTATTTTATAGCTTCCCACTCTTCTGATCCATAAACAGCTCGAATTCCTCCTGCGGAATCGGTTTGGAGAAGTAATACCCCTGCTGAATCTGGCAGCCGATCTGCTTGAGATAATCGCTCTGTTCGGGTGTTTCCACACCCTCGCACAGCGAGGTAATGCTCAGTCTCTTCGCCATATCAACCACACAGGAGATAATGATCTTATCGCTTTCCTGGAGCGTGTCATCTTTCAGGAACACCTTGTCCAGCTTAATAATATCGATGGGCAGTCTGCTCAACAAATTTAAGGATGAATATCCGGAGCCGAAGTCATCCATGGAAACTTTTGTTCCAAGTTTATGTAAACCTTTTACCAACTCCAGTGCCCTTTCGGTATTATCCAGATAGATACTTTCGGTCAGCTCAAATTCAATCAGGCCGGAGGGAATCTGATATTCCTCAAACAGTTCACGTACATATTCCAGAATATGCATTTTGTTTAAATGGATACGCGACACATTTAATGAGATCGGCACTACGTTCTTCCCCGCCGCCATTCTGCCGGCAAGAAATTTAAAGGTCTCCCGATAAACATAATAGTCCACATCCACAACCTGTCCGCTCCGCTCAATCAGCGGTATGAACTCGTCCGGATAAACAAATGTGCCATCCGGTTTCTGCCAGCGCACTAATGCCTCCGCTCCGATCAACCGCAGTGTCTCCGTCTCGATCTTAGGCTGGTAATAGACTTGTAATTCGTGATTGGCGATTGCCTTCGGCACGTGAGAGGTGATCTCCACTTCCCGCTTGATCCCCTCCATCATGCTGTGATCAAACAGCACACAGCAGTCGCTGTCCATTTCCTTGGCAACTTTCCTTGCCAGATTAGCATTGGATACTGCCGTCTCCGCATCCAGACTTCTGCTGTTCTTATCAATAATACTGATTCCGGTACAAAACTGAAGCCGACTGTTGAGATACTTCTCTCTGAACTTGGTCTCCCACTCTAAATTCACTTTGTGGATAACCTCCTTGAACTGCTCATTTGTTATATCCGGACGCAGAATATTGGCAGTAACAAAATTATCCGAATAGACTCTGGAGAAGCAGATCAGCCGAACGCTATTCTCGGTTATCTCCTCCACAAAGTCCCGTAGAAGCGCATTCCCCACCTGATAACCGTAAGTATCATTGATATATTTAAAATGTTTGATATCGGTATATACAATCGATATCCGGGCATCTCCGATCTGCTCGATGGCCTTCTCCAGCTTCTCAAGAAACACCTCATATCTGTCCAGACCCGTCAGTGAATCTTTCATATGGATTTCCTCTGTCTGTGTCTCATTTTCATTTGTCTGTCTTATTAATCTATCCATCTGCTCATCCTCTAGTCCTTGCCACAGCCCTGTGCAAGGACTGCCTGCAAATATTCCCACATACGTTGTACAGAAGCAATGTCAAGGCTCTCCTGTGCCGTATGCACATCCGCCATATCCGGACCGATCGAGACGCAGTCAAGATTCGGAATCTTAGATGCCAGTATCCCGCATTCCACACCTGCGTGAATCGCCTCCAGAACAGGCTTCTTTCCATACATCTTCTCATAGATCTCCACTATGATATCACGAAGCGGAGATTCCGTACGATATGCCCAGCCCGTGTAGGTATTCCTGACTTCCGCCACTGCTCCCGTCTCTCCCGCAATCTCCTGCATCTGACGGCACAGCGCCTCTCTATCCTCATCTACGGAGCTTCTGACCGCATAAGACAGCTTAAGCGCTCCCTGTTCCAACGCGGCAACACCCAGATTCAGGGAAGTCTGCACCAGCCCTTCCAGGTCACGACTCATGGCAATTACACCGTTTGGCAATTTACACAGGCAGGTAAAAGCCTGTACAGTGGATGCCGCATCATAGCGCTTCATCTCCCGCCCATTTTCACTGCCTTTCTTCCCGTCCGGAATCTCCTGCTGATTCACGGTTCTGCAGCCAACCGCAAATTCAGGATCTTTATCTCCCAGCTCCTGCTTAATTCTGCCGGCTTCCTCCTGCACATAGGCAATTGCCGCTTCTATATGAGTTATGTCAACCAAAATCGTCGCTTCTGCTTCCCGCGGAATCGCATTATCTGCCACTCCTCCACGCATGGTAACCAGACTAATAGCAAAACGTTCCGACATTCCCTTAAGAATACGTCCCAGCAGACAGTTGGCATTGCCTCTTCCCTTATTGATCTCAATCCCGGAATGCCCGCCCAGCAAACCTGTAATCTTCACCTGCATTAATTGCCGATTCTGTTCTGTTGCACTCTGCTGCGCCGCCTCTTCCTGCAGCGGTATGCTCACATCCACTCTGGCACCGCCCGCACAGCTTGTGATGACAACGCCCTCTTCCTCCTGATCCAGATTGATCAGCCGCCTGCCTCGCAGCATGGATAGATCGATCCCTTTTGCACCCTCCATGCCGGTCTCCTCATCCACCGTCAGAATCACTTCCAGACGCGGGTGGCTGATGTTATCGGCATCCAGAAGTGCAAGTGCATAGGCGACCGCAATACCGTCATCGCCGCCCAGACTCGTTCCCTGCGCATGGATTCTGCCATTCTCTACGCACAGCTTTAAGGGGTCCTTCGTCATATCAATATCACAGTCGGGCGCGCTGACCGCAACCATATCCATATGCCCCTGCAATATATAGGGCTCTTCCTGCTCGTATCCCGGCGTTGCCTCCTTAATAATAATGATATTAAACAGTTCGTCCTGAATACATTCCAAACCTCTGTCCACAGCAAACTTTTTCAGATAATCACTGATCTGCTTTACATTGCCGGACCCGTGCGGAATCCGGGTAATCTCCTCGAAATAATGAAATACGCTCTGCGGTTCTAATCCATCCAAAACTCCCATTCCGTCATCCTCCAAATTGTATTGTTCTATCCGGTAACTCTTCATAGATTATATTCTACCATAATTTATGTATTTTACACTATACAAAAAAAGCACTTGCGTCCATTTTATTTCATAGAGAACATTTCCCTGTGAAATATGAAAAAGGTAAAGGGTCTCCCCTCTACCTCTTTTCCAACTTGATGCTTAATCTCCATGCCGGACGCCGTCTCACCGACTCATCCGTTATGATCATCTCGTTGCGGTGGATACTGAGTAACAATCCGATCAGCGCCGCATAAGTTATTGCCGTGCAGGTACCGGATGATACAAACGGAAGCTGTATACTGTTCACAGGACAATATCCGGTATTGATAAGAACTCCTTCCAGACAGTTAACCAGAAATACCATAAAGCAGGCTGCGCCTATCATGAATCCCAGTTGATTTTTCTGGTTTCTCACAATGCGAAACGCTCTTATAACCACCGCCACAAATGCCGCGACCATAATCAGACCTGCCAATATTCCGTAAGTACAGATCAGCTGCAGTAAAACAAAAGGTGTTGTGGGAAACAACATCGGAGCTCCTAAAAGCCACGACTTCGTACCTTGTATGATTGCACCATCCATAAAAATTGTGTTGTCGGATGCCCCGATGAGCTTCGCAGCACTCCATTCCCGTCTGAGCCACATATAAATATATCCTGCTCCTTCAGCATATTGATCGGGATGGATAAACGCCATCAGACGCTGCTCACGAAATCCTTCCCCATCCCACAAAATTATAACTCCCACAATAACCAAAATGACCGCCAACAGCAAATGCGCCACAATGATGGTCGCGGCAGCCTTCTTATTTACAGCAAACCACCCTTTCCAAACCGCAATGATTAACAATACCGTACACATCACATATATATTGATTGCTGCATACCGCGAGACCGCAAGATAATTTGTAAGCAGCATAATAACAATCTGCTGACCGATTCCACAGGCAATCGCGCTGTATCCCTTTCCTCTCATCCGGTACAGGATTCCCGCATAAAGCGGAACATAGAGATAGGCAAGCATAAACGATATAGGCATCGCTCCGTATCGCCCTGAGTACATTAGCCCGATAAACAAAGCAATCGTTACAAACACATAGGCCCCGTAAGCGTACCGTCCGATAAAACTATAATCAAGAAAATACATTCCGGTCATCACGCCGAAAGACAGCAGCAGCACAAAGCACTGTCCGACAAAATATTCCGGGTACAGCGCCAGACCATCCACCGCAGATATCACAAATAATCCCGCAACACTGAATGCAAAAGCCATCCCGATCATCTTAAAATCTGTCTGCGGTCTATGTATTCTGTCCAGTTCCACACCGACCTCCACCGGATCTCCCATCTCCCGCACTGCCTTTGCAACCGCTTCCTCGCGGGACTCACCCGCCTCTTCATAGGCCGCCGCCTGATCCTCTATATGGTCGGATAATTCTCTCGCTACGCCGGCCCTTGCCTTAACGCATCGAATCTGTTCCGTAACGTTTCTGATAAACTCATCCATCACCCCATCGCCTCCCACAGTACGTTCAGTACGGCAGTCTGGTACTCCTGCCACTCTTCCTTCCTGGCCTGTAAATACTTTCTTCCCTCTTTTGTAATACTGTAATACTTCCGCTGTTTCCCGCTCACCCCGCTCTCGTAGGATGTCAGATAATTCTTGCCCTCCAGCGCATGAAGCAGCGGATAGAGTGTCCCCGCCTTCAATACAAATACGTTATTGGATTTCTTCTGCAGTGTCTCGATCATCTCATACCCATACATATCCTGCTCCTCCAGCAAACGCAGCAATAGCATGGACGTGCTTCCCGATATCAGCGATTTGTCTATTGCCATGGTATTGTTTTCTCCTTTCCATACATTATGTAAACCATCCAATCTTAGTTCATCTGCTGCGGCACCACAAGTGTTTCCGCTCTTATATATAGATCATCTATATATCTTGTGTTCTTATTATATATAGATGATCTATATATGTCAAGCCCTCTTTTTTATAAACTTCCTTTGCACGGGTCTGCGCATAAAAAAAGAGACACGACCCAAGCCATGTCCCTTACTTCATTTGCTATATTGTCTGCCAAACGATCCTTACTTCAGATTCGCCTTAGCCAGCTCCGCCAATGTGGTAAATCCTGCCGCATCATTGACTGCCATCTCAGCTAACATCTTTCTGTTCATGTCTACGCCTGCATTTTTCAGACCAAACATGAACTTGCTGTAAGATAAGCCATTCATTCTTGCAGCCGCGTTGATACGTGCAATCCACAACTGTCTGAACTGACGCTTCTTCTCTTTTCTTCCTGCGTAAGAAGATGCCAAAGCTCTCATTACAGACTGCTTTGCTACTCTATACTGTTTAGATCTTGCGCCTCTGTAACCTTTTGCAAGCTTTAATACTCTGTTATGTTTCTTTTTAGCGTTTACACCGCCTTTAATTCTTGCCATGTCTTTTTCCTCCTTTTACAGATAAGGTAAAATCTTCTTCATATTCTTAACATTCGTTGCGTCTGTCATAGCCGGCTTTCTAAGATTTCTCTTATTCTTAGTCGTCTTCTTGGTTAAGATATGGCGTTTATAAGCTTTATTTCTTTTCAGCTTACCTGTTCCGGTTACTTTAAAACGTTTCGCAGCAGATCTGCTTGTCTTCATTTTGGGCATTGCACTATTCCTCCTATATTAATAAATTTTTGAGATATCAATCTAAGATATCAGTTTATTTCAACTAAGCAGCTATCGCTTCTCAGCCAAAAACATAGTCATGCTCCTGCCTTCAACCTTAGGAGCCTTATCCACAACCGCAATGTCGGAAAGCGCTTCGGCAATATCATCCAGAATATGCTTACTGTTATTCATATGCGCCATCTCACGACCACGGAAACGAAGTGTGATCTTCACCCTGTCACCCTTGCTGATAAACTTTCTGGCGGCGTTGATCTTCGTGTTAAGATCGTTGGTGTCAATATTAGGAGATAGACGAATTTCCTTGATCTCAACGGTTTTCTGTTTCTTCTTCGCCTCTTTCTCTTTTCTGGTCTGCTCGTACTTGAACTTACCGTAATCCACGATCTTGCAGACAGGCGGCTTCGCCGTAGGAGCGATCTTCACAAGATCTACACCCGCTTCTTCTGCCAGTTTCATGGCTTCTTTCGTCGGCATGATACCGAGCTGTTCGCCGTCCTCGCCGATCACACGCACTTCTTTGTCTCTAATCTGTTCGTTAATGAATAATTCGCTAATGGTTCTTCCCTCCCATAAAAAAGTGGATAGCATAACTATCCACTGATCAATTCATTATATTCACGCTTCTCTACTCTGCCACTATGGTAGAGTTCAATCAGAAGTCCCGAATTATGAACACTTGCGAACTCGATCGTTGCAAGGTGAGAGTGGATACTCTGCTTGGATGTCATGCGTTCTCGCACATCTGCTAATGTAACACAAGATTTGGCCTGTGTCAACCGGTTTTGGTGATTTTTACTGAAAAACTTTTATAAGACTTCGCCCCGCTCTGTACACTCCTGAAAGATCTGATTAAGTTCCCGGTTCAACGCCTTAATCGTATCCGGATCGATCTTCACAACCTCTCTGTCATAAGTCATGACACCGTTTATTTCAGTCTCGATATCACTGACCTGAGTGTAGATTGCCGTAGACAGTCCGCATGCAACATTCGGAAAAACTTCCTCTTCTATCAGTCTCCGATATCCCGCCGTCAGTGCCTCGCTAGAAGAATAATGCCGATAGCCGAATTTCCTCTTGCTGAACATATGTCCTGCAACCGGATAAGCATATCCGCCGAATTCCGTCAACGCCACTACCCGGTCTTTCTGCGGTGAAACCGCAAGTCCGCGTCTGTAATTATGAATGCTGTACATATCCCCGCCCTTTTGGTCAAACCATCCGCAGGCCTGATTGATCAACCGGGTCTTATCCAGACCGCGCAGCTTCTCAGTTATTTTCGCGGCATCGAACTGTCCCCATCCCTCATTAAAAGGAACCCACGCGGCAATACACGGATGATTATAAAGCTGTTTTACCATGCCTGTCAGATCTCGGCAGTACTGTCTCCTGCCCTCCGGGTCTTCCCGCTTAAATCTTCGGTAATTACTGTCGGACATCTCTCTGGCAATACTGTCGGAAAAATTCGCAATTCCCGCCACAAATGCCATATTGTACGCTCCGCCCCCGTTCGGCATATCCTGCCACACCAGCATGCCGATCCTGTCGCAGTGATAATAGAATCTCTCCGATTCCACCTTAACATGCTTGCGGATGGTGTTGTATCCCAGCTCCTTCTGCTTCTCTATGTCATAGACAAGCGCCTCATCACAGGGCGGCGTCATCAGACTCTCCGGCCAGTACCCCTGATCTAACAATCCGTTAAAGAAGTATGGCTTATTATTCAGGAAAAATCTTAATATCCCCTTTGCGTCCCTGTCCACCGAAACTTTGCGCATCCCGAAATAGGACGTGACCAGATCATCTCCCAGCGTAATCTCTACATGATAGAGAAAAGGATCGTCCGGCGACCATGAGTGAAAACCGTCAAGACCGATCACACATTCCTTCCCCGGATCGGCCTGCCCCTGCGCGATGACCTTATCCTGTTCCATGATCGTGATCTGCACGGTCTGCTCACCTTTGCATATTGCTCTTTCCTGATCAGCCTTCACCGTTTCTATCGCGCCGGCTCTTCTATTCATCCCCGCAGTCTTAAATTTGAACCGCACCGCGCTCTTATCATAGAGCGGCGTAATCTTAACCCATTCGATATATTCTTCCGGCACGCTCTCCATCCACACCGTCTGCCAGATTCCACTCTGAGGCGTATAGAACAGCGAACTTAAGATTCCTTTCTTCGAAAGCTTCTGCTTTCCCCTCGCATGGGGACTCCACTCGGTTTCATCCGTGACACGAAGCGTCAGCACATTTTCATCCTGCAGCACATCTGTCACATCGAAGTGAAAAGGCAGATAGCCGCCCTTATGCTGTCCCAGTGATGTGCCATTTAAGAATACCTCGCACTCCTGATCGACCGCGCCGAAATGAAGGAGCACACGGTTCCTCACAAACCCATCCGGCAGCCTGAAAGTTTTCCGATAATGCAGATACATTCCCGGTTTCAGCTGCTCCTCCATGCCGGACAGAACCGTCTCCGGTGAGAAAGGCACCAGAATTTTTCTGTTATATTCCGCTGCCTCTATCTCTGCCGAATTGCTGATACAGCAGTCCCACTTCCCGTTCAGATTAAAATAACTGTCCCGCACAAGATTCGGCCGCGGATACTCCTGCCATACCTGTTCCCGATTCAAATTTCTGCCCCATCTGCTGAACAATTGCGCCATGCTCTCTCTCCTGTTCTTTCCGTTCTGCGACGATTCGCGATTTTGATGTATTCTGCCGTTTTTCGGCAACATGATATACTGTATTCATTGTATCAGATTTTCATACACTTTCAAAGTACTATTACGGCGGCATACATCAAAGACCAATCCGGTCGCTCAAAGGCTGTGGCGTGGGTATGAAAAGCAACTTTCAATACCCTGCAAACGAATTTGATATCTTTTCCAACATTCCTATGATACAATATGTATAGGTGTACACGAATTATCACATAAAAGCCAACTTGCGCTTTGCGGGTTTGCGAAACAAAGAAAGGGCATGGATATCAATATGAAATTAAACTATAAGCAAACGATTCTGATCGGTCTGGCATTTCTCTCCATCTCAGCTTTCTGGCAGATGTATGACAATATCATACCGCTGATTCTCAAGAACTCCTTTGATCTGGGGGAAACCATCACCGGTGTCATTATGGCCGCCGATAACGTTCTGGCGCTTTTCCTGCTCCCGTTCTTCGGTTCACTTTCGGATAAAACAGATACGAAAATAGGAAAGAGGATGCCTTTTATCTTAGCCGGAACCGGCCTGTCGGTTATTTTCCTACTGCTTCTGCCCGCCGCAGACCGTGCCAGAAATCTGCCCTTATTCATTGTCGTATTGTTCCTGGTACTGTTAGCCATGGGGCTTTACCGTTCGCCCTCTGTTGCGCTTATGCCGGATCTGACGCCGAAGCCCCTGCGCAGTAAAGGAAACGCAGTCATCAATCTGATGGGTGCCGTGGGCGGTGTCTATTCACTTATTATGATACGCGCACTGGTAGGAAGCGGTGCAACACCGAATTATTTTCCGCTGTTTTCTTCCGTTGCCCTGTTGATGGTCGTGTCTGTTGTCGTTCTCTTTTGTACTATAAAGGAAAAAAAGGTTTCGAATGAAATAGATGATTCATATGAAATGAGTTCGGATACTGAAGAAAACTCCGCAAAATCTGCGGCAGGCTCCGCCCTGCCTCCGGATGTCAGACGCAGCCTGATTTTCATACTGCTCTCCATCGCGCTGTGGTATATCGCCTACAATGCGGTCACCACCGCCTTCTCACGCTACGCCACCCATGTCTGGGGCATGGAACACGGCGGATATGCCAACTGTCTGATGGTAGCGACAGTCGCCGCAATTGTCAGCTATATTCCGATTGGCGCGATTTCCAGCCGCATCGGCCGCAAACGGACGATCCTTATCGGCGTTGCGATGTTGGCGCTCTGCTATCTGTGTGCTTCCTTTTACAACAGTTATCATGTGTCGATGAATCTGTTCTTCGGAATCATCGGTTTCGCCTGGGCGGCGATTAATGTCAATTCTTTCCCCATGGTTGTGGAGATCGCTTCCTCGGGAGACGTAGGTAAATATACCGGATATTATTATACCTTCTCAATGGCAGCGCAGGTAGTCACCCCGATCCTCTCCGGATATCTGCTGGAACATGTCTCCTATCGGACGCTGTTCCCATATTCCGCGTTCTTCTCCGTTCTTGCTTTTCTCACCATGCTGATGGTAAAACACGGGGATTCCAAGCCGGAGAAAAAGGGAAGTATGCTGGAGAACTTTGATGTGGATGACTGATTCATCAACCAATTATTTCACATGAATCGTAGCCGCGCTGGCTTCATACGCTTCCATCCTGTCATAGTCACTTGTCTGGGAGTATATGACCATATAACTTTTATCCGCATTGATGACATATGCAAGCTGTGTGATCTGAATTCCTTCCACTTGATAATGGCACAGAATCCGGAAAGCCGGATAGCCATCGATTTTCATGCTCTCAAAACTGTCTACGCTTACCTCGATATCTTCCTCGTAGGTCTGACGTAGACTTTCCTGTGTCTGCTCGGTAAAGGTCTCCTGCGTCATAAGCTGCAGGGATGTGTCCTGATCCATGGCGGTGTAATAGATCGAGGAAGCGTCTATCGGATATCGCCCCGTCACATACACGTCCGCCATCTCCTCAGACTCTTCAAAGCCTTCCGGCAGGTCGAAAGTACAGCCCTTCGTAGTGCGCTTCGACTCCATCACGGAGGTATCCATATCATTTTCTTCCAAAAGCTCCGCCGTGAGTTCCTGACGTGTCTCTTCGTCAATCTCCATCTGTGCCATGGACGCGCTTGTCTGTTCCGGTGTCAGAAGCGTGACCTGCTCTGCCGTATCCGCTGTCTGTGCCTGCGTCTCCACGGCTTCTTTCTTACCGCAGCCTGTTATTAACAGCAATGTTCCTATTGTCAAAATCAGCACCTGTGCATTTCCTCGACCACCGAAAGAAAGTCCTTTTCTTCCATATGTGCATTTTTTCAACGTGCCCATCTGTTCCTTTTTTTTATCTCCAGTACAAATGACCGAAAAAAACTTATTGTTCAAATTATGTACCTCTCTATCCATGTCTATATCATCATATTACATGCTTATGCACCCGATGCCTTCAAAACACCTTCTATGTAGCGCGCTGTCTACCCGTGGTGATACAACTCACCCTCACTCCGGTTATTACATCAATACACATACTATCAGTGTGGGGCAGCCAGCGCATCTTCGCCTATGCTTCCTTGAAAGTGGCACATTCCGTTCCGGCACACGTGCATGCGCCGCCACCCGTAATATCTACGTGCTCTGCATGGCATTTATAATTACTATTATACACACATTTGGTCGCTTCACAATCAATACTGATCGTTTTGCAGGGATGCTCCAAAGAACTGGTATAGGACCCTTCTCTCTTCTGCGCAAAACTTTCACAGCATGTATCCGTACAGCAGTCCGCATGTTTGCCGCCTACCATGATATCGCCCTTACAGCAGCATTTCTCCTTATTGTAGGAACAATTTTCAACTCCACATTTTAATTCAGCCATAATAACCTCCTGTTCACCGCATATTGACACACCACAGCGCATGTCTGCCTTTATCTACACAAGGTTATTATTGCCCCGATCAAAATATCTTATACAGATTAAACCAATATCGTTCTAAAAAGTAACTGCCCGTCTCTTCCACCTTAAGACCATCCGCTTCCCACTCGGCCACGATATCCTCGCGGCTGTTAAAACTGCCGACAAACCATACCCGTCTGCCATCCTCACACCACGTTTTAATCGCCTGCACATCTTCCACCGTATCATAAGGTCTGATAATTTCCTGAATCAAGGTTTCCGGCGTGCCGCACCATAGATAGCTTCCCGTGGCAGCATCTAAATAATAGGACGTCACCGCCTGCACCTGATCAAAATTATAAATAACAATATCGTCGGGCGCAATGGCAGATAATGCCTGCCCTGTCTGCTGCATAAGCAGGATCTTGTACTCCTCTTCTCCCATAAAAGCCCGATAATCGCGGAGTCCGATGACAAGAAGACAGATTGTGATTGCGGTAAAAATCAATTTCACGCGCTCACCCACAGGTTTACATAACGCATTTATCTCCCACATCTCGTTAAACACCACTGCAAACCCCAGCCAGAAACATCCCAACGCCGGAATCATATAGCGGTAGACAAATATCGGTCGTAACAGAGCAGAAGCCACGAAGCCAAAAGCCACTAAACCGATCAGCACACCTACACCTGCAATTGCGAATCCAAAGCGACGTGAGGACCGTATTCCGGACTGAATCGGTTCTGCATTGTCGATTTCACTCTTATTTTGTGTATTTTTGTATTTTTCTATACCATAATGGTAGACTTTTGTCGCTCCATATACAAATACAAGAGCACAGATTACAAACATAACCACCGCAAGAATAACGTTCAAAATGCCATTGGTAAACGCCGGCTTCATCACAAACTTTACACAGCCGCCCAGAGAACGCCATGTAAGCGGCAGTATCCAATAGTTCTCTCTGACTGTCGTAATTTGTCTAAACAGCGCATAGAGCCATGGAATATAGCCTGCAACAGAAATTGCCGCCCATAGCAGCCATTCTTTTATCCTGTTCCGATCTTCCAATAAAAATACAATCAGCACATACAGATAGACCATGATCACCGCAACGCAGGCAAAATACTGTGTATAAGCGGCGGCAAGTCCGTAACCAACCAGTGCGGCGGCATGAATCTTCCGCATGTGCGTACGTGCATCGACTGTCGCACTTCCCGCCGTAATCGTCCCGTAAGCATGCAGAAACGCCGCCGTTACAAAGAGCAGGGCAAAGCTGTACATCCGCACTTCCACCGTATATGCGCTAAGCTGCGGCATGGCAATGGCACAGAACATAAAAAGACCGCCCGTAAAAATACCAAATCTCCTACGGATGAATGTCACGCTGTATGCAAACAATATAAAATACGGAAGCACCGACACTACCTTGGCAATCATCACAGCATTCGCCTGTGTCGATATTAGTTTACATAACTCTAGTACGAACTTGACAATGCAATAATACAGCGGAGGATGAACATCTCTCGCCGTAAACTCAATTAAATCACCGTAGGAATGTTCTATCATTCCCACGGTGAATAATTCATCATACCAGATATCATTGCTAAAGCATAACATCAGGCTTCTCAATAACAATACTGCGCTGATTCCCAGGAAAAGATATCCTAAGATATCTTTTCCCGATATTTTTCGTGTTCGATTCATTTTACTGCACCTATCTTATAAGTTGTATCTACGCCACATGATACAACTTTACACTATTACTACGGCATCTGCCATTAGAATCTACCCATTTTATTTCTTCTCTTCCTGTGCCACTTCCTGGCGAATCTCCTTCGTCCTGATCTCCTTGCAGATCTGATCGATAAACTCCTGCAGCGGCTTCACGCCCTCGTCGCCTGCATAGCGGCTTCTGACAGACACGGTCTTATCCTCCGCTTCCTGCGCACCTACTACAAGCATATAAGGCACTTTGGCAAGTCTCGCCTCACGGATCTTAAACCCGATCTTCTCAGAACGATTATCCACCGTCACATCGATTTCGTTTCGCGCCAGCTCTTTTCTGACTTCCTCCGCATACTCCTCGTACTTCTCCGAAATCGGAAGCACGCGAACCTGTTCCGGACACAGCCATGTCGGGAATTTGCCCGCATATTTCTCAATCAGCCACGCCAATGTTCTCTCATAACATCCGAGGGAAGTTCTGTGAATGATGCACGGACGTACTCTGTCACCGTTCTGATCGATAAAGTACATGTCAAACTGCTCCGCCAGCAGCGCATCCCACTGGATGGTAATCATCGTATCCTCTTTGCCGTATACGTTCTTCGCATTGATATCCACCTTCGGTCCATAGAATGCGGCCTCTCCCACGTCTTCTACAAAAGGAAGATCCAGCTCCGTCAGGATATTGCGGATATGCGCCTCCGTCTCGTTCCATACTTCCGGCTCGCCGATGTATTTCTCCGGATTCTCCGGGTCCCATTTGGACAGGTGCCATGTAATATCTCCCAGCAGCCCCAAGGTTGACATAACATATTTTGCCAGAGCAATACAGCCCTTGAATTCTTCCACCATCTGATCCGGTCTTACGATCAAATGTCCCTCGGAAATCGTAAACTGGCGCACACGGGTCAATCCGTGCATCTCGCCGGAATCTTCATTTCTGAACAGCGTCGAAGTCTCACCGTAGCGGATCGGCAGATCTCGATAGGAATGCTGCGTATTTTTGTAACAATAATACTGGAACGGGCATGTCATGGGACGAAGCGCGAACACCTCTTTATCCTTCTCCTCATCTCCCAGCACAAACATGCCGTCTTTATAGTGATCCCAGTGTCCGGACATTTTATATAAGTCACTCTTCGCCATGAGCGGTGTCTTTGTTCTCACATAGCCCCACTCTTTATCCTCCAGATCCTCGATCCAGCGCTGCAGTTTCATAACCATCTTCGTGCCCTTCGGCAAGAGAAGCGGCAGCCCCTGTCCGATCACGTCTACTGTGGTAAAAAGCTCCATCTCACGTCCCAGTTTGTTGTGATCGCGGCGTTTGATATCCTCCAAATGCTCCAGATACGCTTCCAGCTCTTCTTTCTTCGGGAAAGCAGTTCCGTAGATACGCTGAAGCTGCGCTTTATCGGAATCGCCCCGCCAGTATGCCATAGAAGAAGAAATCAATTTATAAGCCTTAATATTTTTCGTGCTCATAAGGTGCGGTCCCGCACACAGATCCACAAAACCGCCCTGATCATAGAAAGAGATCTCGGCATCCTCCGGCAGATCACGGATCAGCTCCACCTTGTACGGCTCGCCCTTCTCCTCCATGAACTTAATCGCCTCGGCACGCGGCAGCGTAAACCGCTCGATCTTATGTCCCTCCTTAATGATCTTCTTCATCTCCGCTTCCAGCTTATCCAAGTCGTCTCTGGAAAAAGGCTCCGCGTCAAAGTCATAATAGAATCCTTCCTCGATGGCCGGACCGATGGTCACTTTTGCGTTCGGGAAAAGCCTCTTCACCGCCTCCGCCAGCACATGGGATGCGGTATGTCTGATGACCCTAAGTCCTTCCGGATCATTCGCCGTTAAAATATTCAGGTTACAATCCTTGTCGATGACAGTCCGCAGATCCTCCACGCTGCCGTCCACTTCGCCTGCACATGCTGCACGGGCAAGCCCTTCGGAAATATCCATGGCAATGTCATAGATGCTCATCGCCTGTGCGTATTCTTTACTGGAACCGTCTTTTAGTGTGATTTTCATAATCTCGTCTCCTTCTTTTTTTATGTTTTCTTCTCAGCCTGATTTCTCATCGTCTTTCTTATATCTCTTGCCTTTTAGTTTGCAGGCTATTCTGTCTGTCATCGGTCTGCTCTTTTTTGCTTTACTCCTCTTCCTGACTGTCGTCCGCCTCGTCAACAGTACAATTCTCGGTGTTATTGTCGTTATGCCCATTATTACTGCCACAATTATTTCCATTGTTATTGCCGTTATTGCTTGCAATTGTGACACCGTGCGTATAAGGTGCAGACAGCAGTCCAATGCAGATTCCGGCAAGCAGACAGATCGCACCGATCAGGAAGAAATCCAGTTTCGTGAGGGTAAGTTCTCCACTCATGAAGTCTGTCGTTTTTTCTTTTAATTGTGTTGTTTTCTCTTTCAAATCTGTTGTTGTCATAGTGTTCCTCCTACTTTTTATTTGCCCACTCTTTTCTTTAAAACAGAAAATCCCCTGCACTACCACTACGGCAATGCAGAGGACGTATTATCTTACGCGGTTCCACCTCGCTTGTTCCGTGCGCTCATGACGACTTATCGGAACCTCTCATTCGACTGTAACGTAAGTCAACGGACCGGATTGGGGTCACTCAGAGTTAGTTTTCAGATGTTTCCGGCAAAAGCGCTTCCAGCATAATACGCTTCTCTCTGTTACGTTCCGCATCCTACTTTTCTCGTCAACGTGTTAATCTGTATATCGTTATTCTATGCCAAGCCAACTAAAATGTAAAGAACTTTTTGCCTATGGTTTACATAACAATTCATCTTCAATAATTTTTGCTGCACATGCAATGATCTTAGCACATGGTCTTGTCTCATAAAACTCCGGCGTGCGGATCGAGGGCTTCGCACTCTCCTCTGCACCGTCTATTCCCAGCAGTTCCCTGCAGATGATCGTGCCATACTCTTCTTTGAAGCGGGCGCTCATCTGTCTGACCAGCGTATAGATATGCGCTTTCGCCGCCTCGTCCTGCGGATCGGCATTACCTTCTTTCAGGCCCGCTAACATCGCCATGGATGATACTGCGCCGCACACTTCACGCATCCTGCCTACCCCTGCGCCCATGGCGCTGGACATCTTAAGCGCCGTTTCACGCTCCATACCGAAACAGTCCGCATAAGTCGCAAAGACAGCCTGTGCACAATTATATCCTTCTTTAAAAGTCTCCACAGCCCGCTGCGCACGGGACTCGAATCCTGTCTCTCCCATTTTACTCCTGCTCCGCCATACCGCACGTCCGTATCGCCGACAGCGCTTTGTCCCGGTTCTTCTCCTGCCGAATACTATGCGTTCTTACCACAGCACTTCTTGTATTTCTTGCCGCTTCCGCAAGGACACGGATCGTTGGGATATACCTTCGGTGCCTTGTGGATCGTGGTAGACTCTTTCTGCTCCTTGTACAGAGCTTTTCTCTTATCCTCATCAAAGATATCGTTCCACTCTTCCAGCCCGTAAAGCCAGTCTGCACCTGCTGCCACCATGTTTTTATAGAGCAGTTCTTTATCAAAACCAAGACTTACCTTGGTGTCTTCTTCCATCTCCTCAATTGGATTTGCCTTCTTTAAGCTGTCATTGATACCATCCAGGAAACCGGTCATCGTCATGATGTCAACGTCAAACTTCTCCGCCAGTTCCTTAACGGTTCCCTTTACCGCCTTGTCCGGAGTCTTTAAAAGCTCCGCGTAGATCTCCTTCTCTTTTAAAAAATAAGCAGACCATAATCTCTGCAGATCACCCTTGTTGGCAGTCTCGGAATACGCCATATCACGCCACTGTTTTAATAATGCCATTGTACTGTACCACCTTTTATTTTAATGATATCTAAGTATATAACATTTTGTCGGAAAAGTAAATTTATATTTCCTTAAGAATATTTTGTATCATTTAAAGCAGTGAAATCAACTTTTTCACATCCTCTTCGCTCGTAGCCCAGCTCGTGGCAAATCTCACCACCGTATGATTCTCATCATACTTTTCCCAAAAATCAAATATAACCTTGTCCTGCAGCTCCCTCATCCGCGCATTCTCCAACACAATAAAGATCTGATTCGTAGGCGTTTTCAGGTAAAAAGTATATCCCTTTTCCTCAAATGCATTCCGCAGTAAGCCTGCCATGCGGATGGCATTTCTTCCGTTTTCCAGATACAGGTCGTCTGTAAACAGCGTATCGAACTGAATACCGAGAAGCCTTCCCTTCGCAAGAAGTGCGCCGTGCTGCTTGATCAATGTCATGAAATGCGCGGGCGTATTTCTCTTAGTGAATACGACGGCTTCCCCGCACAGCGCTCCCACTTTCGTCCCGCCGATATAGAAAACATCACAATATTCCGCTATGTCGGGCAGCGTTACATCCGTATTCTCGCCGGCAAGTCCGTATCCCAGCCGCGCGCCGTCCAGATATAACGGCACGTGATATTTCGTACATACCGCAGAGATATCCGAAAGCTCCCGCTTCGTATAGAGTGTTCCGTACTCCGTCGGATGGGTGATATACACCATGCCCGGAAAAACCATATGCTCGTGGTTCACATCCCCATAAAAGGACTCCATATAATGCCCAATCTCAGCCGCCGCAAGTTTTCCATCCGTATGGGGAAGCTCCAAAACCTTGTGTCCCGTATATTCTATCGCTCCCGCTTCATGCACATTGACATGTCCTGTCGTCGCCGCGATCACGCCCTCATATTTGGCAAGCATCGAATCAATAACGATCTGGTTTGTCTGCGTGCCGCCTGTCAGGAAATGAATGTCCGCGTCTTCACAGCGACAAGCTTCCCTGATTTTCTCTTTGGCCAAGTCACAGTATCTGTCGCTTCCGTATCCCGGCAGACTCTCCATATTCGTATCGATTAGTTTCTGCAAAATTTTTTCATGTGCCCCTTCGGAATAATCATTGGCAAAACTTAGCATGTTTTTGTCCTCCCACGGATATAGTTGGTGTAAAAGTTATACATATGTAAACATTTCGTGAAAAGTTAATTGTCAGTATAAATGCGTTCACATGACTTATTGCTCACGAAAATGAAATATTGTATTCTTTAATGCTTCATGTAAATCAGATTATATGACAAAATACCGGCTGTGGCAATGCCGGTTTGTATTGGTTTTGCCGGGTCTACTATCTTTTAAATATCTTGTGAAATATCTTCGGGGAAAAATTTTTTTAGAAATTCATATTACTTTGTATAAAGCTGTGAAAAACGGTTACAATGATAATAGTCAAAAGATAAGGAAATACTTATCCTCCCCTAAGGAAGCCTCTAGGAGTGCGGAATCCGCATTTTTAGGGGCTTCCGCTATGTTTATGGCTTCATTTTAGGGTAATTTGGGGTGTTGCCAAGTGTTGCCAAGCTGGAAGCCAGTGTTTATCAGGGTTTCCGGCTTTTTATGATTTTACATAATGTTTGCTTCATGGCCTGCAATGCCAGTATTTCAGGCACTTTTTGCATAAAATTTTCTTCAAGTGTTTTTATCGAACTTACGTTCTTTTTATGGTATTGGCAACACTTTTTCTGTTGCCATCAACTCTTTTGATAACATTATGCAAACATAGCTTCCACTTGTTCACCGCCAAAGTCGAAATCATATATTTTAAAGATTTCATTCTGTATAGCCAGATTGTCTTCGTAATCGTTCTTGCACTTATAATAGGTGTTCAAGGTTGTGCTTTTATTCTTATGTCCCACATTTTTTGAAACCAATGCCAGCTTCATGCCTTTGTCCAGACAGTTTGTTACATAACTCCTTCTGCATGTATGAGAGGGCTTGTATTCCACTCCGACATAGTTGCAGAAAGCCTTAAATGTACCGGTTACACTGCTCTCCTTTACCATCCTTCCGCTGTTTGCCGGGATGACATATTCGCTTTCAATCCCTGCCTGCTCTGTCCTGCGCTTCTGTTCCATCAGCCATCTATAAGTAAAATCATTGATGACTACGGTCCTGCGGGAAGTTTTGTTCTTCGGAGTGCTTTCCTCATAGATTTTGGAATTGGTATCATAATCTGTATATTCCGTCTGCGTCCGCTCAATCTTAATTGTTCTGTGTTCCAGATCGACCTTGCTCCATTTTAGTGCAAGTAACTCTCCCAATCTTAAACCAGTTCCACAAAGGATAAAGAGCGCTGGAGAATTACGGTATTTTCTGCATTTATTCCAGCAAGCCATAGAGCCTGATTGCAGGGTATTAATCTCATCATCTTCCCATACGCCAAGCTCCTTGTCTTCCTGCTCTTTGCACCTGTCCTCATTGATTTTTACCTTCCGCATAAAATTCCAGCTCATGATTTCCCTGTCACAGGCATAATCAAATGCCTGGCTGACAATGCATTTTATCTGGCATACTGCGAAAAAAAAAACGTAAGGAAAAAGCAGTATAGATTTTTTCCCCATTCACTCTTGATATCGGGATAATCTTTGGTTGACATACCATCCATAATAGTGGTAGTAATCGTCAGACGTTCATCCTGCAGCACTTCATTCACCACTCTGCATCCATAAGAAACGCCGTATAGGATATTGATCTTCCCACTATAATTTTCTACGATGTAGTCCCCCAGACGCCTGGCCTCATCCATAGCGGACTTGAATTCTGTTTCCGGCTCAGAAGGGTTAAAGCCATCATAGGCAACCAGAATAACATGGTACTTTTTTCCCAGTATCTGGGCAGTCGGGAGCGCCCCTTTGTAACACACCCCACCTCCATGAAAGATCACCATGATCTCAGGATGTTCCTGTCCAAATTCAAAATATTTCATGGCAGTTCTCCTCTTTCCTTACTTTGATTAAATAAGCGCCCCGATTCCTGCACAGATGAGTCCTGTAATAGGGCCAACGAAGATTGGCCACGCAATGCAGTGTTCCGGCAGCGCCAGCGTGAGCATCCACGGCTTTAGATTCCATGCCTCACAATGCTCCGTGCCGGGAATCATCATGCCGCGCTTTTTCACAATCCCCCGCATAAAACCATCCAGTCCGATTAAATCTCCGAAATTGATAAAAGCCATTTCCACATAACCCGTCCAAAACAGATTCCAAAAACCGCTTACACCGGCCTGCCTTGCACTGACGGCCATATATATAAATATCAATATGTACAGCGGATACATCACAGATGCCAATATGATTATTTCTTTCTTTTCTCTTTTCGGAGATGCCTTTCGTATTTCCGCCGGCAGCATTTTTGAAAA
>JAAUZT010000044.1 GCA_014804485.1 Lachnospiraceae bacterium
AGCATATTCACGGTATTTGAATGTATCGAGAATATACTTTTTTGTTGATTTAATATCCAAAAGCGCATCTTTTGAAATAACAATTTTGTATTTCTTTGGTTTTTCCAAAGAATGTTTTTTTTCTTTTTGCATTATATTTTGTCAATTTCCTCCCAAGCTTCATCAATCGTATAAACATCACCTTTTTTCAGGCTTTCTATTCCTTTGGAGAGTTCGTCATATAATGCTCCTATGGCTGATTTTTCCGAATAATCTGTTTTTATAACTTCATTGTTCCTAATAACTTGCGTTGCTGGTGCCATAATATCACTTCCTTTCGCTTTCTTATGAAGCGCAGCTTCTATTTTCATTATACGGTATTTAGCGTTGGCTTATCAACAGATTTTTATTCATTTAGTTGCTTTTTACAAAATGATTTTTATTGCATTTCCCTCATAAATGCGTGTTTTAGGCTTTCATGGTGTGTGATGTTAAATGTTCCATGTGATTTCAATGTTACCGTCTGCAATCCGAATGACTTTGATTAGGGTGTCAACTACCGCCTGTCTGTCCTCAAAAGAGAGCGTTTCCCATGCTTTTACATGGTCGGTTATCTGCTTGAGTCTGCCCTCTGTGTCTGTGACATTTGCTGTAACGATTTCTTCCTGCAAGGCTTTTCGTTCTGTATCTAGTTCTGATACCTTTTCGTCTATGTATTTCATCAGAACGCCGCTTGCTCCGGACACTTTGGATAAAAGTTCTTCAATTTCTTCCTCAATCTGTGTCAGACGGATTTTTTTCGTCATATTCTTTTGTGCTTCTCCAGTGTCGGTTACACAGGAAAGTTTTTGAAACTCTGACAGTCTTTCTTTAATTGCACCAAGCATATATTCTTCCAAAACGTCTGCATAAATAGTACAGCCTGCACCCTTGCAGTTCCCGTGATTTCCCGACTGGCTGCATACAAAGTAGCGTCCCCATTTTGTCTTTGCCTTTCGGATCGTCAGAGCGTAACCACAATTTCCAGATTTTACCTTGCCTACAAGCCACGAATTTTTCGGTTTACAGGTCTTTGTGGATTGTCTGTTGTTCAGACACCGTATACGGCAGGCTAACCACGTTTTAGAGGGAATAAAGCCCTTATGCGGTGCAAGAACGATTTCTTTGTCAGACAAGTCACATTGTTTCCTTGTAGTGGAAACTGTACCCTTGTAGAGATAGCAGGCATTGTACCCTGTAAAATCGCTTGCCGGGTTATAGATATTTGCGCCTTGACTTTGAAAGAACTGGTACACATCAATGTCGGCTTCCACATACACAGGATTACGAAGCATTTCACTGATACGGGCAGTACTCCAGTTTGCACCACGCAGATTTTTAATCTGGTGTTCATTCAAGTACCGAACAATATCTCCGAGGGAATTATCCGTGTCCGCATACATGGAATAAATCAGCTTTAGCTGTTCGCTTTCCTCCGGGACTTCCTCATACATGGAAGTACGGACATTATCAATGACCGTGTTTGTCAGACGATAGCCATAGGGAATACGACCGCCCATGTAAAAACCACGCTTGCACCTTGCATAATAAGCATCCGTCACACGTTTCTGTATTGTTTCCCGTTCCAGTTGAGCGAACACGATACAGATATTTAACATTGCCCTCCCGATTGGCGTAGATGTGTCAAACTTTTCCGTGGAAGAAACAAATTCAACATGATATTTCTGAAATATTTCCATCATGTTTGCAAAGTCCAGAATAGAACGGCTGATACGGTCAAGTTTGTAGACAATGACACGCTTTATTTTACCTGTACGGATATCATTCATCATTTTTTCAAAGCCCGGTCGGTTAGTATCCTTGCCCGAAAAACCTTTGTCCGTATATTCAATACAGGCTTCCCCGTGGGTTTCGTATCTGCAATATTCAAGCTGGCTTTCTACTGATATGCTGTCCTTTTTTTCGATTGACTGCCTTGCATATAATGCGTCGTACATTTAGTATCTACCTCCCAAAGCGTAAGACGCATATCCACAAAACTGATCATACCGTTTGTATGATTGTTTTGCAAGTGACTTACGCATGCTTTTTAAAAATCTGATAGAGCCGGGCTGCGATTTCCTGTCGGGTTTCCTGCTCTGATTTTTTCTGAAAGGCGGGGTAGATATTGGTAACTGTCAGCCTCATTTTATCTTTGCGTATTTGAGCATCGGGTGTAGGAGAGTTGTCAGTTTTTTGCATAAACTAACTCCTTTGGCGGTTTCCCTAAATTTTATGAGAAGTGGCAAGTACACTATAACGAAAATAGCGTATATTACCCCTTTACCCTTACTACGCACGCAAGGCAAAATCTGGCAAGTTTTTTTGGAAATTTTATAAAAAGTTTAGAATAGCGGAATAGCAAGCATAGGGATTGAGTACTCAAACCCGTTAATTGTCTATTGTCCGTCCCAGATGACTTGTTGGAATTATATTTGTTGGGAAGATTCTCAAATCCTATAAGAAAATGAGATAAAATAACTTCTAAAAGACCACAAATACAGAAAAAGCCACCGGGTAATAATGCTCTATCAATCATCACTACCCAGTGCTTATGTGTCGAATTTATTTCCAATAGCTATTATTAGATAAATGCTTGTATTCTACGGACACGTTCATCGTTTGAAAATACTTCATAAGAACTTAAAACTGCTACCTTTCCCCTTCGATAGCCCAAAACATATGTTAAATGGTTTGCATCCGTATAGGGGATATTCAAATCTGTTGCTAGTTCGGAAATCCAACATTTTCTGTTTCCATAATTATCTATGAGATAGTCATATAACTCACGTAGTGTCATTGATCAGTCCTCCATTAATAATATATTATCAATTTCTTTAATCTTTTCCACACTTACCGTATCTGTTTTTTTAAGTAACTTAATATATTTTTCCAGTCGCGTCATATTACTAAAATCGTCATTTGATGCAATCTCAACCTGTTCCTTTGCATTATACTGCTCATGAAGCTTCTTTCTAGCATAGAGGAGAACCAGCCTTGTGACATATGCCAGTGGAGCTCTCTGATGTGTATCTAGGTAGTGCTCAATAACTTGGTCATAAATTTTATTTTCTACTGAAACTCCTCTTGTTTCGGCAAACTTGAGTTCTTTATCTTTATCTTTAAAATCTAGTTCGGAAATTTCTGTCCAGATATCCTTTGACAGATTATTCTTTTCGATATCTGTAGCAAGCACATTATATGCATATGGAATGACCTCACTCTCTTTCAAAATTTGTGGGCTTAATTTCATGATATCCTCCACACTAGCAGCAATGATAATATTTTGTCTAATTGTTTTATTCATAGTCATCCTCCATTGTGAATATTAGTGAAAATTTGTAAAAATATCTTAACATATGTCTATGAGTAATGTCAATGCAAAATGTGAAAAAAAGTGAATATTTGTAAAAACAAAAGAATATACTATAAAATTATAAAGTTTTGGTCAAAAAAGAGATATGACGCATTTACTCTGAATACTGGCATAATAAACTTGTCCTTTCTTTTGGTGCGAAAGCCTAAACCATAGCTTAGAGGAAATGTGGGTATGCGTCTTCGTGATTGTATTTTGTGTGTTCCGATTTACTACAATGTTTCCGGTATGCGTCACCGAATCTCTGGAAGTGCACAATCTCTCTTGCACGCAGGAATTTGATGGGTTCGCAGACTTCCTGATCGTGTATAAGTCTTAAAATATTATCATAAGTTAAGCGCGCTTTCTGCTCCGCAGCCATGTCTTCCATCAGGTCTGCAATAATATCACCGGTGGACTGGAACTGTGCCGCACTGAACGGCATTCCGCTGGCAGCCTGCGGCCAGATACCGATCGTGTGATCCACGTAATAATTCGCGAATCCCGATTTTTCGATGTCTTCCATTGATAAATTTTTGGTCAACTGGTGCACGATTGTTGCAACGATTTCCAAGTGGCCAAGTTCTTCCGTACCGATATCTGTCAGAACAGCGGAAACTTCTCTGTAAGGGCAGGCATATCTCTGTGACAGGTAGCGCATGGATGCGCCCATTTCACCGTCGGGACCGCCGTACTGGCTGATAATCGCCTGTGCCAGCATTGCATTAGGTTCCGTAATATTGACGGGGTATTCAAGTCTTCTTTCATAATTCCACATTAAGCACAACCTCCTTCCCAAGGCATAGGCATTGTAGCCCAATCCCAGCCGCCGCAGTTAGTGGTGTCGGCGAGTGCCAGAGTCAGAGGACCGAATTTTTCAGAGTATTCTTTTTTGGCCTGATTGGTCATACGATTATAGTGGTTAAAGTATTCCATTGCATTTCTGTCGGTAGGATGGGTGTCCAGATACAGGGACATTTCGATGACTACGAAGTCCAGAACCCGGATATCGTGCAGCAGTTTTTCCTGCTCGTTGGCAAAATGCATATTCATTTTTTACAGCATCTCCTTCCTGTGAATGGTTTGTCGAGTTCCGGAAAGATTGTTCCGGTGTCAAGAGCTTCATCAAGATTATCGTATATTCCGTTAAATCGCTGCCACGGAACATAAGCCATTGCGAGGGGAAACTTATCAAAGTTTTCTTTATACATATAATCCTTCATATGATCCCTTTCTTATATAGTTAACGACATTAAAAAAATGCCTTCGGTCTTACAAAAGCTTCCGTATATGGCTCCTACAAGAACCGGAAGCAGGAATTTGTTATGTTGTTTACTATAATTTAAAGTGTTTTTAGTAATATAATATGATATAATCGTGGCGATGTGTTTGTAGCAATTATGACCGGACACAGAAATTTCACAATTTGATAAGAATAGAAACACACTTTGAGAGTACATTTATATGAGCGTTTGCAGAAGGGAGGACCCTATTTTGATACAGGTTGAGAATTTGGTAAAAAGATATGGTGCGCATACGGCGGTGGATCACTTGTCTTTTACGGTAGAAAAGGGACAAATCTACGGCTTCTTAGGACCTAACGGAGCCGGAAAATCAACGACGATGAATATTATGACGGGATATATCGCTGCCAACAGCGGCACCGTGAAGATAAATGGCTATGATATTTTAAGACAGCCGGAGAAAGCCAAACAGTGTATCGGCTATCTGCCGGAGATTCCGCCTTTATACACGGATATGACGGTGTGGGAATATCTGATGTTCGCGGCGGAGCTCAAGAAAGTCAGCAGGAAAGAAAGAAAAGAACATGTGGAAGAAGTCATAGAGAAGACACAGCTCAATGAGGTGGAAGAGCGGTTGATCAGAAACTTGTCCAAGGGATATAAGCAGCGAGTAGGGCTGGCGCAGGCGATCATCGGCTATCCGGAAGTTCTCATATTGGATGAACCGATGGTCGGCTTGGACCCGAAGCAGATCATAGAGATCAGAGATTTGATTAAGAGTCTTGCAAAGGAACATACGATCATCTTAAGCTCACATATTTTGTCTGAGGTGAGTGCGGTGTGTGATCACATTATGATTATCTCGGACGGCAAATTAGCGGCGGACGGTTCGCCGGAGGAGTTGCAGCAGATGATGCAGGCCAGTGCGGAGCTCGAAGTGACGGCTGTCGGAACAAAAGAGCAGGCGGAAGAGGTCCTTAAGGGTATGGAACAGATTGCGGCTTATACGATTGAACAGGGGCCGGAGGAGGACTCGGTAGTGATCCACGTGGAGACAGCGGAAGATGCGGATATCCGGAAGGAACTTTCGATTGCTTTATCGAAGGCGGATATGCCGATCCTTTCCATGAATCGTCTCGAAAGATCTTTGGAAGATATATTCTTAAAGCTGACAGAAGATGTGCAGAAGGAGGATTTGAACGATGATAGCGATTTATAAGAGAGAGTTGAAGTCCTTCTTTCACTCTTTTATCGGCTGGCTCTATCTGGCAGTTATGCTGTTTATGATGGGGATATATTTTATGGTGCTTAATATGCTCTCCGGATATCCCACGATCTCGTATGTTTTACAAAGCGTTGTGTTCCTGCTGATCATTACCGTTCCGATTCTGACCATGCGCACGCTGGCGGAGGAGCGGAAGTATAAGACGGATCAGTTGATTCTGACGGCGCCGGTGTCAGTGGGTAAGATCGTGATGGGTAAATTTCTGGCATTGGTGACTATGTTTGCGATCCCGGTATTTGTGATCGGTCTGGCACCGATATTGTTGATGCGTGCGGGAGAATTTCAGACAGGCACATCCTACACATCGTTGCTTGGCTTTTTTCTGTATGGTTGTTTAGGTCTTGCGATCGGATTGTTTATGTCCTCACTGACCGAAAGCATTGTGATTGCGGCTGTGTTGTCTTTTGCAGCGATGTTTCTGGGATATATTATGTCGGGACTTTGCAATGTGATATCCTCATCCGGCACGTCGAAAATAGCAGAGTATATTGCAAAGCTATTACGATGCTTTGATATGGTAGGACGGTTTGATGCATTGTGTAATGGCTATTTTCAGGTGGAATCCGTGGCATATTTTGTGACTGCCACGGCATTTGTACTGTTTTGCACAACCCAGTCCATTCAGAAACGAAGATATGCGGTGGCAGGCAGAGAAGTCAAACTGGGGGCGTACAGTATCGTCAATATTCTGTTGACGGCCATCTTGACTATTGCGGTAAATATTGGACTGAATTATGTGCCCGATCAGTACACATCATTTGATGTGACGGCGAATAAGCTCTATACGCTCACGGAAGATACCGAGAGGATCATCGGCGGACTGTCACAGGATGTCACGATCAATGTTCTGTCGGAGGAGGCGGCGAAGGATGAGGATCTGGACAGGACACTGCAGCAATTTAAGGGACTCTCTAAGCATATTAAGGTAGAATACATCGATCCGATAGCGAATCCGAAGTTTTACTATAAATATACGGATACGGAACCTTCTCGCAACAGTTTGATCGTGGTCGGACCAAGCGGAGATACAGTAGTGGATTACAATGATATCTATGCTTATGAACCGAATTATACCACTTACAGTTATGAGATTGCGGGATATGATGGGGAGGGACAGCTGCTCTCGGCGATCATGCGTGTGACGACAGACGATATTCCCAAATTCTATATCGTAACGGGACATGATGAGCTTGTTTTTGATGAAAAATTCTTGAATGCCCTGGCTAAGGAAAACGTGACTTATGAGAATCTGAGTCTTCACATGGTGGATGAGATTCCGGAAGATGCCCGTGGCATTATTCTGAATGCACCGGTCAATGATTATTCGGAAGATGATACAAATAAGGTGTTAGCGTATCTGGAACAGGGCGGCAATGCACTTATTATTCCTACGTGGACAGGTACGAGTATGGAACAGTTTGAGAAGATCATGGGATATTACAATGTATCTGTGGTGGACGGTGTGATCGCGGAGGGAGATCGCAGTTATTATTATCAGAATCCGTACAATCTTTTTCCTGAAATTGAGGAAGGGGATCTTACGGAAAAGGTGTCCGGCGGGACGGTGCTGGCACCTTTATCCAGAGGACTGACTTACCCGGATGACGCTGATGATGTGTCTTATCAGCCATTTCTGACAACGAGCGGGAGTGCTTTCAGTAAGACGGATATGATGGAAGGCGATAATTATCGCAAAGGTGAAGAGGATATCGATGGTCCATTCGTGATTGGACTGAAAGTGAGAAAGGGTACTGAGTCAGGAGGAGAATCACAGGCGGTCATTGTGGCGACGGAGCAGATGTTTACTGCCATGGCGGATGAGATCGTACCGGGTTATAATGTGAAGCTGTTCGGCAGCGTGATTGCCAGCCTGGCGGACCGCGAGGACTCCGTGGCGATTCCGGTGAAATATTATGCAATCGGTTATCTGGCATTCAATGCGCAGGTTGTCTATATCGTCGGATTTGTGTCTGTTATTCTGCTTCCGCTTCTGTGTCTGGTGAACGGACTGATCATCTGGCTGAGCCGTCGTAAAAAGTAGATTGGTAAATGTACTTGATTTCCCCGTAAGTTTATGCAAAAATAGACATGATAACTTACGGGGATTTTCCTTACATTCGTGACAGCTTACGTGATGATATGCGAAAAGTTTGTGAAAATATTAACATATAAATGACGGAGGATTGTATGAGAGGGATCGATACGCAGGTTCGCAAGAACAGACGCCGTATTTTCAAAGAGGTAGCTAATCTGGCTTATCATTCAGAGAACTTGATCGATGATGTGGAAGCGCTTCCATATCAGATTGTCGATTATGATGAATCGGAGTATGAGAGTATTTATAGAGAACGTGCCATCGTGCGTGAACGGATCAGGCTTGCAATGGGGTTATCTTTGCGGCCGGAGAATCGGCTGGTACATCTGACGCAGGGATTAGAAGAAAGCAATATTTCCGAGAAATATTATGAACCGCCTCTTATGCAGGTAATTCCTTCGGCCTGCAATGCCTGTCCGGAGAACTGTTATCAGGTGACGGATCGGTGTATGGGATGTGTGGCACATCCTTGTCGGGAAGTATGTCCCCGCGGCGCGATATCCATGAGGAACGGCAAATCTGTCATTGATCAGGAGAAATGCATTAAGTGCGGTAAGTGTAAGGCAGTCTGTCCATACGATGCCATATCCCATCAGGTAAGACCTTGTGCGGGAGCCTGTGGGGTGGGAGCTATCAAGAATGACGAGAAGGGCAGGGCGGTCATCGATAATGATCTGTGTGTTTCCTGCGGTCAGTGCATGGTGAATTGTCCCTTCGGTGCAATTGCGGATAAGTCTCAGATATTTCAGCTGATTCGTGCCATGCAGTCGGGAAATAAGATCATTGCGCAGGTAGCGCCTGCTTTTGCGGGACAGTTCGGGCCGAATGTGACGCCGGACATGTTGAAGACTGCTTTGAAGGAGTTAGGCTTCCATGATGTCTATGAAACGGCAATCGGCGCCGACCTGGGAGCTATGGTAGAAGCGGAGCACTACGCCATGGAGGTGGCGACAGGTAAGCTGCCTTTCAGCCTGACCTCCTGTTGCCCGTCATGGTCTGTGTTGGCAAAGCGGTTTTTTCCCGAGACCATAGACAAGATATCTAATGCGCTGACACCTATGGTGGCGACGGCCAGAATCATAAAAGAGGATCATCCCGATGCCAAAGTTGTCTTTATCGGGCCATGTGCATCTAAGAAACTGGAGGCGTCCAGAAGGACGATTCGTTCGGATGTGGATTTTGTCATTACATTCGAGGAACTGACGGGAATCTTCGAGGCGAGAGGAATCCTGCTCGACGAGATCAAGGCGATGGACGAGCTGAAAGGCGCTACCGGTGCGGGACGCGGTTATGGTGTGGCAGGCGGCGTGGCAAGCGCCATCGAAGAATGTGTGCGGGAATACTATCCCGATGTGGAAGTGAATATTGAACATGCGGAAAGTTTATCCGAGTGTAAAAAGATGCTGATGCTTGCCAAGGCGGGCAAGAAGAACGGGTGTCTGATCGAGGGTATGGCATGTCCGGGCGGCTGCGTGGCGGGTGCCGGAACGAATATTACCATACCGGCTGCAGCGAAGGCGGTAGGTTCCTTTAAGGAAGCGGCGGACAGGAAAATTCCGGCTATGAAGTAAGGAGGAAATTATGAGTCAGAAAATAAGAACAAGATATGCGCCCAGCCCTACGGGACGCATGCATGTAGGAAATCTCAGAACGGCATTGTATGCCTACCTGATTGCGAAGCATGAGGGCGGTGACTTTATCCTGAGAATAGAGGATACTGATCAGGAGCGTTATGTGGAAGGGGCGGTGGATATTATCTACCGTACGCTTGAGAAAACCGGACTCATTCATGATGAAGGACCGGACAACGACGGCGGCGTGGGACCTTATGTACAGAGCGAACGTCAGAAACAGGGAATATATCTGCAATACGCCAAGGAACTGGTGGACAAGGGAGAGGCATATTACTGTTTCTGTGATAAGGAGCGTCTTGCATCCCTGACGCGTACCGTAGCGGACAAGGAGATCAATGTTTATGACAAGCATTGTCTGCATTTATCGAAGGAAGAGGTGGAGGCAAATCTTGTCGCCGGAAAACCTTACGTGATCAGACAGAATAATCCCACGGAGGGTACCACCACTTTCCATGATGACATCTACGGAGATATCAGCGTGGATAATGCGGAACTGGATGATATGATCCTGATCAAATCGGACGGCTATCCCACATACAACTTTGCTAATGTTGTGGACGATCATCTGATGGGTATCACCCATGTGGTGCGTGGCAATGAATATCTGTCGTCTTCCCCCAAATATAACCGTCTTTATGAGGCGTTCGGCTGGGAAATACCGGAATATGTGCATTGTCCGCTGATTACCGACGAGAATCACCAGAAATTGTCCAAGAGATGCGGGCATTCTTCCTATGAGGATCTGATCGAACAGGGATTTTTGTCGGAGGCGATCGTTAATTTTGTGGCGCTGCTTGGCTGGAGTCCGGAAGATAACACGGAGATCTTTACGCTGGAAGAATTGATTGGGAAATTTGATTATCATCATCTATCCAAATCACCGGCAGTATTTGATTATACGAAATTGAAATGGATGAACGGCGAATATTTCAAGGAGATGGATGCCGACCAATTCTACGAGATGGCGGAACCGTATCTGAAAGAAGCACTCAGCGGCCATCTGGATCTTCATAAGATTGCCGCAATGGTTAAGACAAGAATAGAGATTTTCCCGGATATCAAGGAAATGGTCGATTTCTTTGAGAAATTACCGGAATATGACGTGGAGATGTATACCCACAAGAAGATGAAGACAAATAAAGAGTCCTCACTGGAAGTATTGCAGGAGGTTCTGCCGCTTCTGGAAGAGCAGACGGATTACAGCAATGCTGCACTGTATCAGACTCTTGTTTCCTACGTGGAGCAGAAGGGCTGTAAAAACGGATACGTGATGTGGCCGATACGGACGGCAGTTTCCGGCAAGCAGATGACACCGGCAGGCGCTACCGAGATCATGGAAGTGCTTGGTAAAGAGGAGTCTCTTGCCAGAATCCGTAAAGGAATCGAGAAATTACAAGATGCCTGAATTTACGGGGAATCCCAATCAGGAACAGGCTATAATGCATACTGCCGGGGCAGCGCAGGTTTTTGCCGGTCCCGGCAGCGGCAAGACTTACGTCATCGTACACCGTATCAGACAGCTCATCAACGGACGGGGCATAGACCCGTCACATATTCTTGTCATCACTTTTACGAAAGCGGCGGCGCTGGAAATGCAGGAACGCTTCTTTCGTCTCACGGAACCGGAGAGACCACCGGTCAGGTTCGGCACCTTTCATGCCGTGTTCTATCATATTCTGAAACAATCTGCGCAGTATCGCGATTATGTCATCATTACGGAAACTGAGAGGAGGAAACTGATCAGACAGATCATTCATATGTACAAGCGTTTTGCATGTCTGCAGGAAGAAGACATGGACAGTGTGATTGCTTCATTGAGCGCATATAAGACATCTTCCGTTATAAAGCCGCTTCCGGTGCAGAAGATCGGAGAAGGAGACATACTGTTTCTGGCAGAAGAGTATGCTTCTTACTTGCGGGAATTTAAACAGATGGATTTTGATGATATTCTGTGTCATTGTTATGATCTGCTGACAGCACAGCCGGATATCCTGGCCCGTTGGCAGAAGCAGTTTGCATACATCTTGATTGATGAGTTTCAGGATATATCGCCGAAGCAGTACGAGATCATCAGACTCTTGGCGGCACCGGAGGATAATCTGTTTATCGTGGGTGACGACGACCAGTCCATCTATGGATTTCGAGGGGCCAGTCCCGGCATTATGCGTGATTTTATGAGAGATTACCCGTCTGCCGACAGAATTTTTCTGGATATCAATTACCGTTGCAACAGTCAGATCGTGGAAGCTGCAGGCAAAGTGATCAGCGAAAATCATAACCGAGTCGAGAAGCAGGTTCGTGCCTCTCACAAAGAAGGATCAGGACTAAATCTGCAGCTCTTCCGATCGGCAGCGGAAGAGGAAGAGTGGTTGTCAGAAGAGCTGGAACGGAAAAAAGAACTGGAGTCCTTAGAAGCATGCGCGATGATATGCAGGACAAACTATGACTGCGCCATGTGGGCGCAGACTCTTCGCAGGAAAGGGATACCGTTTACCATGAAAGAAGCGCCGAAGAGCCGTTTCCGACACTTTGTGATACAGGATATCATGGCATATATGGCGTTGGCGCAGGGAGCGGGAGAGTTCATGCGCAAACATTTCCTGCGGATCATGAATCGGCCCGTCAGATATCTGAAAAGAGAAGCAGTATCGCAGGAGCAAATCAGCGAAGCAGAATTGACAGCTTACTATCGGGATACACCTGTCTTGCAGGAACGGATCAGGAAATTGTTCCGCGATCTGGAATCCCTGCGCACCAAGAGCCCTCATCTGCAGATTCACTATATTCGCAGGATTATCGGATATGACCGGTATCTTACAGAAAAGTATGGCATGGATAAAGCAGGGGAGCTGATTGGAATCGGGATAGAATTTCAGGAATTTGCAAAAGTATTTCAAACTTTTGCACAGATAGATGACTATATTAGTCAATATGAAGAAACTTTACGGAATGTCAGGACGTGTGAAACAGAGGCGGCGGGAATCAGACTTATGACCATGCATGCATCCAAGGGATTGGAGTTCGACACAGTCTATATACCGGACTGTCAGGAGGGCACGATACCGTCTGCCAGATCACAGACTGACGAGGAAATCGAAGAGGAGCGGCGCATGTTCTACGTTGCGATGACCAGAGCCAGACGGGAGCTATATCTTATGGCATACCAGGGAAAAAGCGGAAAGGATGTCCCCTCCCGCTTCATAAAATGCCTGTGTCAGTCATCTTCTTCTACCAATTCATCAAATTCCGCAGAATCCAGATATTCGTCGAACGCGTCCGTAACGGCTTCATATTCCTCATCGTCGTCGATATAGCTAAGCTCCGGCTCCTCGTTCGGATCATCCGGATTCTCGCGGTAACGGTAGAACCAGACTTCTCCGTCCGCATTATCTCCGTTTTCGTCAAGGGGAAGAAGTGCAATATAGTCCTGATCGCCGACTGACAGGATCGTTACAATGGCACATGTGACGGAAGTACCGTCTTCTAAGTCCAGTTCGACCGTCATTTCTTCCGCATCGTAGCCGTTATTTGCATTTTGGTTGCCGGTTTTGTCCATAAGAGAACCTCCTTTTGCATTGGAATAGCTATATTTTACAAAAAATTAGCCGGATATTCAATGCTGAAATATTTGTAACTGTTCAGAAGGTGCTTCCGCGAGGTGTTTTTTGTGAGTGAAGCGTAAGCGGAAGTCACAGAAAACCCGAGACAGACATGCGCGAAATTATGCAGAATGCATAATTTCTGTGCAT
>JAAUZT010000045.1 GCA_014804485.1 Lachnospiraceae bacterium
TACCTTCCTTTTCTGTTCATTTGCTAACTGCCTGGTCAGCAATGACAGTTTAGTCTAGGTATCTATTTTTGTAAATCCTTTACTGCTTATCTACACTTTGAATTATACAGGAAGCTCCCATAACAATAAATGCAGCACCTAACCATGAAAAAATTATTTTTAGCAATTCTTCCATATACCTCGGTTTACTCATATTTTTCTCCCTTCAATTTCCAATTTTATTTATATGTCTTTGTTTCCTGCCAGATGATTTTTAGCAAAGGCTACGATTAAAGCAATCATGTTTTTCTCTCCACCCAACTTCGATTTCGGGTTTTATTCAACTCTCAATCCACCGAATTTATCACTTTACTCTTCTGGCAACGATTTTATTTGAAGCATGCATATGTTTCGGCACATTCGGATGTTCATCTTCGAACACATAAGATTTAAACTGTAATATTTCCCAATCAGTATACAATTCTTTGATTTCCTCATCTTTTGCCAAACCAATCGCAAATGGTGCAATATCCTCAGATGCCGGCACAACATCCGTAAATATTTGAATGATATGAATACCGCCAATATTCGTATATTCTTTTGCGTTTTTTATAAACTTTTTCCACTCATTCTTATCTACAAAATGTAATGTGCCAAAACAAGTAATCATATCATAGTACCGCTCGAACTGATATGTCGTTAAGTCTGCTGTAAATGCATTTACCTGTACGTTAGATAATTCACATCTATGTTTTAACTTTGCAATCCCATATTCGGATAAATCAAAAGCGTCAACATAATGCCCTTTACCGGCTAAATATATGGCGTTTTGACCTTCTCCGCACCCTACGTCCAACACTTTTGCCTGATCATTCAATAAATGCTCAAATTCAGTAATGGTTACATTAGGCTCATTGGAAAATGCAATCGTATCATATTCCTGATATGATTTCTCCCAAAACGGAACTAAATCTTTACTCATATGTCGCTGTCTCCTTCCTATCGATTGCTGCAATCAATACCAACTATAAAATAATATAAGTATAAGCTACTTTCATCCGGAACACAATTCCAAAAGAGCCGAAAATCTTGATAATCTGCAAAAGGGCACATTAAAAACCTTGACATAACCTGAAACTTTTGTATAATTAAATTACCAAATGAGTAGGCTATATTGAATGAAATCTGAGGACGGAACAGGCGGCCGCCGCCCATTGTTAGGAGATGTGGATTGTCACCCACCTATTTCATTCAAACTTTAAGGCAGATAACTTCGGTCATCTGCCTTTATATTTTATAAATTCTGTCACACTTGACCCAGCAGTTCCTCAACAGCCTTTTCCCAATATTTCTCAGGAACATCATACCAATCACACGTACCGTTTTCCTCCCTGCATAATTCCATTGCTCTGGATAAAACGGTTCCGTGCGATACCTCTCCGGTAAGTATCAAATGTCTTGTCACCATACTCCAATATGGCGCTATATCATGAAGCCCTGATTCATGCATCTCTTTTATGACTCTCGCTTTGTCATAATCCAGACTGATAAATTCATATTCCCACTCATGCATATTCTGCCGCAGAATCATAAATTGCGCTTTGCCGCCGCTATGTAAGGACACGCCTACCGCTCCCGGATTCAGGACAATTTTATCGCCATACGCCGCCGCGTTCTGTACATGTGTGTGCCCGCAGATGATATACCGATCCGGGCATTGTTCAATAATACTTTTAGTCTTTTCATGGTTGGGAAGTAATTTCTCATTATTTCTGTCGGGCGAACCATGGCAGGCCATGATCGGTGCGACACCCTCAAATATGATCTCCTGACAGATCGGAAAATTCTTAAAAAATTCAATATCCTTCTCGGTCTGATTTGCATAGCAGTATTTCATGGCTCCCACTGTTGAATTACCGTTTTTCCATACACAATCGTCGTCATATCTCCGGCTGATCCAGTAATCTTCTTTATTTCCTCTGATAAAAAAGCATTTGTATTTCTCATTGAGAGAATATAGTGTCTCCATCGTTTTCTGCGGATACGGAAATTCGCCCAGATAGTCACCCAGAAAGAGAAACATGTCGATATCTCTCTCCAAAACATATTCCACACATCTCTGAAACGCCTCATAATTGCCATGTATATCAGATAAAACCGCTAATTCCATACGCTGCCTCCATACTGTGCCATTTTGTCAAATTTAATCGCTTCCACATAACTATTTGTGTAGTAACTCCATCAGAGTCACTAACTCTTTTAGCAGTCCACTTTACGGTAGGACTCACCTCTAATAGTACAATACCATATTTTTAAATACAATCAACTTCTTTCGTTCTTTTAATGTGTTCTTCAATACATCAAAATAAGTATTGACACTAAGCGTACAAAGTGTTATCTTTTGTTTAGATTACATCTTGTACGCTTATATTAGACATATAAAGGGAGGCTATACCATGCAGCAGATATCGGACTATGAACTGGAACTGATGAAAGTGATCTGGGCAAACGGCGGGACGGCGCTTTATGCTGAGATCGTTACAGCACTGTCAGAGAAAGGAATGGATTGGACGAAGAATACCATCATCACCCTGCTTTCTCGTCTGATCGACAAGGGACTTCTGAAAACCAATAAGATCGGACACCGGAACAAATACACGGCAATCGTATCCGCAGATGAATACCAGTCTTCACAGGCAGAGACATTTCTCCACAAAGTCTATGAAGGCAATGCTAAGGGTCTTGTCTCCGCATTGATACAGAAGGATCTGCTGTCCGTAGCGGATTATGAGGATTTGAAGAAATACTGGGACGAATTAAACGCCGAAATCTCACACGACATCGGTACGGAGGACTGCTAAACATGCTTGAATTATTGAAAACAATTTTATCTCTGTCGCTTTCGGGAACTATATTGATCCTGCTTCTTTTAGTCTGCCGTCCGTTATACCGAAATCGGCTGAGCAAACGCTGGCAGTACTATATCTGGCTTCTGGTAATTGCCCGCCTTCTCCTTCCTATAACACCTGAAACAAGCTTGATAGGAAACCTTTTCAGTCAGGCGGAACAGCTAGTAGAACAATCAGGAGCTTACTCTCCTGCCCATATAGACAGCAACAATAATGCTGATATCGAAACGAATGCTGAGGACTTTGCCGCCTATACAGACAGCAACGACAATGCCGATATCGAAACGAATACAGAAGACTCTTCCACTAAAAAAGATACTGCGACAGGCAGTATGGACAATCCGGCAGCCGAAGTTGCCATAACATACTCCAGAATCGGCAACGATAATTTTCCACAATCTATCGATGATATATCAGAAAGCAAATCGGCACACCGCATAACGGAAAATACCGTTCAAGCACTCTGCATACTCTGGCTGGTCGCTGCACTGCTTCTGTTTGTGCGCAAGATCACCGTCTATCAGAGTTTTGTGAAATATGTCATCGCAGGAAGCAAACCTGTAGATGATATCACCCTGTTAGAACGTTTCGGACAGATCATGGCTGAAAACCATATTAAGGGCACAGTCGAATTATGCGTAAACGATCTCGTATCATCACCCTTGTTAATCGGATTCACACATGCACGTGTTGTACTGCCGACCATCGATCTTTCGGAAGATGATTTCTATTACACGGTACTGCACGAACTGATTCATTATAAAAGACGGGATATGTTCTATAAATGGCTGGTGCAGCTTACCATCTGTCTGCACTGGTTTAATCCCTTCGCTTACCTAATGGGTCGCGAGATCAATCGGACTTGCGAACTCTCCTGTGATGAGAGAGTTATTACGACACTTTCCGACAAATCGCGCAAATCTTACGGTGACACGCTGCTAAATGCCATTGGCACAGGCGGTTCCTATCAGGATACGCTGGCTTCCGTTACCCTAAACGAAAGTAAAGAATTATTGAAAGGACGGTTGGAGGCAATCATGAAATACAAGAAAATCCCCAAAGCGGTACAAACTGCCGCCGTATTTATTACCGGTATATTAGTCGGCGGTGCAGCGGTTCTCGGCGCATATGCAGCACCTACCGCGAAATCATCGACTGACCGCATAACGCTAACCGACACTTCGATCTCATCCGACGGTGAAACAACGGGCAACACTATCGACTCATCCGCCAGTCAAACAGCATCTGATACCGTAAATACTGCAGCACAGGATTCCAATGCCATCAGTCAGACACCGGATTACAGCATCGAATATGAAGACGGAATCTTCTATATTCTTACAGGCGGCGCCACCGAGGCGGACAAACCGTCTTCCAGTGTTACGAATGGCTACAGCCACCTTGTTCTCGTCCGCAAAGACGAGTACCACTCGTTTGGTTCATGGAGAGATTCCGAGATGAAGAACCTTGTCCGCCATATCACGACCCAGTGCCGGACAGCACTGAAAAACGGTAGGATGACACAGGAAGATATGGATATCGTAATTGCTGCCTCCACGGAAATTCAGGAAGCTTACCGATCCGGTGACGATATTCAGGAAATCTACCGCTCCGGAGACAATGATTCTGTAACCGATGATTCCTCAACCGGTGACTCCGTAACTTTGTACAATTACATACAGTCAGCATACTACCAAGCTCCCTATATCATCGAGATCGGTTATAACCTGACCGCAGAAGTGCAGAGCAAATACAGCGGTACACTGATCACCCTGTCTGACCAGAGCACAATGCCTGTCTTCTTCAGTGCAAAATCAGAAAAATATATATCAGATGCAACGGCAGTGTCAGCAGTCACCGCACTGATCGAACGCATGGCACCAAACGCAGCGAAATCTACTTCACGCCCGTTGGAGTATCCCTTCATTGTCAGCATGGAATATGTAGGTGAGACCAATATGGATTCTTTAGCCGAAAAATATTATGACGAAGAAATGCTGACCTACTTCGGAGCTATTTTCTTAGAGCTAGATGAAAAGACACAGCAAGAATATCTCGATCGGATGTTTGAGGAGGAAAACATCTCATTTTTTGCATGTTGCATAGGTTATCATGCCTTAGGTATGTTCGAACGTACAGATATGTCGAATACGCAGAGAGAAAAGAATATCGTAGACCACTATGCCCTCAAGGCATATGAGGAAGACAAAGTTAACTTCTTCGCCGTTTTAGCCGGAGAGTTGGATGAAGAATCAAGAAAAAGCTGGCTGGAAAGATGTAAAAAGGACGGCAGAGCCGACTACTTCTACATTTTGTCTGATGAAGATGAGGATATATTCGATGATACTGACTTTATGGATGATACTGACTACTTTGACGAGTGGGATAACAACAGCTACCTGCCCGCTTCCTCTACCCCGAATATTCTGGATTTAACCCGCATCACCAAGCAGAACATATCAACTGCTCTCCGGGATGTACTGGATTCCTGCGACTCGGGCAAATGGTATGTAATTACGGAAAATGACTGCCAATATATCTATTACAACGGATTACCACACACATACGCTTATGAGCCCCATATCGACGGCAGTGAAACCGGCGCTCTGATAACCGTTGCGATCACGGACATCAACGTGGAGTCTCCGCTTCTGCGCCGCAGGGAATCGGTCAGCGATTATGTATTGCTGCTGTTCTCATACGCTCCGGGTGCTGCGGGAAAGAACCATAATGTGGCGATCACATACAACGGGGCTCCCGTAACCTATGACACGATATCCGTAGCTTCGGGAACTGCTCGATCTATCGCAGATCTATACCCCGACACCCCATAGTCTCCCTAACTCACTCTATCTGATCGAATATGCAGTCTCGCTCGCACTAGGTCGCCGAGCGAGACTGCTGCCATAAAATTATCCTTCATTCTTCCTATCTGCCAATTCTTTCACGATCTCATTATACCGTGTCTTATTCAAGCGATAGAAATAAAGCACTACCGCCGTCACGATCCACAATGCACCCGGAACCGTCGTGAACGCATGTTTCATGATACCGACCACTGCCGCATTCTGCTCCTGATTCGCCACATAGCCGTATTTTCCGAGCAGTCCTGCAAGCAAGGCAGTTCCAAGCGCCATTCCCACCTTATTTCCCAGAGAAATGAAGGCATACTGGAAACCGTCATTACGGAGCCCTGTCTTCCACTGTCCATATTCCGCGCAATCTGGAATGATCGCATAGATCGCCGTATTGAATCCGGAGAAAAAGAGCTGTGTCAACGCCGAAAATGCATAAAACCAAATCGGGCTTTCATTTACATTAAACAAATAGAGCGCCAGCATACAGACTCCCGTCAGGAGTGCAAAGATAGAAGCCGTTCTGCCTTTATTATTTGTCTTATGAAAGACGGGCTGGAAACAAGCCGCTCCAATCACGGAAGGAATGATAATGCACATAGAATATGTGGTATAGTACGCCGCATTGCCTTCCACATAAGTAAAGTAATATAAAATATCCGCATTTCTCCCGTAAAGAGTAAATCCAAAAAGAATCTGTCCCACTAGCGCCAACAGATAGGGCTTATTCTGCGAGACTGCTTTTAACTGTACCTTGATCGGTGTCTTCTCCTTCTCAGGAACTTCCACTACTTCTTTCGTCTTTGCAAAACAGAAGAAATGACATGCCGCAAAGATACATCCGTATAAAACCGCCACGGTAAGATACCCGTGTCCCGCATTACTGCTCCCGAACTTCGTAACCAGAGGAACCGTAATAATATTGATGATGCCAATCGCTATCATCGCCGCTACCGAACGGGAGGTATTGATTGCCGCGCGCTCATCGATATTCTGCGTCATGGCACCGCACAAGGTTCCGTACGGAATATTGACACAGGTATACCCTAACACCAGCAGGCAGTATGTAATCGTCATATACACGATTTTCGCAGTATTCGGCCAATCCGAATGCGCCCAGAACGTCATTGCCAGAATAATCGCCGTAATCGGTGCCGCAATGAGGAGCCAAGGTCTGTAACGTCCCCATCTGGACTTCGTCTTATCCGTAAGCCCACCTATAATCGGGTCATTAATGGCATCCCAGAATCTGGAGAACAACATGAGTCCCGATACTGCCGCCATACTGATCCCGAACACGTCCGTATAAAAAATCATTAAAAAATTACTTACAAACATCCAACTGAAATTACATCCCACATCACCGAATCCATATGCTATTTTACTGATCAGCGGCACTCTTCCGCTTTCGTCTTTGCTTCCCATAAGCCCTCCTATTATAACTGCATATCATTCATATTAATCCCTCATTCTTGCTCAACCTGCGAGTTTGGGCGCAAGCACAAACTTGCGTGTGAAAAATTTATTTTTCACACTAATATTCATACCTTCCTCTCAGCCTGCGAATTTGTAAGCCAAGACGCTAACAGCGTCGGCACAAATTTGCGATTGAAAAATCACTGATTTTTCAATCTATTCCTGCACATTGATAATCACTTTCATCGTGGTTTCCCGATTGTCATCTATGTACTGATATGCTTTCAGATAATCCTTGAACGCAAAAGTTTTGGAAATCAGGGGTTTCAAAAAGACCTTATTCTCGTTAACCAGTCGAATACCGTCAATATAATCGTCATGCCGGTACATCATGGTACTCTTAATATCCAGCTCATGGTCGTTGGCTACTGCAAGATCAATCTCCGCCATTCCTGCAAAAACAGCTACCAGAACGATCGTGCTTCCCTTTCTGGCATACTTGATTGCCTGGCCCATGGTAATGTTATTTCCCGCACAGTCGTAGATTACATCCGCCTTGTCGGGACCGAAAGCCACCAGCATAGCCTCGCCGAAATCTGTTTTCGTTGTATTGACACAGACATCTATTCCGCACTCTTTTGCCTTCTCCAGCCGAAGATCGCTCACATCCGTAATCATGACCTTCGCCGCGCCCATTCCTTTAGCGGTCTGCGCTACAAGATTACCGATAGGACCCGCACCGATAACCACGATATTCATGCCCCGTACGTCTCCCACCTGCTTGACACCATGTACAGCTACTGCCAAAGGCTCGATCATGGCTCCTTCCTCAAAAGACATATCCTCAGGAATCGGCGTAACCTTAGAAGCATCCACTGCAAAATATTCCGAAGCCGTTCCCGTAGTCTGGAATCCCATAACCTTTAATTCCTCGCAGAGATTATATTTACCATGTCTGCACGGATGGCAATGTCCGCAATATACCTGCGGCTCGATAGTCACCTTCTGCCCTACATGAAATCCTTCCACCTTTGCACCAAGTGCCGTAATCTCGCCCGACACTTCATGTCCCTGTGTAACCGGATAAGAAGTAAACGGATGCTTCCCGTGATAAACATGAATATCAGAACCGCAGATCCCGATATTCATGATCTTAATCAGTACTTGATTCTCCCCCGCTTCCGGCATAGGAACCTCATGAAATTCAATTTCTCCCGGTGCTGTCATAACTTGCTGTAACATAGTGTAGTCCTCCTTCTTCTAATCATTTTAGTTACTTATATTCTTTTATTAAATATTTTATTAAAGTAACTACATTATCTCTCACGCGCTGTTCCTTGTCAAGCAACTTTGATATTTTCATCATTTTATACTGTTTCAATCTTCCGCTTTTGTGCACTATATCTATTTTTTTATACCAAAATATCCCTACTCATTTTCCCATAAAGACACAGATGTCAAAATCCGCCTCTACAAAATTCAAAAACCAGATTTCGCAAAATGTTCTCGCAGTCGTCCTGCGTAGGAATATGAGATTTTCTTAATATTCCGTTCATCAGCCAGCAATTTCAAGGGACGTGCTTATTACCCTAATGGGCAATAAGCCTATGTCCCGAAAAGCCCGAAATGAGCCCGGATGGCGAATAGAGGGCGGTTTCGTCCGCATTCTCAACGCAATCGGAA
>JAAUZT010000046.1 GCA_014804485.1 Lachnospiraceae bacterium
CTGATACATTCCAGTGGCCGAATACGGACTGACAATTGTAATTGGAATCATCTCTGTACCACAAGCGGAAGTTACCTGTACAATAGTAACTTCCTCTGTGTTGTTAAACTGCCCCAGATAGTTACCAGAGGCAATCTGTGCCGTACCTGCATCCGTATTTGTCGCTGCATCTGCCGAGAAATAACCTTTCTGTGCCCACTCATACATTTTCTGTGCATATGTCATATACTCATCTGTCGCATAAATATTTTCCACAGTTGTCGAACCATCAAGGCAATCCACGATACCACCATTGGTATATCCTCCGGTACCATTCCCAAGATTGTCCACATGTCCATAGAGATCCACAAAATAGTCACTGTTGGAATTGGTTCCTGCAATGCAATAATGTCCAGTACCATATTTTTCTTTATAGGCAGCAAACAAGGCTTCCAAATCTTCAATGGAATATACTTCATTCGGATCAAATTCAAATCCCAAATCCTCTACCTCATCTTTTCTCGCATAGAAACCATATGTGTGTCCCTGCAATTCTGCGTTCGGTACAGCATACAGTACATTATTATAATAGCCACCAGCAATCGCAGGACCTGCAGCATCAACAATATCTTTTCCATATTCATCAACAAGGTCAGTTAATTCAATAACAGCACCTTTTTCTGCATAATTGCCGATACCGCCTTCCCAAAGTGCTAAAACCAAGTCAATTTGATCTCCAGAAGAAATCATCAGGTTCTGCTGGCTGGAAAGATCGCCGAATGGTATCGGTTCAATGATCAAATGAACACCTATCTTCTCCTCTGTAATCTCATTAATCTTTGCCTCTACTTCCGCCAGTTGCCCAGGTGCCTCTCCTAAAGTCGCCATCGGCATAATAATGTCTACAACCTCTCCTTCAGCAACTGTACTGGCAGCACTTGATCCACCGTCAGAACTTCCGTTGCCGGAATTTTCGCTGCCCGAATTTCCGCCGCAGCCTGTCAGCATAGATACAACCATTCCCATGCACATAGTTAATGCCAATATTTTTTTTGCTTTCATTTCATTTCTCTCCCTTTCCTATGCCTCAGCACATTATATTCTGCACGTTTCTTATGGGTAAATATTAACATTGATTTACTAGTATCACCATTTTTTAAAATGACTTTGCACTATATAAAAGTCGACCTTTTGTTATCTGATCGTCATTTTGCTGTATACCAATCTTGGGAAAGATGGCTAAACCATCAAATTGCATATTGAAAAATCATGTGTTTTGGAATCATCAAAATACTATAGACAAAGGATTACCGCATCCTCTATCGAAATGCGGTAATCCTACTCTGGAAAAATAGGAATTTAATTATATCCCTTCTGGAAATCGATTACTCTTTCTCTAAATATTTAGACGGTGAACATCCATAGTAATTCTTGAAAGCAGTGACAAAAGACGGATAGGAATTATATCCTACAAACTGGGATATTTCCGTCGCATTAAACATGCCATCCTTCAGCATATCAGCTGCCATCACCATCCTCTGCTCCGTCATATAACGTCCTATAGAGACTCCCTTGACCCTTTTAAATATCCGGTTCAGATAATCCGCATTCAGGTACATACAGGAAGCGATCTCCCGCAAGCTAAGCTCTGGATCATTCAAATGACGTTTTATATAGGCTTCTGCATTTTGCACCGCTGTTTCCGGCGATCGGGAAACCTTCTCCATCTCCTTTTCGCTTTCTTTTTCTGCCAACCATAGCTGCCCGTACTGCTGCTGTTTCTGTGCTTCTTTTTTCCGTCTGATTTCCATCGCTACCTCATGAATATTTTCTGCCACCACATCATAAGCCGCCGGAACTAGTATATAATTCTTACAGTTCAGCCGAATCGCTTCCTGCGCAAACTCAAAATCCGCATGGCAAGTCAAAAAGATAACCTCGACTTCTAATTTCTGTTTTCTCACCCAGCGTACCAGTTCGATGCCGTTCTCACCAGGCATCTCGATATCGCAGAGCACAATATCAAAATGCTCTTCTGTTAGTTTCTTCCTCGCAGAAACAGCTTCAAAAGCAACATCCACCAGATCAATGCCGTAGCTTTTCCAATCAATACCCATCATAAGACCTTTTGCTGCAACCACTTCATCGTTGACAATCAGTAAGTTCATGACGCTCCCCGCCTTCTCCGGTTTCCACAGGTTTCGCAGGGAATTTTAATATCACTTTCATTCCCCGACCTGTTTCCGACTCAATCCTCATACTTCCCTGTTCCACATACAGATTCCTGATTCTCTGATAAGAATTTTTCATCCCCAAATGTTTCTTTCCGTCAGGATATTTAAATATGCCCTGATTAATATTTTCTGCCAGCTCCTTTGGCATTCCCACACCGTCATCCTGTATACAGATTACTACCTTCTCGTCCTCCATATACGCCTTGAGCAGCAGATGATTAACCTTTGACAAATCAAGACCATGTTTGACAAAATTTTCTACAAAATTGTGAACCATCAGCTGCGGTACCCATACCTGTTCCTCCTCAATTTCTATCATAATATTGGCTTGAATCAAATCCGGATAACGTATAGCTGCCACCTCCAAATATTTTCTGATCAGATTCAGTTCATCCTTTAATAAGGAAAAATCCGACGTTCCCACATTTATATAGCGAAAATAATCCGCAAAATACAAAAGCATGATTTGTACATTTTTGTACTCTTTCATCTGCACCAGATTATACATCAGGTTCAGAGAATTAAAAAGAAAGTGTGGTTTGATCTGAAGCTGCAGATTCCTAAACTCGATGCGCTGCCGTTCCAGTCTCTGTTCATAATTATCAATCTTCAGCTCCACAATCTCATCAGCCATACTGTTAAAGTTTCGGTATACATAATCAAAATCTTCCGTGGAAGCCTTGCCATCTATCCTCACATTCGGATCCGTTTTTAACCGGCTGACAGCCGAGTTAATTGTCCTAAGCGGGTTAAGAACCAGATATCTAATAACCCAGATCATGATCGGTATGATCAAAAGTTCAAATACGGCCAGCCATTGACCCAGCTTCTGAAGAGTCGGCAGATTACTGATGACTTCATTTCGTTCAAAACGGATATGCAGATAAATATTTCTTTTACCACACTGGTAGACGACATCGAGCATATGATCATTGTTCTCCGTCCCGACTTCATGATCAAAATAAACTACTGCCGTTTTGTATCCCAAATTTGTGACAATTTCCGTTTCCAACTGATCTAACTGTATCGCAGCGCCTATAAACACGCCTTTCCACGGATTCACATGAAACAACCATTTCGATCCATCAATCGCTACGATCTGCCATCTCCGATCATTATAACTCTCCACATCTGCAAAAAAATATTCTTCCAACCGTGCCTTTGACACATTCTGCGCGTCTTCCACCAGCATCCCATGTTCCATGCCCTCACTGTAAAAGAAATACAAATCTGCATCGTCGTATACCGCAATATGAGTATTAAGAGTATCTCGCAGTCCCATTGCTGATATATAATAGTTGTCCCAATACTGTGCCCTCACAATGTCCTCAAGATTTTTATCCTGCTCTTCGAGCTCTAGGATAAAATTATTGATTGTCATCATCTTACCTTCTATATCATTCATATAGATATTTACGATATTATGCATGCTGTTCACTGTCTGCTCAATAATAACTTCTTGAGAGCGTGTAGCCGAATGCAATGCATAGATATTGAGTGGCAAAATTAATGCAATTACTACAAGAATCATTCTTATCGATAATGAATTCTTATTCATATTATCAGTAATATCCTTCTCTACCTTCTATAAAACGTCAATGTCTGTACTGTCGGCCACGCCCCTATAACAGTAAAGTTACGCTCGTCACCGTTAAAAATACGTCCCGGCTCCAGACCAGTTTCCGTCAGTTTCAATTCCCGCTTATCCAATACAAATACCTGCTCCTGACTTCCGTATCTTGGTTCCACCTTAACATTGCATGATATACCACAGATTAAAAATGTGTCCTTATCCTGTCGAATCACAAAGCCACCGCCTACTGGAGAATCCTCTTTTCGCGGTACCGGCTGCCCCATATGTCCGAGTCCGCCTCCATAAGATATTTTCAAGATATAATCATCCATGATGAATTCCGTTCTCTGGTCACCTTGCTGTAGGAAAGCATAAATACGTCCTTCTTCCTGTGCCTTAAGAATCTGCGGCCACAACAGATGAAGCATGCGATAGCTTTCCGCCAACAGATTACCTGCATTCTCATCGTACGGCACCACATCTGAATTGGTCTGTGACAGCAGATCGTTTTCACTCAACGGTGTCATCATACCATCTATCCCAAATGGACTGAAACAAATCGTATTATAAGCTGCCACCGTAAAGAGCGCCTTGGAAGCCGCATTCTTATCCTGTCCCATCTCTGGTATAATCAACGCGTTCGCTGCGGCAAATTCAGAACTTACTTCCTTATAAAACGGCGAATAAATATCCGGTCCATATAAATCGATTGCTGGTGCAAAGATCCGCCAGATCTTGTGCACTCTCGGCAAAGGTCCACCGCTTGGAATATCCCCCGCCTTCAGCGGCATACCAATCGCCACACAATTCATAAACATAGGCAAATTGTAAACTGATCTGCCAGCAGCCGCAATCTCTCCTACTGCCTTAGACAACCCCCACGACATAAAATACTCACAAGCATTTAGTCCAAAAGCTTCCTCCCATGAGCCGCTGACATCATACAACCGCTCCATTTCACTGGGAATTCTTGCATCAAAAATTTGTGTTGCCTCATCACTGTAATCTCTCGGATGTCCCCATATACCAGTCTCATTCTCCACCTGAATCATAATGACAGTGCGTTCTTCATCCATATCAGCCAAATGCTTCATCAATGCACAAAAAGCCTTCTTATCCAATTCGACTGCAGCCTTGCAAAATGGCGAAACAGACTCTACCATCTGTCCGTTTTGCCCTCTCATATAAAAGTACTGTGAATCTTTTTTCATCCACTTCGGAATATACGCGGAGTTGCCGTTTTTCCATAAGCCAAACCAGAGTAGAATCAGACGAACTCCCTCCTCGCGAGCCTGATCAATTACACCGTCCACTAACGTAAAATCATAGACTCCCTGTTCAGGTTCCATGCACTCCCAGTATACCGGAGTCAGATAACAGTTACCTCCAAGTCTGCGGAGCCCTGGCCACACATTAGTCTTCATATACTCCAGATCTGAACCACTGGAATTGTGAAATTCACCGCCCAAAACCAGAAACGGTTTGCCGTCTACCATCAGTGTTATCCTTCCGTTCTCATTTCTTAAATATGGTAAAGCTTTCATTATAAGTACTCCTCCTTATATTTGCTCTGATCATATAGCATAGCTAATACAATATTCACCCGAACCAACATCAGCTATGATAATATTTTTATCTTGGTGAAACTTCAGGCCGTCATCATCCAACAGCTTCTCCCCCCTTTTCAATCGGATTGTTGCCGTACAATTATGTGGTATTTTCGCATGCAATGATACCTTATTCTCAAGTCGTTCCCATCGAACCAAAATCTCACCGTACTCCGATACATGGCTTGTCTCCGCAAACGACAAATCTCCTCCGATATTAGGCTCTATAAAGAAATGTTGATAGCCGTATGCCTCATCATCACGTTTCAGTCCGGCACAGACACTATATAACCACTGCCCCACTGCTCCATAAGCATAATGGTTAAAAGAATTCATGTCTGCGCTCCACATGCTTCCGTCTGGTTTTCTTCCGTCCCAATGCTCCCAGACAGTCGTTGCACCTTGTTTTACCTGATACAGCCAGGAAGGAAAATCATCTTTCATCAGTAGTTCGTATGCCGTATCCAGACAGTCGTTTTCACTTAAAGCATACAGAATAAAAGGCGTTCCCAAAAATCCCGTTGACAGGTGATTATTGTTCTGTTCAAGCAGTGCAAGCAGATCTTTTATGACCACCTCTTTGTTCTGCTCAGGAACCAGCCCAAAATTAAGCGCCAGAACATGGGCTGTCTGCGTCCGGACAGTCATCTGACCGTTTGACAGAAAGTATCTTCCCTGAAAGTGTCTGATCAACTCTTGCTGCCTGCCTTGATATTGTGCATCATCAGCCTCCCGTCCAACTATGGATGCCATTTTGGCAAATAAGCCAAGTGATTTGATAGAATATGCTGCTGCAGTAAGCTCCACCGGCGTTGCCCCGTGATAACTTCCTTCCTCCGCGTCAAGAGCCAGCCAATCCCCGAACTGGGGGCCAAAACTAAAAATATGATCTTCGGTATGGTCAATCAAAAAATCAACCCATGCTTTCATGCTCTGGTACTGTTCATCGATGATTTCTTTATCTCCCGTCTCCTGATACAAGTTCCACGGAAGAGTGACCGACACATCACCCCATCCCGATGCACCAGAAAAGTTATCCGGCTGATTCATAGCAAGCACATCTGGCACAACATGCGTCACTGCACCATTCTCCTGCTGATCCGCAGACAAATCACACAGCCATTTACGATAAAATTCATACATACCCATAAGATAACAAGCCGTATCACAGAATACATTGACATCTCCCGTCCAGCCGAGTCTTTCATCCCGCTGCGGACAATCGGATGGGATATCCACTGAATTTCCTTTCAGTCCTCGCATGATATTCTTTTGCAACTGATTCAGAAACGGATTAGAACAGCGAAACGTTCCTATCTCCTCGATGTCCGAATACAATACAAGCGCCTTAAAGTGATCCCCTGATATCTTACCCGGATATTGTTTCACCCACACATAGCGGAATCCCTGAAAGGTGAAATACGGATGGTATTCCTCTTGTCCTTCTCCTTTGCAGAAGTACCGAATTGTCTGCTTAGCCGTCCGGAGATTATCCGTATACACATTGCCTTCTGCGTCCAATATCTCGAAACACACCAGTTCTACAATGTCCCCCGGTTGTCCGACTACCTGCATATGTACCCAGCCACTTATATTCTGCCCGAAGTCAAGTACCATCTCACCCTTAGGAGTAACTAAAACTTCCTGAACCTGCAGTGTCTCCTTAATCTGTACTGCACAGCCGGATTGCGGATATAGCTGCTCTCGTTTCTGCTCCACTTTCTTTACCGCGCGCCAATTATCGTCTGCATATCCGCTTTCATTCCAGCCCTCTTCCTCCAAACGAGCATCGTAAATCTCTCCGTCATATATATCTGAGAACAAAATCGGAGAATCTGCCCCTTTCCAACTGTTGTCCGTACAAACGATCTCTTCACTCCCATCTTCAAAGCGAAGAATCAATTCTCCCGAAAAGGCAGCATGATCACCGTAAAAGTTATGAATCCGATAATAAGAAATGTCGCCCTTATACCAGCCTGCACCAACCAGAGCACCCCAGGTATTTACCCCCTGTACAACCATCTCCGTAACATCATAAGTCTGGTACAAAATGCGTTTTTCGTAACTGGTCCATCCAGGTGCAAGTTCCTCATCACCCACACGTGTCCCGTTTAAATAGGTATGATAAAGACCGCACGCTGTAGCTACCAGAAAAGCTTCTTTCAGCGGTTTTTCCACTTTAAATTCCCTGCGAAGCTTCGTTGCCGGAGAATCGCTTTTGTCTTTGAGCTGTTCTGCTGTAATAAAGTCAGACATCCACACATCTTTATCAGACAATGCCGACAAAAAATGTGTTCTGTGCCAATCACTGACTTCTTCATAATTATCCCAGATTTTGACCCGCACATAATAATAGCGTATGGATTCCAAATCAGGCATGTCCAGTGAAATATTCTGTGACTCCCCATCCTCCCTCATCCCCGTATCATAAACCACTTCCTTGAAGCCATCGTCCTTGGCTACTTGCATCTGGTAGCCCTTTTGTATTACATTCTTGTGATCGGATGTTATTTCCCATCCTACCCTTACTTTACCCTGAATGCCTGCGGGCTCTTTCAAATGATTTATTTGTATCCGTGCAATCGCCAGCATATCTTTCTCCTTCCATATAAATAAATTTTATGCTAATATATCCCTCTTCTCATCTTCTGTGACCTTAAGTTCCATTCCGTCCCACAGGATATGAATATCTTTATTTCCTACTGGCAGAATACAGTCAACTCGGTCAAAATGCTCCAGATGAGGATGTATTTCATATTCTTCCTTGGCCGGATCTGTAATCTCAAGCCCAACAAAATATCTTGCCAGCAAATAAATCGGACTTGCCGCCCATGCATGGCACAGGCTTTTACCAAATCTGTCGCCATACATATCATACTGTTCTTCTTCTGAAACATTTGGATCATATTCTTCCCAGAAAGTCACTGCTCCCCGGCCCAACATACCACCCCAGTAATCCTTGATACATGACAGCACCTCTTCCATTCTTCCCATCTTAGCCAATGCACTTAACTCAAAAAACTTAAAATAGGGTGTCGTAATCTGTGGAATTGCATCGTTATCAAGAACCTGATTCACAATCTGCTTTTTCTGTCTTTCATCTGCCAGATCAAACAAAATAGCAAATATATTTGCATGTCTCGTGACATGCCGCTTGCCCGATGTAAAGGAATCTATATAAGCACCTTTATCAGCATCCCAATAATAAGTCTGAATTTTCTTCTTCAGTTCCTCATACCTTTTCTGATATGCCTCACACCGTTTAGAAGTTTCCCCTACCATACAGCCCGCCATTGCCATCGTCCGCCAGCATTCGGCATATAACATCTGTTCTGCGCAAAGCGCGCCCGCCTTATCCAATTCTGCCCAATCAATATAGATCCAGTCACCCTCACGCCCTGCAAGAAAGCCATTCTCGTCTAACTGCGTCTCACAAAACTCCATAAGCGTACACATCTTCGGATATATCTGGTGCAAGAATTCCTGGTCTGAGTAAGCCTCGCAATGTGCCTTGATACCCAAAATCCAAAAAAGAGTATAATCTAAAATCGTATTGATATGCGTTGTCATGGGATCATTTCCCCGTAAGGCAAGAAGTGTCCGTCGGTTAATATCCTCATCTGCCATCAAATATTGGTTGACGAAAAAGCTCTGATACGCATCCCCACTCCATATCCATTTATCACGCTTGATCCCATCAATAAAGAAAATGCCGCTGCACAATCGAAAAGTATGCGCCGCCACCGACCATATCCTATCGATCAGTTCATCACTACTTGAAAACCGCGCCCGCACCGGAATATCCACATACTGATGAATCGCCTTTACCTCAATATCCGCTTTATGGCAATCCGGAATATAGGCATATCGCACGGCACATCTGGGACACCTGCCTGTCCTTGGGTTTGGAATCCAGCTGTAATAACAATGTTCCTGATCAAGCGCCTCTTCTCTGGATTCCCCACAGTAAACTCTAAATGGACGACAACCGTCTTTACAAGCAATCTCCAAAACCGCTGTCAGTTCCGTCTCAAACTCATATAAAACGCCACCATCGTACTCTTCCACACTTACCGGCAGATACACACTTTCACTGTAATCCCAGCAGGACGGTTCTTGTTTCTCGTCCGTAAAATATCTGCTGTACCCTGCGGGTACCGGTGGATTGGCATAGTCTTCCACCTGCCACGAACTGTCAGAATAAACTGCATTCCCTTTGATATAAATACTCGGAAATGATTCTATACACCCTGCGTGAACTGATATCTTCACATTTCCCGGTCCACAGGAAATCTTTTCGCCAAACGGATATTTTTTATCATCTACCAGAACAAACCCAATCGCTTTCGAATACACACAAAAGGAAGTTTCCTCCACAAGCATATATCTTTTCCTGAAAGCTACACGGTTACGAAATCCCTCACTCTTCCAGAATGCCGGCCATCCAAATCCGCGTTCTACCCTGCTGAAATTCTGCTTCATCGCATGGTATAATTCAAAATCTCCCTGATACCAAATCCAATAACACTTATTCATCAAATAATCCTTTCTGTTTCAGTTCACATCATACTTGTGCCCATGCCTTTCCAGACACAAATTTTTATGAAAAGCCAGACACAAGTCCAGAACTAATCTATTGATATGCCATATATTCATTACAGCACGCAATCATCTCTGCAATCTGCGTCTCTGTAAACATCGGTTCTCCCTGAAGCGGCTCCGCGAGTCTGTAAATAGGAAGCGGCAACATAAGCACTAGGAAATCCGTCTTTTCTAAATTGAAGAAATCCTGCAGTCCTACCGGCTTATTTGCCTTAAGATATTCATGAAAGGCAGGGCAGTTTACAAATCGTACCAGCGGCGTCATGTCTGTAAAAAGAAACATCTGGTCACCTTTTGTAATTCTGATTCTTCCCTCCGCAATATTGTCTGACGCTGATGTATTCAGCAGAACATCATAATCTCCGTCCTGCACACCCCACTTATGCAATGCTACGCTGTATACCTCAAAGTCTTTTCGGGAAATCAAAAAACTGATCTGCTTCGTCTCACCGGGCTCCAAATACACTTTCACGAAATCTCTCAGTTCTTTCTCTGGTCTCTGGTAAAGACTGTCACACATATGCACATACATCTGTATGACCTGACTGCCGCTACGCTCTCCTGTATTCGTTACGCTGAGGCTGACCGTTGCCTCCTCATCCGCCCTCATTATCTTCTTATTGATACTAAAATCACTATAGGCAAACGACGTGTAACTCAATCCATGACCGAAGGGATATAATACCGGAAGCTTTCTCGTATCATACCATCGATATCCTACCAACAGCCCTTCGGTATAATTCACCGTAGGCATCTCTTTTTCTGACGGTGTGAAATCAAAATAAGAAGGTCCATGTTCTTCCCGTAGCGGAAATGTCTCTGTCAGTCGTCCACCGGGCTCCATGTTTCCAAAGAGAATGTCCGCAATCGCTCTTCCATAACCTTCACCCGCCATTCCTGCATAAATAACGCCCTTTACTTTGTCATTCCACGGTGCAAGGTCATAAACGCTTCCCCCAGTAAGGATAATAATCACATTGTCCGTAATTCCGGTCAAAACATCTAACATCGCCTGCTGATTCTGCTGTAATCTGATATGCGGGCGGTCATACCCTTCCGATTCATATCCATATGGCGATCCCACATAGGCCAACACTATATCTGCTTTTTCCACACTCTGTCCCAAAGCAGTTAAAAGTGTTTCATCCGGCTCCGGATCGACTGGTGGACGCTTTTCTGACACTTCATATCCCTGTGAATACTCTACCATGATTCCAAACAAGTCAGCCGTTTTCTTTACTTCATCCAGCGGAATATCCACTTGATAGCCATTCATGTATCCGCTGCCGCTTCCCTCTACCACCGGTTCTGCCGCCAACTGCCCTGCAACAAGAATCGTCTTACCGCCTACCAAATCCAACGGAAGTACATTATCATTTTTCATTAAAGTTATACATTGTGCAGCGATCGTCTGTGCCTCTTTATGTAAACTGTCCATATCCACTTCCGCGATATCCCCACATTCTTCCGCGCGAACAGCCATACCAAGTACACGGCGTACTATCTCATCAATTTTCCCCTCTGTGATTGCTCCAGTTCTAAGCGCCTCCCTTAATTCTCCGATATGAATCTGTGGATCCGACAGTTCAATATCCATTCCATTATTATGAGATGCAATCTTATTATGATGTACCGCCTGAAAATCAGACACCACCACACCCTGATATCCGATGTCCTCCCGCAGTGCATCCATACACTGTTTGCTAGAATTCACCCACTCACCATTTACTTTGTTGTAAGAACTCATGATCATCCACGGCTCGGCATTTCGCAACATCAACTTCCAAGGACGCAGATATATTTCGTGGAACACATTCTCTTCTATATGTGAATCTGTATTCATCCTGTCGTATTCCTGATTATTCGCTATAAAATGTTTCGGACACGCCCCGACTCCTTCACTCTGGATTCCTTTCACATACTCTGTTGCAAGAAGGCCTGTCAGAACCGGATCCTCACTCAGATAATCATAGTTACGCCCGCATAAAGGTGAACGCTTCAAATTCATACCTGGACGGTTTAAAATATTGACTTTGTCCGGATTTGCCTTCGCCTCCAAAGCAAACAATTTCCCTACGCGACAAACAAGCTCTTTATTCCAGCTCATTGCCACCGAAGAATTAGAAGGCAACGCAACCGGATGGTATTTGCCATCGGAAGGTCTGCCATCTTCTCCATAAACTGGTTTGCCCGTTTTCCAGTTATCTTCTCCGCCACGCGGGACATCTTGTGGGATCGGTCCATGAAAATCCAAAGACCGGATTCTGCCGTACTCTCCATCCAGCGGCGTGAGAATATGTAATTTATCCTCAATAGACATCTGTGACAGAAGTTCTTCAACTCTGCCGTTCTTCCTTACTTCATGCATACAATTAACCTCTCTTCCGCTTCCTTTATATGTGTTTTTGCTAGCAGTATTTGGATTATTATATCAAAAAAAAAATTTCTAAACTACGTAAAATCATATCTTCATTACCGATAGTTGAAAAATCCTGTGTATTCCCCATTCTGGTAAAGGAAAAACATTTGAAGCAGTATTTTCTCCCTGTTGTCAGATATGGATATCATATTCAATATTTCCGGCATATTCTAGCGAATCCTTCCAAACCGAACTATTTATTATTCCAGACTATCAATTCTGACGAAACCCGTATGCTTGTAAAATTATTGTTCGTGGAACGGTTTCGTATGGATAACTATGTAAATCAAAGCAACATTCACTGGATGAATCTTCTGTTTATCAGTGTTCTCAGAAACTACAACACATACAGTCTTCTCGTACTATGACTCTGGACAGAATTACACGCCCATCCTGCTTTATATCAGAACCCACTATAAAACTATCGATTTAGAACTGCTATCCAAAAAATTCAATTACTCCACGTCATACATGTCCAAAATCATCAAAAATACTACCAGAAATCATTTTACAGAGATTATCCGACAGTTAAAAATGGAGGAAGCCGTCCATCTGCTCACGCAGACAGATGACTCCATCGAAAAAATTTCGAAACATGTAGGTTATAGCAGCTCTAACAACTTTGCATGAACTTTCCGTAATTATTACGAGATATCACCTTTGAACTATAGGAAGAAAAGCCACCAGTATCAATGAATTTCATGACATTGTGACCCCGGTGTTCTAATGTTTAGTATGCAATTCAAAGGATACTTTTATTTCCTCTATGGTGTCGAACCATTGCAATTGGAGATACACCTCCTGCATACACTTTCCGCTTGCCCCAGATATCAATTTGAGAACTCTTGATAAACCACTTCCTCTAAAAGTCTGGACAGCTTTGAATCTGCTCCCCCGATATTAGAACAGTTCACGCCAAGCACTACGGTAAGCTGATTCTCTACATCGACATAGAAATGCGTTCCATAAGCACCGCTCCACCCAAAAGTTCCCTTTCCCACTTTTCTTCTCGCCAGTTCCGGATTTTGGACAACTTCCATTCCCATTCCCCATACCGTCCCCGGCTGCATTTCCATATGCTTTACCGATGCCTCATGACTCATTTTCTCTACCGTCTCTCTGCTTAAAAAGGGAACGCCGTCCACGCGCCCGTTTTGTAGAAGCATCCGAGCGATCTTCGCATAATCCTCCATGGTGCCAAGCATACCCGCCGACCCAGAATAACAGCTGCATTCCACAGGACTTATCTGTTTCCAGCATTCTTCCGTATCGGATACATCCTTTAATCTTCCATCCATTGCTTCATATAATTTTACTATCCTGCCTTTTTGTTCTTCCGACATCTCAAATCCCATGTCATGAATCCCCAATGGCCTGCAAATATTTTCTACTACATAATCATTCAGATTCTTTCCCGATATCACTTCGATTATCCGTCCCAACACATCAAATGCCGTACCTGCACTGTATCCGGTGTGCTCTCCCGGCTGAAAATCCAATGGCATCTTTGAAAAAATGGCAACCCTGTCTTTAAGCGACTGTCCAGATTTCAGCATGGGATTCATCCGGCTTATACTGAACGGTCCCTGCCCCATTCCGCTGGAATGGCTGAGAATATCCCGCGTGGTAACACTTCTTTTCAATCGGGTTTCACCGATATTTTCCAGCAGTTCCACATTCATCTTTGCCATCATCGGATTGTCTGGGTCTGCCTGATAAAATTCTTCAAACCCTATTGCTCTGTCAGCCGCTTTTAACGCGGAAAATTCAGGCAGATACTTTTCAATAGGCGCTTCAATATCCAGCTTCCCCTCTTCCGCAAGAAGCATCGCTGCAATTGCAACCACGGGCTTGGTCATAGATGCCAGACGAAAAATGGAATTCCTGTCCATTCTGATTCCCCGCTCTATATCTGCAAAACCATATTGTGCATCACAAACAATCTTTCCTGCTTTCTCTATTTTAACCACCGCACCTGAAATCTGTCTGTTTTCCACCCAATGTTCTAACAATCCTTTTACCGCCTTATTCTCAATCATAATAACACCTCATTATCTTTTCATTACCCAGAAGCGAAGTGCTCTGGCAATCCATCCTTCTGCTACCTTATCATCCGCCGCTCCATCCACGGGTGATTCGCGAATAACTTTCAAATTGGCAGGACACTACCACACCTTTCATATCCCAACTTCTTTGTCCCCATGAAAGTCGCCAAATGTCCTCCAACCGAAAATCCTGCGATGGCATAAGCCTACGGGATAACTTGAAACCTTTCTGCATTTTCTACGCATCAATATCTCGGAACAAATACTACATATCCTAACTTTTGAATCCTCTCTACCAAAAGGTTTACCTCTACTTATATTTTACCTTTTTTTAAATTTTTTGCTATTTACTTCACCGACTTTCCAGTATATATTTTCCGACTTTATATTCACAGCTAACTGTCACTATTCTATTATTTAAAAGTATCACATGATATATATAAGAGAGAAAAACCTAAATGAATCCCGTTCTTTTCTCCATCTATCGAAAATCGGTCCTCGCTCATTCTAGACAAATGTTTCATAATATGTGACCAATACTTTTATGCCTGCAATTTACTTTTTCTCAAAATTTGCCTTTTCCATGCGGTAGCATACGTTCTCTCAAATCGGCTTTTATTATAAAGGGGCTTTCAGTTCTCGAAGAGCAAGTTTCGCCTGCGTAACTCAAAACCCACTTCGTGGATTTTGAGCCACTCCGGCTTACTTGATGGGGATTCCGCTCCCCATACCCTCGGTTGGCATATCCTGACGGATATGCAGAACTGGCTCCCGTTACACTCTCGCAGCGTGATGAAGCACGATAGCACTGCCCTACTGGCAGCACTATCCAGCTCCATCACGGGAAAGGATATGATATGGCAAGACCCAAAAAAGAAAAGGAACTGAAACGCAATCACCCCGTCATGCTCCGCTTCAATGACACCGAGTACGAAATTATCATGGAAAATGCCAAAGGCGCGGGACTGCCTCTTGCAGAATTTTTACGCAGGCAGGTAATAGATAAACGTGTCACAGTGAAATATGAAATTGTGGCAGATGTGCCGGAACTGAAAAAACTGATTGCAGAGTTTGGCAAGATCGGAAGCAACTTAAACCAGATCGCCCGCCACTTTAACCAGGGTGGAATCCATTCACAGGAAATGCGTCAGGCTATAAATAAGTGCATTGCAGGAATTTATGAAATGAAATATGAAGTAGTAAAGATGGCAGGGAATTTTCATGGCGATACTGAAACACATAGCAAGTAAAAATGCAGACTATGGTGAGGCACAAAGATATCTCATTTTCCAGCACGACGAGTACACCGGGAAACCGATCCTCGATGAAAATGGAAAAATGCAGCTCCGGGAAGAATATTATCTTGACGGTGTAGAGTGCGATCCGTTCAGTTTTGATATGGAATGCAGGGAACTGAATGCCCGTTTCCACAAAAACCAAAAGTATGATGATATCAAATCCCACCACTACATCATCAGCTTCGACCCGAAAGACAGGGATGAATGCGGGCTGACCGGGGAGCAGGCACAGCAGCTTGGGCTTGAATACTGCAAAAAGAATTTCCCCGGACATCAGGCTCTTGTCTGCACCCACACGGACGGGCATAACGGAAGCGGTAATATCCACGTACATATCGTCATCAACAGCCTGCGCAAAAATGATGTGGAGCGTCAGGAGTTTATGGAGCGTAACTGTGATTCCCGCGCCGGAAATAAGCACCATTTAACTAACGATTATCTGGTTTATCTAAAACAGTCCCTTATGGATTTATGCCTGCGGGAAAATCTGCATCAGGTAGATTTACTCACGAAAGCAGAACGGAAAGTGACAGAAAAAGAATACCATGCAAAACGCAGCGGTCAGAAAAAATTGGAAGAACGTAACAGGCAAATGATATCAGAAGGTATCACACCACGCATTACCGTATTCCAGACACAGAAGGAATATCTGCGCACTTCCATTGATGAAGCTGCCGCCTCCGCACATGACCTTAAGGAATTTGAACAGATACTTTCAGAAAAATTCAACATCAAATTCAAAATCAGCCGGGGCAGGTTCAGCTATCTCCACCCTGACCGTGATAAACCAATCACCGGAAGAAACCTTGGGACACACTATGAAAAAGATTACCTTATGGGAGTAATTGAAAATAATTCCCGTCTTGAAAATGCAGGAAAAGACCAGACTGTGCAAAAAGAAATTTCACCGGAAGAAATAATTCATGACCGGGATCACCCTGCACATCAGCAGGAAATCCCTGCCGGAACAGAACCTTCCTCTACTCCGTTTGAGAAATCCGGGCTTCGTCTGGTAACAGAATTACAGCACTGTGTCAAGGCACAGCAGAGTAAAGCCTATGCTGGAAAAGTAAAACTTACCAACCTGCAGACCATGGCAAAGACGCTTTCCTATGTACAGGA
>JAAUZT010000047.1 GCA_014804485.1 Lachnospiraceae bacterium
AAACACTATATATCTGCCCTGTATGAGGTAAAGATCACTCCATAACCTAAGCATCATTCATTAACAGGTATCAAAAAGTATTGAATTTATTGAAAAAACACTTGACTATATGGAGAGGAACTGAACCTTATTTTTAGGAAATATGGAATCGCATAAAGATATTGGCAGCGCTATATCTATACAGTATCATCTTTGAGAATGTTACCACAGACGTTCCGGTTGCGGTTCTGCCGGAACACAGATATAATGATTGTAAAATATCTTTTTGAAATGAGGTACGATTTTGGATCTTTCGAAAGTATTAGAAAAACAAAAAGAATATGAATCGGCAAAAGACACCTTCTCGGGAATGACGATCGCATCCTATGAAAACGCTTTTGAGGTGGAATATACTCATAACTCCACAGCCATCGAGGGAAATACATTGACCTTGATGGAGACGAAAGTGGTGCTGGAGGACGGCATTGCGATAGGAGGGAAATCTCTCAGGGAGATTTATGAGGTGGTCAACCATAAGAAGGCTTATCGGTATGTGAAGGACTGTATCGGCAAAGGACTTGTGCTGAATGAAAATATTGTAAAAGACATCCATGCCCTGCTTATGGAAAATATCCTTACCGGAGGCATTTATCGCAAGGAAGAGGTTGCTATCAGCGGTGCGAGTCATACGCCGCCCGCAGGTAATGAAATGTATGCGCAGATCAAGAACTTTTATGTAGAACTTTCCCAAAAGAACGGGCTAAACGGCATAGAGCTTGCCGCATGGACACATGCCGAATTTGTGCGGATACATCCTTTTTTGGACGGTAATGGCAGAACTTCGAGACTCCTTATGAACTACCAGCTGTTGGCCAAGGGATTCTTACCGGTCTCCATCGCAAAAGAGGACAGGCTTGCTTATTACAATGCACTGGATCAATATGCCGCCCATGGCGGGCTGGGGGATTTTGTGGATATGATAGCGGCATTGGAGGATAAACAATTGGATAAATATCTGACACATATGAAAAAGTCATAGAGGGATTTTACTCCCTCTATAACTGCAGTCCTATTTGTGATTCAATTCTTTGTAAGTGCGGGCAACCAGAATAACCGTAATAATAAATGTCAGAATATCCGATACCGGCATGGAAAATAATACACCGTCTAAGCCCCAAAACACGGGAAGAACAATAGCGAAACCGACGCCGAATACCACTTCACGAATCATGGAAAGAACAGTAGATTCCGCTGCTTTACCCATTGCCTGTAAGAAAATGAAACATGCCTTGTTTACGCATGCCATGACAATCATACATAAATAAATCCGAAATGCCTTAAGCGCAAATGCTGTGTAATAACTGCTTTCGTTAGCGGCTCCGAAGACGGAGATCAACTGCTTCGGGAAAATCTCAACCAGAATCAGGGCGACGGCGCCTACTAATGCCTCGCCGATCAGTAACTTCGTAAATAGATCTTTGACCCGCGATCTGTTGCCGGCTCCTATATTATAGCCTACAACCGGAATGCAGCCGGCAGCCATTCCCACGACAATTGAAATAACGATCTGGAAAAATTTCATAACAATGCCGACAACAGCCATCGGAATCTGAGCGTACTGCGGCTGCCCGAATATCTCGTCCAGCGCTCCGTATTTTCGGAGCATATTGTTGATCGCCGCCATTGCCGCAACTAAAGAAATCTGGGATAGAAAACTTGTAATTCCCAAAAGCAGCGTCCGACCGCAAATTTTCTGATTTATTTTCAAATCCTCTAAGGAGGGTTTGATTGTTTTCATATGAAAGATATACCATACTGCCAAAATGGCGGTAATAATCTGCCCAAATACGGTCGCAACAGCCGCGCCCATCATTCCCCATTTGAATACAAAAATGAAAATCGGATCAAGAATGATGTTGGCAACGGCACCGGCAAGTGTAGAGGCCATGGCAAACTTAGGGTTTCCGTCCGCTCGGATCACGGGATTCATTGCCTGCCCGAACATGTAAAAGGGAATTCCGAGACTGATGTAAAGAAAGTATTCCTTTGAATAGTAGAATGTCTCTTCATTTACCGTTCCGCCGAACATAGCAATAATTTGCTCCTGAAAAACCAAGTAAATAATAGTCAGCAGCAAACTGGTGGAGATAATCATAATGACTGCATTGCCGACGCTTCTTTTCGCGGTGTCTTTCTCTCCCTTGCCGAGGCAGATACTGACAAAGGCACAGCAACCGTCCCCGATCATAACTGCAATAGCAAGCGCGACTACTGTAAGCGGAAATACAACGGTATTGGCCGCGTTGCCGTAAGAGCCAAGATAGCTGGCATTTGCAATAAAGATTTGGTCAACAATATTGTAAAGCGCTCCGACCAAAAGTGAAATAATGCACGGGATTGCATACTTCCTCATTAACTTCCCGATAGGTTCCGTTCCTAAAAACTGATTAGACTGTTCCATTTCATACACCATTCCTTTCATGAAAAAAGCGCATAGCTTGACGTTTGCTGGATTTACGCCACGGGCTACACGCTTTTCTTTTTGTATTCAATAAAAATAAGCGTGCAACTTATACGCAACTGGAATTACGCATAAATGCTACACGCTGTATCTATATTATACAGAATCAAGAAAATTTTTCAAAGGACTTTTTTAACAAAATAGTGCGGCCCGGGCGGCTCATCTCTTGTGGATAATATAAAATGGTTATGCTATAATAGACGCAGGCTCGGCAGCCTGCGTCACAAGAATTGCAGAGCAATTCTTGCCGACGTGGTGAGGTGTTATGGCATCAGTGGTTATGATATAGTAAGGCATGAAGTCATGTCTGGGGGAATACGAAGCGCATGCATTTTCCATGGCTGTGAGAGTGGTTTTGGGTGATATCAGCAACTTACAGGAGGAGTTAATATGGGAAGTGTACAAGGAACTTGCCCGAAATGCGGGGCACAGGTGCGGGAAAAGTGTAATGCATGGGTGTATGGCAGCCCGATCAGAACCTGTCCGAAATGCAAGAATGAGTTCTTAGATAAAAGATGGAGAGAAGTTGCAATTGATGGATTCGCAGTAGGACCAAAGAGTGCAAAGCTGTATTTGGGTGCAACGATCGGATTTCTGGTATTCACGATTATTTGTATTTTATGGCTTAGAAATCTAATAAGCACGCAAGGATATTATCCGACCAAATTGGCAGGCTGCATAGTGGTAGGGATTGTCGGCACGATTGGGTGTGCAATTGTGTTTTTGCGCATCATAACAGGCTATGAAGATAAACAAAATGCAAAATACATGGCCGAGTCCAAGCGGAGATTGCAGGATAGAGAGTATATAGACAAGCTTATTTCGTTCGGATATACGGTTCCGGATGAGTTCAAGTACTAGAAAAGCCGAAGCAGATGCTTCGGCTTCTGAGCGGAGTTGGAGGGATTCGAACCCTCGTGCCCCGGAGGGCTAACGCATTTCGAGTGCGCCCCGTTATGACCACTTCGATACAACTCCGTGCGCATATGATTATAAATGGAATTGAGCGGAATGTCTATAGTTTTTTTACAATTATGTGAACAGTAATGCACATATGGAGAGTATAGGATTATGACACAGGACGAGAAATACATGAAAGAAGCACTCAAACAGGCAAGGAAGGCATACGCGCTGGGCGAAGTCCCGATCGGCTGTGTGATTGTCTATCAGGATAAGATCATCGGCAGAGGATATAACAGACGCAATACCGACAAGAACACGCTCGCCCATGCGGAGATCACGGCGATCAATAAAGCGAGTAAGAAGATGGGGGATTGGAGGTTGGAAGGCTGCACGCTGTATGTAACCTTAGAGCCCTGCCAGATGTGCGCCGGCGCCATTGTGCAGGCACGGATCACCGAAGTCGTCATGGGCAGCATGAACCCCAAGGCCGGCTGTGGCGGTTCCATCTTAAATATCCTCGAAATGCCCGAATTTAACCACCAGGTGCAAGTGCGCAGAGGCATACTGGCAGATGAATGCACCGACATGCTGACCACCTTTTTCAAGGAATTGCGTGTCCGCAATAAGCAGGAAAAAGAAGCATTAAAATCAGGGGAGAGTGTAGACAAGAATCCGTGACAGATTTGTTTTCCATAAGGAATAATTAGTTGAGAACCCAACGGAAATAAGGTATAATGTTCACGTAGGCAATGAGCGCTGCCACGATGTAAGATGACAAATCGGCTGCTCGCAGACGAATTTGTCAGATTGCATCGTGATAGGGCGAAGCCCGTGAGCGAGATGGAGCAAAGCGGAATCGAGCGTGCAGCGCGGGGTAAATCAAGGCAAAAACAAGCAAAAGCGAGAGCGAGCGCAGCAAGATCGAGCGACAAATCAAAAGCAAGAGCCGAGCGCAGCAAGATCGAGCGACAAAGCAAAAATCAAGCAAAGAATCAAACCAGTTAAGGAGGAATCAAAATGAAAAGAATTGGTATGTTGACCAGCGGTGGAGATTGTCAGGCATTAAATGCGGCTATGCGCGGCGTAGTCAAATGTTTATCATGCAGTGGAGAAGACGTTGAGATTTACGGATTTTTGGATGGATATAAAGGACTGATCTACGGAGATTTCCGTATGTTGACAGGTCAGGACTTCGCAGGAATCCTGACGAAGGGCGGCACGATTCTCGGCAGCTCCAGAACTCCTTTTAAGCTGATGCGGGAACCGGATGAGAACGGTCTTGATAAAGTAGAGGCAATGAAACAGAACTATTATAAATTAAAGCTGGACTGCATGGTGATTTTGGGCGGCAACGGCACACATAAGACTGCTAACATGCTCCGCGAGGAAGGCCTTAATGTGATTACCCTTCCGAAGACAATCGACAACGATCTGTGGGGCACGGATATGACCTTCGGTTTCCAGAGTGCGGTGGACATTGCGACAGACTGTATCGACTGTATCCATACTACGGCATCCTCCCACGGACGTATCTTCATCGTGGAGGTTATGGGTCACAAGGTTGGATGGCTTACCCTGAATGCCGGAATGGCAGGCGGTGCAGACATCATTCTGATTCCTGAGATTCCTTATGATATTGATAAAGTGATCAAAGCCATTAATGAGCGTGAGGCGAGAGGATCCAGATTTACGATCATGGCAGTGGCGGAGGGCGCGATCTCTAAAGAAGATGCGAAGCTTTCCAAGAAAGAATTAAAAGAAAAGATGAAGAATTATCCGTACCCTTCCGTTTCTTATGAAATTGCAGATAAGATTCAGAAGAAGAGCGGTAAGGAAGTGCGCGTTACTGTACCGGGACATACCCAGCGTGGCGGAAGCCCCTGTCCGTATGACCGTGTGTTTGCTACCAGACTGGGTGCAGAGGCAGGCAGACTGATTCTGCAGGGTGAGTATGGATTTATGGTAGGTTACAAGAATAGAGAGATCGTCAGAGTGCCTCTTGAAGAAGTAGCAGGCAAGCTGAAGATGGTATCACCGGACGCGACCATCGTACAGGAAGCGAAGATGGTGGGTATCAGCTTCGGTGATTAATAGGAGAAGTAATGTCTTATACAGCTCTTTATCGTAAGTTCCGCCCGGATTGTTTCGAGGATGTAAAAGGGCAGGAGCATATTGTTACAACATTGAAGAATCAAATAAAGGCGGAGCGGATTGGTCATGCATACCTGTTCTGCGGTACACGCGGAACAGGTAAAACTACGATCGCTAAGATCTTTGCGAAAGCAGTCAATTGCGAGCATCCTTTGGATGGCAGTCCATGCGGGGAGTGTCAGGCGTGTAAGACGATTGCGTCAGGGGCGAGCATGAACGTGATCGAGATCGATGCGGCTTCCAATAACGGTGTGGATAATATCCGTGAGATCGTGGAGGAAGTATCCTATTCACCGGCAGAGGGCAAGTATAAAGTTTATATCATAGATGAGGTTCACATGCTTTCTATAGGGGCATTCAATGCGCTTCTTAAGACGTTGGAAGAACCGCCTTCCTATGTGATCTTCATTCTTGCGACCACAGAGGTGCACAAGATACCTATTACCATTCTGTCCCGCTGCCAGCGATATGATTTCAGACGTATCACGATTGATACGATTACCGGCAGACTGCGGGAATTGATGGAAACAGAACAGATTCAGGTCGAAGAGAAAGCGCTTCGCTATGTGGCGAAGACGGCGGACGGTTCCATGCGGGACGCTTTAAGCCTGTTAGACCAGTGCATTGCTTTTCACTTCGGACAGGAACTGACTTATGATAAAGTGTTGGATGTGTTGGGCGCCGTGGACACGGAAGTGTTCGGCAGACTGCTTAGGCATGTACTGGAACGGAATGTGACAGGCTGTATTGAACTTTTGGAAGAGATCGTTATGCAGGGCAGAGAGCTTACCCAGTTTGTGACAGATTTCACATGGTATCTGCGTAATCTTCTGCTGGTAAAATCTTCCGATGACATAGAGGATGTGATCGACGTTTCTACGGATAATCTTGCCAGACTGCGGGAAGAAGCGGATATGACAGAGGCGGATGCGATCATGCGCTATATCCGTATTTTTTCCGAACTGTCGGGGCAGATCAAGTATGCGGCACAGAAGCGCATACTGATAGAGATTGCCTTGATCAAGCTGTGCCGTCCGGATATGGAGAAAGACTACGAGTCCATAGTGGAGCGGGTCAGAGCAGTGGAGGAAAAGATCGAGAACGGGATCGCGGTCGTACCGGCAGGCGGAGGATATCCTGCCGATGGCGGTACGTACGGCGGCGGGAACCAGATGGCAGCGGGTACGCCGGTAGAGAGACCTCCGCTTCCGAAAGCAATTCCCGAGGATGTGCAGGCAGTAGTCGATAAGTGGGCAACGATCGTAGGGCAGACCTCCATGCCCATGAAACAGTATCTGAAAGATGCGGGTCTTAGCCTTGGCGGGGATAATAAACTGATGATCGTGGTAGAAGACGGGCTTGCGTCGGACTACTTTTTAAAGCAGGAGGGGCATAAGGAACTGCTTGTGCAGACGTTATCCGAGGCTGTGGGCAGAGAGATTGAGGTTACGATACAGAGCGTACCGAATCGAAATGCTTTTGTGCAGAATTATGTGGATTTAAGTCAGGTGATCCATATGGATATAGAAGTAGAAGAAGAGGATTAGAAAAAGAACAGATAAGGAGCAGGAAGACATTATGGCAAAACGTGGAGGATTTCCGGGTGGTATGCCGGGGAACATGAACAATCTGATGAAGCAGGCACAGCGGATGCAGCGGCAGATGGAAGAAAGCCAGAAGGAGCTGGAGACGAAAGAATTTGTCGCTAAGGCAGGAGGCGGTGCGGTGGAAGTGACCGTGACGGGCGGAAAAGAGATCACGAAGGTGAAGCTGTCCGAGGAAGTGGTAGATCCTGATGATATCGAGATGTTAGAAGATCTCGTGATGGCGGCGGCCAACGAGGCGCTGCGTATGGCTGATGAGGCGAATAACGAGATGATGAGCAAGATGACCGGCGGTCTTGGCGGAGGATTTCCGTTCTGATGGAACTATACAGCGGTCATATCAATAAGTTAATAGAAGAATTGGCAGGGCTTCCGGGCATTGGTTCTAAATCCGCTCAGAGGCTTGCTTTTCATCTGATCAATATGCCTCAGGCAAAAGTGGAAAGACTGGCACATGCGATCGTGGATGCCAAAGAAAACGTGCGGTATTGCCGGGAATGTTATACGCTGACGGATCAGGATATATGTCCGGTCTGTGCCAACGTCAACAGGGACCACGGCACCATCATGGTGGTGGAGAATGCCAGAGATTTGGCGGCATATGAGAAGACAGGTAAATACGGCGGTGTCTATCACGTGCTCCACGGAGCGATTTCCCCCATGCTGGGGATCGGACCGAATGATATCAAGCTTAAGGAACTTATGCATCGTCTGGAAGGTGATGTGAGCGAGGTGATTATCGCTACGAATTCCAGTCTGGAAGGTGAAACCACAGCTATGTATATCAGTAAGCTGATCAAACCTACGGGGATCAAAGTGACAAGGATCGCCAGTGGCGTGCCGGTGGGCGGCGATCTGGAATATATAGACGAGGTTACGTTGCTGCGTGCATTGGAAGGCAGAGTGGAACTGTAGGAAGCGGAGGGAAAATAAAGATGCAGATAGTAAAAGAGAAGTTCGGAACAACAAAATGCGGTAAGGATGTGTATGCGTATACTTTATCTAATGCCGGCGGTATGCAGGCGAAAATCATTAATTTCGGAGCAAATCTTATAAGTCTGCTTGTGCCGGATCAAAACGGCAATCTGGAAGATGTAGTTTTGGGATTCGATAAGCTGGAAGACTATTACGGAAACAACAGCTTCTTCGGAGCCACGGTCGGACCGAGCGCCAACCGGATTGCGGGTGCATGCTTTGAGATAGACGGTCAGCGCTATCAGATCGATGCGAATGACGGCGAGAATAATCTGCACAGCCATATAGAAGAGGGATACCATAAGCGTGTCTGGGATGTAACGGAGACGGAGAACGGATTGGTACTCTCTTTGGAAGGCAAAGACGGAGAAATGGGTTTTCCGGGCAATAAGAAGGTCACAGTGACTTTCGGCTTATCCGATGATAATGCGCTGAAGTTGAGTTATCACGTGACGGCAGATACCAATACGATCGTAAATATGACAAATCACACATATTTCAATTTAGCGGGACACAAAGCAGGCCGGATCGAGGATCATCTGTTGAAAATAAATGCTTCCCATTACACACCGGTAGTTCCGGGAGCAATTCCTACGGGAAAGATCACGCCGGTAGAGGGAACACCTATGGACTTTACGAAGATGAAACCGATCGGGCAGGATATCAATGCCGATTGTGAACAGTTGAAGATCGGGCAGGGATATGACCACAATTTTGTGATTGACGGTGCCGACGGTACGCTTCGGGAGATTGCGGAGGCTGAAGATCCTAAGAGTGGCAGGAAGATGAAAGTATTTACCGATCTGCCCGGAGTACAGTTCTATGCGGGCAACTGTATCGGAGAGGAGACCGGCAAAGAGAATACCGCATACGGACCGCGCAAAGGATTCTGTCTGGAGACGCAGTTCTATCCGGATAACATCCATCATCCGAATTTCCCGCAGGCAGTGTTCGGACCGGGAAAGGATTATGATTCTGTGACAATTTATCAGTTCGTGTAAATGTTTGTTGTTTTATTGCGGTTATTGCAAATACGAGATACGGAAATTGTGGTGCAGGGCGAAGAGTTACTGCATGACGATTTCCGTATCTCTTTTTTTGCTATAGGAAACTTCTTGTTTATGCACGAGTTTGCGGAGATGTGCAGCAACTCATGAGCAATATCTTGCAATCGGGCGCAGTTCGATTTATTCATTGCAGATGTTAATTACCGCGCCTTTTGTCATTTTTTTCACATAAGACATGCTATAGTAATTTCATAGAGTAATACAGTGCGCGGGGACGATCTGATTATCGATCCCCGGAATGGAGTGAATACAATGAGACAGTCATCAATCATTATTCACAAAGGAGGAAAAGAAGAAAAGTACGAGATCTACGTGGAAGATTACGTGCTGTCTTTTTTAAAAGAGGAAACGGGAACATTGGAGTTGTCGGAATTCTTTTTCTACGGATTCAAAGAAAAGTTTGGCAGAAAATATACGATATATGGAGCCGGAAGGGATAGGCATCTGGAAGTATTTGATAAATACAGTCTGTTGGAAGAGATCGGCTGTCGTCTGACGCAGGCGGGTCCCGTGTTTCTGGTCAGAGAAGGAACGGAAAACTATGAGGTGAAGGGATACGAGGTTTTCTATCAGGATAATGCGCCGATGCAGACTTATCTGATAGAACGGAAAAACGGAAACGGCGGAAAAGACAGGGACAGCAATCCTGTGGAAGCGGATAGGAGCAGCGGGACAGACCGAAGGAAATGGCAGAGTGCGCAGCCGCAATCTGTGCAGGGGCGGACACCCCGCAGGCAGATATCACCCAGTACGATTTCCGCCCAGCTTAGTATTATTCTTATGATATTGGTCGCTATTGTGGTTAATTCTACAAACAGCTATGATGAGATGCAGCAGTTGAATCAGTCGGCTACAGAAGTTTTTTTTGCCATGGAGAATCAGGAGGCGGAAAAGGCGGATGAGGCGGGAGACGGCCGGGGAGAGGTCGTAGTGCAGCGGGAACCTTCGCAGGAAGAGGACATTCTGAAACTGGCAGCGCTTGAAAATAAAGAACAGGCAGGCGAAACGGAGGAAGCATCGGGAGAAGAGAAATCCGAAGAAACAGAGGGGGAATCTTTGAACGAGAATGACAAAAATGCGACAGAGCCTTCCGAGGCTCCAAAAGATGATGCGGGCAATGACAATGAGGGAGCAGACCGGAAAGATGACGGAGAAGAAACCGGCGAGTCTGAAACCACTGAGGAAAACTCCGGTCAGGACGAAGAAGAGGTGGAGGCGCTTTCCCGCAATGTGGCAAGATACTATAAAGTGGAGCCTGGTGATACCCTCTATATGATCAGCCAGAAAATCTACGGAGATACCTCCCATGTACAGAGAATCTGCGAGCTAAACCAGATCACCGACCCAGATCACATCCGAGACGGACAAAAAATAATACTTCCCTAATCAGATTCATGTTATAATGTACGCGACACCAATGAGCAGTGCCACGAAGTAAGATGGCAAACCGGCAGCTTGCTGACGGATTTGACTGCTTACGGAGTGATAGGGCGAAGCCCGCGAGCGAGATGAAGCAAAGCGGAATCGAGCGTGCACTGCGGAGTAAAAAAGAGCAAAATGGCAGCTTGCTGACAATTTTGTCTGCTTACGGAGTAATGCACTATTTAGGGAAGAGGAACACCAATGACCAACGTTAGGGAATACCTGAAAAAGAAAAAAGAAAGAGAAACGGAAAAACCGAGAGTCAGTTATCGTGAGCGAATCAAAAGCCACAAATTTACGATTTTCTATAGGTCGATCCTTGTGCTCGTTTTGATTGCGGCGGTTATAGCGGCACTTTATATTCACTGGAATAACAAAATCTACACGCAGGCAGCCGAGGTTTCTTCCGTGGAGATTAATATCACGCAGGGTTCCCAACTGCTTCCGTTTGCAGGATATCTTTTGACCTACAGCAAAGACGGGGCAGGGTGTATGGACATTAAAGGCAATGCGGTCTGGAATCAGACATTTGAGATGCAGAATCCGATGGTGGATGTATGCCAGAATGTAGTTGCGATAGGTGATTATAACGGCAGAAACATATATGTCATGAATACCAGCGGTGTTATGGGCAGCATCACGACTAATAAACCGATGAGAGATTTCTGTGTAGCAGCCAACGGTGTTGTTGCTGCGGTTTTGGATGATACGGATACCACGTGGATCTATCTGTATGATTCTCTGGGAAAAGAGCTGGCATATTTTCGTACGACAATGAAGGACAGCGGCTATCCGGTAAAGGTCGCCATTTCGCCGAGCGGGGAGCTTGTCTGTGTATCTTATCTGTTTGTTGACAGCGGACAGATGAAATCCAGTGTGGCCTTCTACAATTTCGGCGCCGTAGGACAAAACAATACCAATAATTATGTCAGCGGCTATGATTATTTGAATACTGTAGTGCCGTTTGTGAGATTTCTGGATAACAGGTCGCTGTTTGCGGTAGCGGACAATCGGGTCATGTTATATGGCGGGGCACAGAAGCCGGTCAGTGTGTTGGAAAATTTGATTGATGACAGTGTGCAAAGTGTGTACTATGGTGGGGAATATGTCGGCTTGGTATTTAACAGTACCGAGGAAGGCAGCAGATATCGGATGGATGTGTATCATAAATCAGGAGTGTTGAAACAATCTATTAATTTTAACCTGGAATACAGTGATATTATATTTTATGAGGATCAGATTATCATATATAATGAGGCGGAGTGCTGTATCTATAATAGTAATGGGATGGAGAAGTACAGCGGCAGATTTAATAAGACGACGCTGGTGCTGATTCCTCAGAATACAGCATATCGTTATATGGCAGTGACGCCGGATTCTATTGATACGATCGAACTGCAATAGGCTGTGCAGCGTATGATGTCATGAACAAAAGATATTCAGAACGGGAAAGTTGTGACTTACATGACAAAATTCATTTTTGCATTTATCATATTCCTACTATTTGTCTGGAGAATAAAAAGAGGGTTTCACAACGGAATTATGAAAGAAGTTGTGACACTTCTGTCGGGTATAGTTTCATTAGTTTGTGTGGCGCTTGTTTTTTTTGCGATCTCCAGTTATCTGGCGAAGGCGATGAGCACATTGACCGTGTGTGTGATCGGACTGATTCTGCTGGGCACTGTTTTCAGGGTGTGCAGTCTGATATTCCGACCGATCTTGGCTCTGAGCAATATTTCCGTGATAGGCGGAGTAGATAAGGTAATGGGAGCCGCAATGGGAATTGTGGAAGCTTGTGTGCTCTCCTATCTGGTCTATTATGTGCTTAACTATATGGGAGTATATGTACTGTGAATGCAATTTGGGTTGCTGTTCACACGAAATGTCATGATTCAAGAAGACCGACCTCTTCTTGAATCTTTTACTTTGTCATGGTAGACTGTCAATTAAAGGGATATTTGATCAACATATTACGGGAATAAAATATGTTGTTGCGAATGAGCAAGTATTATAAAGGGGAGTAGATTGAAAAATCAGAGATTTTTCAATCGCAAGTTTGTGCTTGTGCCCAAACTCGCAGGTTGAGCAGGAATGGAGGATTACTATGAAGTACAAAGTTCTATTAACGGGGAAAAACGATTCTGCAATCGACGATTTCTTTATGCAGATGGGTGATAATTTTGAGGTTATGACAACTTCCGCAAGATATGAGGATATCGCCAGGCATATGACTTATTTTATGCCCGACATTTTTGTATACTGCTTATATAATGAGTCCAGAGATGATATCGTTCAGATAGCAAATCTGAAATTAAGATTGTCAAAGGCGAATATTCCGCTTGTCATCATTGGGTTGAAGGAAGACTGTGATGAATTTGAAAAGATTGCAGTGAATGCGGCAAATTTGACATTGTACAGACCGATAGCTGTGGGTGTTATCCAGGAGAAGATAATCTCACTTCTGAAGGAGAGGCGATTCATGGAAGTGGTCGATATACAGAGTGCAAATGCAGCAGCCGCACGGAAAGCCGCAGAACAACAAGCAGCACAACAAGCAGCCCGTAATAAAGAGCCTGTCCAGCGCAAGCATGTGCTGGTAGTGGATGATAATGCTATGATGCTTAAGGTGATCAAAGAGCATCTGCATGATAAATATGATGTAGCGACAGCTGCAAGCGGCAGAATTGCTTTGAAATTCCTGGAGAGGAAGAAAACAGATCTGATTCTTCTGGATTATGAGATGCCGGATGAAAGCGGTCCGGCTGTTTTGGAAAAGCTGCGTGCTTCCGATGAGACGAAGGATATACCGGTAATCTTTTTGACCGGGGTTACAGAGAGCAAGAAAATAAAGGAGGCTCTGATTCTGAAGCCGCAGAGTTATCTGTTGAAACCCGTTGACCCTGATAAATTGATGGCTGCGATTGCAAAAGAGATCGGGTAAAGTATGAAAGGAACGTTTGTGTCGAAGGCAACATGGGCACAAGTATGACAATTGGTTTGTGGCATATACATAGAGAAGGGATTAGCTTATGGACATGAATCGCGAATTAACACTGACAGATTTAATTGATGTGAAGGTGCTGCAAATAATACAGGATAGTTTTGCGAAAATGACCGGTATGGCGGCTCTTACGACAGATGCAGACGGTGTAGCTGTAACGGAGGGTTCTAATTTCTCCGATTTTTGTATGAAGTATACGAGAACTTCCAAGCTCGGCTGTACACGATGTGAGCAGTGTGACAGACAGGGGGCGGAGATGGCGCTTGAAAGTGGCAGATCCGTTATTTATGCCTGCCATGCAGGGCTCATGGATTATGCGGCGCCGATCATGGCGGATGGGAAGCTTGTGGGCTGTTTTATCGGCGGTCAGGTGCTTGTAGAGCCGCCCGATTTTGATCAGGTAAGAGAGATTGCAGCGGAAATCGGCGTAGATGAGGATGAGTACGTAGAAGCAGCAGGCAGGATTCGCGTGTTGGAGCAGGATACGGTAGATAAGGCTGCAGAATTTCTCTATACGATCGCAGATGTTCTGTCTGACATGGCGTACAATAAATATCGTGTCTATCAGGCTAACGATATTATGAAAGCTAATTTGGAGCTTGTCAATAAATCTTATGAGCGATTGGAGAAGTCAGAGAACATGAAATCGGATTTCCTTGCCAATATGAGCCATGAGATCAGAACGCCCATGAATGCAGTTATCGGTATGGCTGAGATGGCGCTTCGGGAGGATCTGCCACCTGCGGCAAGAGATTACATAGGTCAGATCAAAGAAGCGGGCAAATCGCTGCTGACCATTATCAATGATATTCTGGATTTCTCCAAGATAGAATCCGGCAAAATGGATATCACCGAAGTAGCCTACGAACCAATGTCTTTGTTGTATGATGTATCCAATATCATTATGACGAGATTAAAAGATAAAGATGTGGAACTGATTCTTGACGTTGCACCGAATCTTCCGAATAAGCTGTGGGGTGACAATATCAGAATCAAGCAGGTGTTGTTGAACATTGCAAATAATGCGGCGAAGTTTACCAATGAAGGCAAAGTCACCATGCGAATGGGGTACACCAAAACGACTCCCGATGAGATTAGCCTGCAGATTACTGTGGAAGATACAGGAATCGGTATCAAGAAGGAAGATATGGGTAAACTGTTTGAATCTTTTCAACAGGTGGACAGTAAGAGAAACCGTAATATTGAGGGAACGGGTCTTGGCCTTGCAATCACTAAAAATCTGTTGACGCTGATGAACGGAAGTATCTGGGTTGACAGCGAATACGGAAAGGGGAGCAGATTCAGTTGCGTGCTTCCGCAAAGAATCGTGGATGACACGCCCAGCATCGGGATTGGTGAAGCGTCATCTATAGTCGTGGCAGGATTGATCTCTAATCCGTACGTAAAAGAGAGTTTATGCAATGATGCCGCAAAACTTGGGATAGAAGATATAAGGCTGCTGTCGCTGAATGAGCGTACCGAATTTCCCGATGATAAAAGGATTTTTATATTTATAGAATATCCGCTTTTTACGGATAGAGTCGAGGCGTACGTTCGCAATAATCCGCAGATTACCGCTGTGCTGATGCTTGATTTTGATGATCATGTGGATTATGACATTCCTAATCTGCTTATACTGAGGAAACCGCTTTTTGCTCTAAATATTGCGATGATATTAAACGGAGAAGAACTGCATTTTGATGATGAAGCGGACGAAAAGGAATTTGACTTTATAGCTCCGGACGCCAAGATCCTTATCGTAGATGATAATGCAGTAAATCTGACAGTGGCAGAGGGGCTTTTGGAGCCGCTTAAGATGAATGTTGATACGGCGGCTGGAGGAAAAGAGGCTATTGAGATGATCTCCCGAGAACATTACGACATCATATTTATGGATCATATGATGCCGGAACTGGACGGTGTGGAGGCAACACGTATTATCAGGGGTTTTCATCCGGAGTATAACGATGTGCCGATCATAGCGCTCACTGCCAATGCCGTGGAAGGAACGAAAGAGCGTTTTTGCAGGGAAGGCATGAATGATTTCGTGGCAAAGCCCATAGAACTTCGTATGCTTGTCGCTAAGGTGCGTCAATGGCTGCCGGTTGAGAAAATTCAGAAGGCATATAATACAATGACTTTCGACCCGGGAATAGAAGAGGTGGAACAGCTCGTTGTAGGTGACCTGAACGTGAAATTTGCCATGGAGTTTCTTGTCAGCGAAGAACTGTTCTGGAAGGTTCTTAATGTATTCTATTTAAGCATAGACAAAAAAGTGAAGTTGATCAAGTCTATGGAGGAAGAGGAAGACTGGGCGAATTTTACGGTAGAGGTTCATGCGTTAAAGAATTGTGCCAAACAAATCGGTGCCATCTCCCTGTCTGAAAAGGCGGCTTTCCTTGAAAAAGCGGGTAATGCGAGAGATACGGACACCATACATAAGTATACGGACGAGATGCTGGAACAATATGCGGGTTACCAGGGGATGCTGGAGCCTTTCTGTCAGAATGACGAGGAAGAGGCAGAGAAAACAGATGTTTCCGATATTGAACTGAACAGCTGTTTTGCCAAGATAAGAGAGGCAGTAGAATATCTGGATATGGATCAGATGGAGGAAGTAATCCTTGAGATGGGTCAATATCATTATGATGAATGGCAGCAGGAATTGTTCGGTCAGCTAAAAGAGGCCGCGGGTGAGATGGATGTGGACAGATGTGAGACAATTTTGGAAGATTGGGAGAGTCAATTAGCGAGACGCTAAATAAGAGGATGGAATGTAGTTTTGGATTACGTCCACCCTTCGCAAATTTTTGAATTTGGGATATTGACAAAGGACAAAAAACAGTGATAAAATAAAAATCTACCGCCCGAAATAATATCAGCCTGAAAAATAATTAGAAATTTTTTCAAAAAGATATTGACTGCGGGCTTCCGGTATGATAATATACCAACGTTGCGTGTTTGAAAAACAACAGATACGCAGCACAGAACCTTGACAAATAAACAGTAATGCAACCCTGAAAATTCTAAGAGAAAATTTTCAGAGAGTATCGGACGATACAACCAAGTAATTATGATTGAAGAATGCGAAGCATTCTTCAGGGGT
>JAAUZT010000048.1 GCA_014804485.1 Lachnospiraceae bacterium
GTATGGCACATGCTTGGTGATATCTCCGGTGCTGCAAACATTTACATCATCACAGGTTACACCGACATGAGAAAGAGCATAGATGGTCTGTGTGCCATCATAATGTCCCAGCTGCACAAGGAGCCAGGAGGTAATTCCATCTATCTTTTCTGTGGTAAACGCTGCGACCGTATCAAGGTCTTATTACGCGAACCGGATGGATATGTCCTTTTATATAAAAGGCTTGATGTCATCCATGGCAGATACCGCTGGCCAAGGAACAGTTCAGAGGTAAAGCCCATTACCTGGCAGCAGTTCGACTGGCTCATGTCAGGGCTCGAAATCGAACAGCCGAAGGCCCTCCGGACAGCCTGGAACCATTGATTTTACTGGATTTTCTGCCTGTTTTGTGGTATACTGGAACTATCAAAAACGGGAGAAAGATCATGCCGCGTTCAGCAAAAGACATCCAGCTTTCAGAGCTTAAGGATACCATTTCAAAACTGAATGAACTGATCATGGCACAGACCAGTTCAATGGATTCTTTACAGAAAACCATTGAGGATCTGCGTCAGGAGTTAAGCAACAAGCGGGCAGAAGTGGATTACCTGAAGGCAAAACTGTTTGGTTCTTCCAGCGAAAAGCTGAAAGCGCCTTTTCCGGGGCAGATGAGTCTTTTCGAGGAAATGCCGGATGAGAGGATTCCTGAGATCATTGAGCCGGAGATTATCGATGTAGCTGCCCACAAAAGAGAACGCAAACCAAAAGCAGCCTATGAGGAGCTGTTTGAAAATCTTCCGCGCAGACAGGTTCCGCTTGATACATTAACCGAAGAAGAAAAGAACTGCCCTGTCTGTGGAACACAGATGGTTCCTATCAGAACCGAGATTGCCCGGACAGAGCTCGTTTTTCATCCGGCATATCTGGAACGCGTTGATTATCTGTATCTTTGGTTACTGCCATCCTACAATCACTCCCCTTCTTATCCGATATTCCTTTTTCCGGAATAAAATCTTTCACTCCAATATGTACGCGGTACTTTTGCCTGTACCGTCATATACCCGGCAGCCGCTAATTCCTCATTGAGCTGGCGGATAATGCGATACCCCTTCTGCTTTGACACGCCCAATTCCTGAGCAACATCATCAACAGTCATCATGTAGTTTGTCTTTGCCATGTCAATTCTCCTTTCGCACTATATTTTCTCACATTACGCATTTCATATTATGGTTGTTTTAATATTATTACTCGTTGCGTATTTTGTCAATACTATTTTAAAATTATTTTTAATTATTTACGAATTGCATAATGAGTTGTACAGTGTTATAATATATAAGATTTCTTTTATATCATATTGCAGGTAAGACAAATAGAGTTGGCAAAATACCGTTTTTTGTGCGACGACCATACAGAACATTACAGTATGTGCTGATGACGCAAAGTAATGCAAAGATTTCACATCGGATATATAAGAGATATAAATTTACATATCAAAAAGGGGTATTGTTATGGCAAAAAATATTGAACCTAAGCTCAGAAAAATTGGAGATTATCTTAAACTGGAAGATGATACAATTTTCGCGATTCCAGAATATCAGAGACCGTATTCGTGGGAAATAGGTCATTGTGATAAATTATGGCAGGATATTAATGATTTTATTGGTAGCGATAGTAATGAGAGATATTTCTTCGGAACGATTATTATCAACTGCCAGGATGATGATACTATATTTGGACTAATAGACGGACAGCAGAGAACTACTACATTCCTGTTGCTTCTCAAAGCTCTCTTGGTGCGTATCAATGTCGCAATAGGAACAACAAGTCAAGATGAAGACTCGGAGAATCTATGCAGAGGCCTGAAAGAGCGTAGAAGAAAGATTATGGGTATCTTATACAAGGTTGAGACTGAGGATATTCCTGATAAGCCCGAATTTGACACCGATAGAAAAATCTGCAATTCTGATGTTATTATAAAAAACTGTTCTATTAATGAACTGTACAAGAATGAATTGCAGACGATATTGAGCTCTGTAGATTACGTTGAAGCCGAAGCGAAAGTTTTTAAAATTCCTCACAAACAACAGGATAATAAGTATACCAACTTTTTTAGGAATTTCAAATTTTTCTACGAGAAGGCTAATGAGATTTCCGACTCGGAGCTTAATAGCTTTGCTAAAACACTAACTGATAGCTGTGAGGTTATAGAGATCAAGAGTTGGAAAGTAGAACAGGCTATCAATATGTTTAATTCTCTAAACTCAGACGGCTTACCACTTTATGATGCAGATATTATTTCAGCTAAATTATATGCATTTGCTGAGAAAAACAAGGAAGGAGAAGAGTTTACTAAGTTATGGAAAAAAATGATTGAGCTGATCAATGAATTGAAACAGAATGGTATTGTAAATATTGATGCTATTTTTATGCAGCAAATGTACTATGAGAGGGCAAAGAACAAGGAGCATGAGATTGTAAGTGAAACAGGGAAAGTTAATGTAACAACACCAGGTCTGAGAAGATATTTTACAGAGATAAACACTGCCCTGCTGAAATATCCAATTGGATTATGCACCCAAATGATAAATCTTGCTAAGATTTGGCAAAAGGTATCGGATTACCCTATTATGCAGGTTTTGTTGAAGTTTAATGACAATGCAAAGCTGTTTTTGGCAAGCTATTTTCATCGTTTCAAAGCAGATGAGATAAGCGAAGAAAATATAGAGGACATTGCAATATGTCTATTGAGGTTGTTTACGGTATTAGAGTTAGTTGATATTGGATATTCCAGCAACGCTTTCAAAACTTTTCTGTTTGGTGAGATTGTAAAACTGGCGGATCCCGATATATCCGTGCAGACGATTAAAGCTGATTTTGATAAGCATATTTCTGAAAAATGGAGTAAAGAAGAACTCAAAAAATATGTGCTCGAATATGACAAGAATATGCTTGTTTATTTGAATGAGTATTTAGTGGCAAAAGAGAATGATTTTAAATTTATGCTGGGTGCAAAATATGATATTGAACATATCCTGCCGGTAAGTGGAGCGAATCTTGATGAAATTAGAAAAGATGCGCAGATTGATAGTAAAGAGGAGTTTAAAAATATTGTCAATAAACTCGGTAATAAGATACTGCTAGAAGAAAAGATTAACAGAGCTATTGGGAATGAATGGTTTAGGACAAAAGTATCTACAAAATTATCATCCAAAACAGGATATATTGATAGCTGCTACCCTCTTGCTAGGGCTTTTGTAAGGAAATATGAGAATGATAATAAACCTTACTGGTGTAAAAAAGACATCGAAAAGGCAACAGATGTAGCGAGTGATAGGATTGTTAATTTCATTTTTGGCATCCAAGCAATTTAACAAATTCCAGTTGCCGTAAAAACACATTAGTAAAAGTTAATAATAATATAATATATAGCAGAAAGGAATGTGAATAGATGGGTTATGGTCAAAACTTAAAAGATATTTTGGACAACAAAGGCATGACAGTAAAAGAACTTGCACTAAAGGCAAAAATTGCACCAACAACACTTTATTCCATTATTCAGAGGGATACCGCTATCCGCTTTGATACTGCGCTTAGAATTTCTAACATATTGGATATTCCTATCAGTTCTATCTGCAAGGACAATCCATATGACGATATTGAGACCTTACCGGCACTTCCATCCGACAGTGAAAAACGGAATATTGACAGTCATAAAAATAGTTACATATCCGACCGTACCGCTCGTATTCTGAAAAAATTTGATTACACGGAGCTGCCTATGGTGGATGAGTTGATTGCCGATTTATATGTGCTAGATGACACAACAAGACGAGACCTCTTTGAATATATTAAAGTGCTGAAGAAAAATCATTCCTCTCCTGAAAGAGCTGCTGATTTAAAAGATATAAAATAGAAAAATATAATAATGTAGCCACTTTAGTTCTCTAAAGTGGCTTTCCACGTAAAAAGGCTTTCAGAAAAATTTGTTACCGATAACTTACACTCTTCCGAAAGCCCGTTACCAACGCTATACCGTCCATTTTCACCGGAATATCTTCTCTCTGTTACACCACGAAACAACTGAAGTCGATTGCCATGATGCTGAAAGCTATCCATGCCCAAGAGAACAAGCATGTGGCACGGGAGAAAGTCCGTCAGGTAATGGAAAATCTAAAAGAGAAGAAACTCGGTTCTGCAACAAAGAATCTTCAGGATGTCATAGAGGAAACCTTTACATATATGGACTTTCCTATACAGTACTGGAGCTGGATACAGACACAACACCATCAAATAGCTCAACCATGAAATCAAACAGAGTACTCAGATGCCTCTAGAATCCAATGGGGGACATGCGCTACATGAACATAAATCACATTTCACGAAAAGTCCTCAAAAAATTTGACTGTCCAATTTTTCTTTAACCCCTGCCTAATCTTTTTTGTATTTTAACAATTCAATTCTTTGATAGGTATAATTTTCTACAAAATAAAGAATATTTGCTATAGCAAGTATACTCGCTTGATTATACGCTAAGTCAAAACGTAACAAACGACAAAAAACATCCTGATAAATTTCATTCTCATTATTAGTAGGAGGAAAATAAAATTCATCTACATTTTCTTTATCATCACTATTGTTCAAATATCCCTTTAAAACTTGTAATCCAACACTTAGTGCTAATCTTTCATTAAAAACATATTCCTTACCATCAGAATCTTTTTTTTGTTTATTATACAGCAAACGGGTTTCACAAATTGCCAGTATCAAGGCAGCGCTAACTTTATGCCGATCTAATAAGCCAAGATTATCATGCATAAAATTTTTCTTACATCTTTGATTTATTTCATTGTATCTATCAAAGACCTGCATTTTAGATTCTTGATGAAATTCTACAATACTTTCATATGCATCAACAATTTCTTGTGCCTCCGGAATAATACCTTCATTCCAAATAATGTCAAATTCTTCAATAGTCATTATTTATCCTACCCTTATTATCTCATTTTTCCAAAATTCTTTAAAGCTTGCTTTAGAGGTATATCTGAATTTATATACCCCGGAACAATAGGACATGCTATATCTGTTTTTGATGAGTCATTTTTAAATGATATGTTTATAACAATTTTAATTATCAATGCTACAAGAAATAGGATACCAAATACAATAAATATAATCATTTTTTTCTATCCTTTCTAATTAAGAGCAAATCCATGAGTACGAAAATCTTCAATAAAACAAAAATAAAGGATAGCATATAACATACCCAAAAAGCATATTTATATCCATTCGAAATTGTTCCATTTCCTATAAATACAACTTTTATCATTAGAAAAAAACAAAGCGGCACTAATATAATTCCTAAAATACTTCCAACTACCTCATACACTCTTTGATTCTTCTCTATCTTATTACTAACCCGTCCTTTATATACCGAAGATTCTTCTGTCGTATTCATACATTCAATCCATGCGGTAATTATAAAAACGAACAAGCTTATGTAAGTTGCTGCATCCACTTGACCGAAAATACATATTACAACATATGAAATCAAGAAAAAAGTCAATTTTATTATTTGTAACCCCATTTTGTTATCGATTCTCATCTCATTCTCCTGTGTATACTAAGATTTTAATAAGATTGGGTTCAAATTTTCCACAATTGATATTTTTCTAATGTACTTATCGAATAAAATTCTTAATATACTCTATTCCAATTTCTTATAACCGTGATTAAAATAGAGCCATTTTAGAGCCGACAGTACAGATTTAGAATATTAATTTTGAAAAACAGGGCTCTCCAATTTCTCGGAAAGCCCCATAAAATCTAGCTTTTTACTGATTACTCAATGATAGTAGCCACACGACCTGAACCAACTGTTCTACCGCCCTCACGGATAGCAAACGTAAGACCCTGCTCCATAGCGATCGGGTGAATCAGCTCGATAGACATCTCTACGTTATCACCAGGCATGCACATCTCTGTGCCATCAGGCAGATTACATACACCTGTGATATCTGTTGTTCTGAAGTAGAACTGAGGTCTGTAGTTATTGAAGAAAGGAGTATGACGACCACCCTCATCTTTCGTCAAAACATAAACCTGAGCTGTAAATTTCTTGTGGCATGTTACTGTGCCGGGTTTAGCAAGAACCTGTCCTCTTTCGATATCTGTTCTCTGGATACCACGAAGCAGTACACCGATGTTATCACCAGCCTGTGCCTCACCCAGTAACTTACGGAACATCTCGATACCTGTTACAACAGATTTCTGTGTCTCTTCCTTAACACCGATAATCTCAACATCATCAGACATATGCAGTGTACCACGCTCTACTCTACCTGTAGCAACAGTACCACGACCTGTGATAGAGAATACATCCTCGATAGGCATAAGGAAAGGCTTATCTGTATCACGCTGAGGATCCGGAATATAATCATCAACTGTGCTCATGAGCTCCATGATCTTGTCACCCCACTCGCTGCTGGGATCTTCCAGAGCCTTCAAAGCAGAACCCTGAACGATCGGGCAGTCTGTGAATTCATACTCTTCCAACTGCTCTGTGATCTCCATCTCAACCAGCTCAAGCAACTCAGGATCGTCTACCATATCGCACTTGTTCATGAATACTACGATATAAGGCACGCCTACCTGACGGGACAGGAGGATGTGCTCCTTGGTCTGAGCCATAACGCCGTCTGTAGCAGCTACAACAAGGATAGCGCCATCCATCTGAGCAGCACCTGTGATCATGTTCTTAACGTAGTCAGCATGTCCAGGGCAGTCAACGTGAGCATAGTGTCTCTTCTCTGTCTCATACTCAACGTGTGCCGTAGAGATCGTGATACCTCTTTCTCTCTCTTCCGGAGCTTTATCGATGTTCTCGAAATCTGTAGCAGTATTACCTGCAACTCTCTCGGAAAGAACCTTTGTGATTGCTGCTGTTAAAGTTGTTTTACCATGGTCAACGTGACCAATGGTGCCGATATTACAATGTGGTTTGTTTCTTTCAAACTTAGCTTTAGCCATTTCTAAAGTCCTCCTTATAAAACTAGATAAATTTTTTAAATGTTTCTTTACAATCAGCTATCTTTGATTATATTAAAGATTGCCAAGATTTTCAAGCATTATTTCGTTTTTGCCGCTAAAACCTTTATTTAGCCTTAGCTGCCAGCACCTTTTCTACAAGATAAGGTACAATGCCCTTATTTTGCCTTAGCTGCCAGCACCTTTTCTTGAACGCTCTTCGGTACCTGCTCATATTTCTCAAAGAACATCGAGTAGTTACCACGACCCTGTGTCTTGGAACGTAAGTCTGTGGAATAACCGAACATCTCAGCAAGCGGTACATAACCCTTAACCATCTTGCCGCCGCCGATATCTTCCATACCTTCAATACGTCCGCGACGGGAGTTGATATCACCGATAACATCACCCATATATTCCTCAGGCATTGTTACCTCAACCTTCATGATAGGCTCAAGCAGTACAGGGCCGGCTTTCTTCATCGCTTCCTTGAAACACATGGAACCAGCAATGTGGAATGCCATCTCGGATGAGTCCACTTCATGGTAGGAACCGTCGTATACATTGGCATGCACGCCAAGTACGGGGAATCCGCCCAGAATACCTGCTTTCGATGCTTCTTCGATACCCTCACCGACAGCCGGAATATATTCCTTCGGAATAGCGCCGCCGACTACGGATGACTCATACTTAAATGTCTCTTCACCGTTCGGATCCATAGGCTCGAACTTAACTTTACAGTGTCCGTACTGTCCACGACCACCGGACTGCTTCGCATACTTGTATTCCTGATCAACAGGCTTGGTAAATGTCTCTTTATATGCAACCTGCGGAGCGCCTACGTTAGCCTCTACTTTGTATTCACGAAGCAGACGGTCTACGATGATCTCCAAATGCAGCTCGCCCATACCTGCGATAATAGTCTGACCGGTCTCCTGATCGGTATGCGCACGGAACGTCGGATCTTCTTCCGCAAGCTTCGCCAGTGCTTCACCCATCTTGCCCTGACCTGCTTTGGTCTTAGGCTCGATCGCCAGCTCGATAACCGGCTCGGGGAATTCCATGGACTCTAAGATTACAGGATGCTGCTCATCACAGATAGTATCACCTGTTGTTGTAAGTTTAAATCCAACGGCAGCCGCAATATCACCGGAATATACCTTATCCAGCTCTGCTCTCTTATTTGCATGCATCTGCAGAATACGACCTACACGCTCTTTCTTATCTTTGGTAGCATTCAGCACATAAGAACCGGAGTTCATCGTACCGGAATACACACGGAAGAATGCAAGCTTACCAACAAAAGGATCAGCCATGATCTTGAATGCCAGTGCAGAGAAAGGTTCATCATCAGATGAATGTCTCTCCACTTCATTACCGTCGGCATCAACACCCTTGATTGCCGGGATGTCTGTAGGTGCCGGCATATACTCAAGGACTGCGTCCAGAAGCTTCTGAACACCTTTATTTCTGTAAGCGGAACCACAGCATACGGGAACTGCCGTACATTCGCAGGTACCCTTGCGCAGTGCTTTCTTCATATCTTCTACGGAAGGTTCTTCACCCTCCAGGTACATCATGGTCAGATCATCATCCAGTTCGCAGACTTTCTCAACCAACTCATCATGGTAGAGTGCTGCATCGTCCGCCATATCGGCAGGAATCTCTGTAATCGTGATATCCTCGCCCTTATCATCATTGTAGATATAGGCTTTCATCTCGAATAAGTCGATGATTCCCTTGAAATCATCCTCTTTACCGATAGGCAGTTGGAGGATAATCGCATTTTTACCTAATCTGGTTCTGATCTGCTCTACAGCACCGTAGAAATTAGCGCCTAAGATATCCATCTTATTGATAAATGCCATTCTCGGTACATTGTAGGTATCAGCCTGTCTCCATACATTCTCTGACTGTGGTTCAACGCCACCCTTTGCACAAAATACGCCTACAGCGCCATCAAGTACGCGGAGTGAACGCTCGACTTCTACAGTAAAGTCAACGTGACCGGGAGTATCAATAATGTTGATACGATGCTCCAATGCGCCTTCCTTCGGTTTACAGTTTTCTTCCAAAGTCCAGTGGCATGTCGTAGCGGCTGATGTGATCGTTATACCTCTTTCCTGCTCCTGCTCCATCCAGTCCATGGTCGCAGTACCTTCATGAGTATCACCGATCTTGTAGTTTACGCCAGTATAATACAGGATACGCTCTGTCAATGTCGTCTTACCGGCATCGATATGCGCCATGATACCTATATTTCTGGTTCTCTCTAACGGATATTCTCTTCCAGCCAAGGTTTTTTCCTCCTTATAATACTAGAAACGGTAGTGAGCAAACGCCTTGTTTGCTTCTGCCATTTTGTGCATATCTTCTTTTCTCTTAACTGCTGCACCGGTATTGTTTGCAGCATCTAAAATCTCGTTTGCAAGTCTGTCCTTCATGGTCTTTTCGCCTCTCTTACGAGAAAACATTACCAACCAGCGAAGGCCGAGAGCCTGACGTCTGTCCGGACGAACCTCGATCGGTACCTGATAGGTAGCACCACCGATACGTCTTGCCTTAACTTCGAGAACAGGCATGATATTGTTCATAGCCTCCTCAAATACGTCAAGTGCCGGTTTTCCGGCTTTCTCTTCTACTCGCTCAAATGCTCCGTATACAATCTTCTGGGCTACACCCTTCTTACCGTCCAACATGATATTGTTGATCAGCTTGGTGACAACCTTATTATTGTATAAAGGATCTGCTAATACATCTCTCTTTGCAATATGTCCTTTACGTGGCACGATTCTTCCCTCCTTAAAAAATATTTTAATTCATCGGTACTCACATGTGTCCTCTAATTCAATGTGTACGTGCGGTATTTCAAAAGAATCCCAACACTAAATTAGTTCTGTTTGTGGTACTAAAGCCTGCAGACTATACGCCTTTCTCAACCCGAAAGTTTGTGAAATAGTTTACTTCGATGCTTTCGGTCTCTTAGCGCCGTACTTAGAACGAGCCTGCTTTCTGTTAGCGACTCCCGCGGTATCCAGCGTACCTCTGATGATATGGTATCTTGTACCGGGTAAGTCCTTTACTCTTCCGCCACGGATCAGGACAACGCTATGCTCCTGCAAGTTGTGACCTTCGCCCGGAATGTAGCTTGTTACCTCGATTCCGTTGGAAAGACGTACTCTGGCGATCTTTCTGAGTGCGGAGTTAGGCTTCTTAGGAGTTGCTGTCTTAACAGCTGTGCAGACACCTCTCTTCTGCGGTGAAGCCGTATCGATCGCTGTCTTGTGAAGGGAGTTGTAACCTTTCAACAATGCAGGTGCGGTTGACTTCTTTACAGATGTCTGACGTCCTTTTCTGACTAACTGGTTAAATGTTGGCATTCTTTTCACCTCCTACTTATTATTAATACATGCCTTTATGACATTCTGTGCAACGCAAAAAAATGCATTCACGTGCACACTAAAATAGTATACTTGCACGCGAATGCATTGTCAACACATTTTTTTGCTTTATAAAGCGGTTTTAAACGGCTGTATTTTCTTTACTCTACAACTTCCATCTCCGCCTCTTCGGCATCGGACTCTTCCGGATCGCTATCCTCGAGATCGCTTTCCATATCCTCATCCTCGTTGATATCAACATCCATCAGCTCTTCGTCTTCTAACAGTTCTTCTGCCGGTTCTTCTTCACCATCGAATCCGTCATCGAAGCGCAGTTCATTCTCCGTCACAAGACGGCTGAGAAGATTGGCGTCCGTACTAAGCGTTGTATCACGATAACGCTTCATACCGGTTCCTGCCGGAATCAGCTTACCGATGATGACATTCTCTTTCAGACCGATCAGAGAATCAACCTTACCCTTGATCGCCGCCTCAGTCAATACCTTTGTGGTCTCCTGGAAGGATGCCGCCGACAGGAAGGAATCCGTTGCCAGTGCTGCTTTGGTGATACCGAGCAGAATCTGTTTACCGTCCGCCGGCTCTTTACCCGCCTTGATCAGTTCCTCGTTCATGTCCTCATAATCCAGAACATCTACCAACGTGCCCGGCAGGAAATCCGTATCGCCGCTGTTCTCAATGCGGACTTTCTTAAGCATCTGCCGCACGATCACCTCGATATGCTTATCGGCAATATCAACACCCTGCAGGCGGTATACACGCTGTACTTCACGCAGCATGTAATCCTGCACCGCACGAATACCTTTAATCTTCAACAGATCATGAGGATTCACGCTACCCTCTGTCAGCTCGTCACCGGCCTCCAAAACGGCGCCGTCCATAATCTTGATTCTGGAGCCGTAGGAAATCAGATACGTCTTAGACTCTCCCGTCTCATCATTCGTGATTACGACTTCTCTCTTCTTCTTTGTGTCCTTAATCGTGGCCACGCCGCCGAACTCCGCGATGATCGCCAGACCCTTCGGCTTACGGGCCTCAAAAAGCTCCTCTACACGTGGAAGACCCTGCGTGATATCGTCACCAGCCACACCGCCCGTATGGAATGTACGCATGGTAAGCTGTGTACCGGGTTCACCGATAGACTGTGCCGCGATGATACCGACAGCCTCACCCACCTGAACAGCCTCACCGGTTGCCATGTTAGCGCCGTAGCACTTCGCACAGATTCCCACATGGGAACGGCAGGTTAATATGGTACGGATCTTCACCTCTTCAATAGGCTCACCCTTCTCGTTTACACCCTTGCTTAAGATTTTCGCTGCACGGGCCGGTGTGATCATGTGATTTCTCTTCACAATCATCTTGCCGTCTCTATCCTTGATATCCTCACAGGAGAAACGTCCCGTGATTCTGTCGCTCAATCCTTCGATCGTCTCTTTACCGTCCATGAACGCCTTAACTACGATACCCGGAATCTCATCCTTACCCTCGCAGCAGTCGGTTTCACGAATGATCAGTTCCTGTGAGACGTCAACCATACGTCTGGTCAGATAACCGGAGTCGGCTGTACGCAGCGCTGTATCGGACAGACCTTTACGTGCACCGTGTGCGGACATAAAGTATTCCAATACATCCAGACCTTCACGGAAGTTAGATTTGATCGGCAGCTCGATGGTTCTACCTGTCGTATCGGCCATCAATCCACGCATACCAGCCAACTGCTTGATCTGCTGGTTGGAACCACGGGCACCGGAATCCGCCATCATGAATATATTATTATATTTATCCAGACCGGACAAAAGCACATCCGTCAGCTTCTTATCCGTCTCGTTCCATGTCTCTACAACAGCACGGTAACGCTCTTCCTCCGTGATCAGACCACGCCTGAAATTAACGGAGATCTTATCAACGGTAGCCTGCGCTTCTTCCAGCATCTCCTCTTTCTTCGCCGGCACGGTCATGTCAGAAATGGATACCGTCATAGCCGCTCTTGTAGAATACTTATAACCTGTAGATTTGATCAGGTCAAGCACCTCTGCCGTCTTTACGGCGCCATGGATGTTGATGACCTTCTCCAGAATCTGCTTTAACTGCTTCTTGCCTACATGGAAGTCCACTTCCAATTTCAGCAGGTCCTCCGGCGTTTTTCTCTCCACATACCCCAGATCCTGCGGCAGTATCTCATTGAAAAGAAATCTTCCCAGCGTGGACTCCACATTGCCGGTTATGCTCTCACCGTCCGCTGTCTGTTTCGTAACTCTGACCGTGATTCTCGTGTGAAGCGTACATGCGCCGTTCTCGTAGGCCAGAATCGCTTCGTTTACATTCTTATAGAATTTGCCTTCGCCGATTGCACCGGGTCTCTCCTGTGTCAGATAATAGATTCCCAGTACCATATCCTGTGAAGGAACCGCTACCGGTCCTCCGTCGGAAGGCTTTAACAGATTGTTCGGAGACAACAGCAAGAATCTGCACTCTGCCTGCGCCTCCACGGACAGCGGCAGATGAACTGCCATCTGGTCACCGTCGAAATCGGCATTAAACGCCGTACATACAAGCGGATGAAGCTTGATTGCCTTACCTTCCACAAGGATCGGCTCGAACGCCTGAATACCAAGTCTGTGCAGGGTAGGCGCACGGTTTAACATAACCGGATGCTCTTTGATTACTTCCTCTAAGACATCCCATACCTGCGTATCCAGTCTCTCCACCAGTTTCTTGGCATTCTTGATATTCTGGGAGATCCCCCTGGATACCAATTCCTTCATTACAAAAGGTTTAAACAGCTCGATCGCCATTTCCTTAGGCAGACCGCACTGATAGATCTTTAATTCAGGACCAACCACAATAACGGAACGTCCGGAATAATCCACACGCTTACCGAGCAGATTCTGACGGAAACGGCCGGATTTACCTTTTAACATATCGGACAGAGACTTAAGCGCTCTGTTACCGGGACCTGTTACCGGACGTCCTCTTCTGCCGTTGTCGATCAGAGCATCCACTGCTTCCTGCAGCATTCTCTTCTCGTTGCGGACAATAATATCAGGCGCACCAAGCTCTAACAGTCTCTTAAGACGATTGTTTCTGTTGATGATCCTTCTATATAAATCATTTAAGTCGCTGGTCGCAAAACGTCCGCCGTCCAGCTGTACCATCGGCCTGAGATCGGGCGGAATAACCGGAATCGCATCCATGATCATCCACTCCGGCTGGTTACCGGACTCTCTGAAAGCCTCGATCACTTCCAGTCTCTTGATGATACGCGCACGCTTCTGTCCCGTGGACTCGCGCAAGCCTTCTTTTAATTCTACCGCTTCTGCATCTAAGTCAATTGCCTGAAGCAGTTCCTTAATCGCCTCGGCGCCCATGCCTACACGGAAACGATTGCCCCATGCCTCTCTGGCATCCTGGTATTCCTTCTCGGAGAGAACCTGTTTGTACTCCAGATCGCTCTCGCCGCTGTCCAATACGATATAGGAAGCAAAATATAATACCTTTTCCAGCACTCTCGGAGACAGATCAAGAATCAGTCCCATACGGCTGGGAATTCCCTTAAAATACCAGATATGGGAAACCGGTGCTGCCAGCTCAATATGTCCCATGCGCTCTCTGCGGACGCTTGCCTTTGTAACTTCAACGCCGCATCGGTCACAGACTACGCCCTTATATCTGATCTTCTTATACTTACCGCAGTGGCACTCCCAGTCCTTGCTCGGTCCGAAGATCTTCTCGCAGAACAGACCTTCTTTCTCAGGTTTTAAAGTTCTATAGTTAATGGTCTCCGGCTTAGTCACTTCACCTCTCGACCACTCTCTGATTTTCTCAGGCGATGCCAATCCAATCTTGATGGCATCGAATGTCATAGGTTGATAGGTTGCTTGTTTCATGTCTGACATTTTATATCACCATGCTCCTTCCAGATTATATATTTGCGCGGCGTCCTATGACGTCTTAGAAAACCTCTTTCTCTTCTTCCGCGAAATCAGCGTCCAGATCCATATCGTCCTCTGCGAATGCGTCCTCATCCTCATCGCTGCTTACCAGCTCTCCGCTGTCCTCATCGAACTCCTGTTTCTGATATCCCATAGAACCGAATGAATCTTTCTCATAATCATAATTTCTGGAATCACCCTCGATCTCATAGCGGTAATCGTTCTCACCGTAATCGATCGTCTCCATGATTTCTACTTCCGTCTGATCGTCACGGAGCACTCTTACATCCAGACCAAGAGACTGTAACTCTTTTAACAATACCTTAAAGGACTCCGGAATGCCCGGTTCAGGAATGTTATCACCCTTGATGATCGCTTCATAAGTCTTAACACGTCCCACCACATCATCGGATTTCACCGTAAGGATCTCCTGCAGGGTGTAAGCTGCGCCGTACGCTTCCAGCGCCCACACTTCCATCTCTCCGAAACGCTGTCCGCCGAACTGTGCCTTACCGCCCAGAGGCTGCTGCGTTACCAGCGAGTAAGGACCCGTGGAACGTGCATGGATCTTATCATCTACCAGATGATGCAGTTTCAGGTAATGCATGTGCCCGATGGTAACCGGTGAATCGAAATATTCGCCTGTTCTGCCGTCTCTAAGCTGCACCTTACCGTCTCTGGAAATCTCAACACCCTTCCATACTTCGCGGTGTTCTCTATTCTCATAAAGATATTCCATGATCTCGTTTGACAGGTCATCTTTATGCTTCTTCTCAAATTCTTCCCATTCCATATTGACATAGTCGTTCGCAAGTTCCAGCGTATCACCGATATCGCCTTCCTTAGCACCGTCAAACACCGGCGTTGCCACATTAAATCCGAGCGCTTTCGCCGCCAGCGACAAGTGAATCTCCAGTACCTGTCCGATATTCATACGGGAAGGCACGCCCAGAGGATTTAATACGATATCGAGCGGGCGCCCATTGGGCAGATAAGGCATATCCTCCACCGGAAGTACGCGGGACACAACACCCTTGTTACCGTGACGGCCTGCCATCTTGTCACCTACCGAAATTTTCCTCTTCTGCGCAATGTAGATGCGAACTGCCTGATTTACACCCGGTGACAGCTCATCGCCGTTCTCCCTTGTAAATACCTTGGCATCTACTACAATACCATATTCGCCGTGAGGCACTTTCAGTGAAGTATCCCTCACCTCTCTGGCCTTCTCACCGAAGATCGCACGAAGGAGTCTCTCCTCCGCCGTCAGCTCCGTCTCACCCTTAGGCGTAACTTTACCGACTAATATATCACCGGCACGAACCTCTGCACCGATACGGATAATACCTCTGTCATCCAGATCTTTGAGGGCATCGTCACCCACACCCGGAACATCTCTCGTGATCTCTTCCGGTCCTAACTTGGTGTCACGCGCCTCAGCTTCATATTCCTCAATGTGTACGGAAGTATAGACATCTTCCTGTACCAGTCTTTCACTTAAAAGAACCGCATCCTCGTAGTTGTAACCTTCCCATGTCATGAATCCGATCAGCGGATTCTTACCAAGCGCCAACTCGCCGCCGTCCGTAGAAGGACCGTCAGCGATCACCTCTCCCTGTGCCACATGGTTGCCCTTGAACACAATAGGTTTCTGGTTGTAGCAGTTAGACTGGTTACTTCTGGAGAATTTCGTCAAATGATATTCGTCCTTCTCACCGTCGTCATAAGTTATCTTGATGAGATCAGCGGATACATAGTCAATCGTTCCCGCCTTCTTAGCAACCACACATACACCGGAGTCAACGGCCGCCTTCGGCTCCATACCGGTACCTACCGCCGGTGCCTCGGTGAAGAGCAGCGGTACTGCCTGCCTCTGCATGTTAGAACCCATCAGCGCACGGTTCGCATCATCGTTCTGCAGGAACGGGATGAGCGCCGTCGCCACGGAGAATACCATCTTCGGCGATACGTCCATATAATCGAACATCGTCTTCGGGTATTCCTGTGTCTCATCTTTATAACGGCCGGAAATATTGTTACGTGTAAAATAGCCGTTTTCGTCAAGCGGCGCAGATGCCTGTGCCACATGATAATTATCTTCTTCGTCCGCAGTCATGTAGACAACCTTGTCGGTGACACGGGGGTTTTGCGGATCGGACTTGTCAATCTCACGGTAAGGTGCCTCCACGAATCCATATTCATTGATCCGTGCATAGGATGCCAGTGAGTTGATCAGACCGATGTTAGGACCTTCCGGCGTCTCAATAGGGCACATTCTGCCGTAATGTGTATAGTGTACGTCTCGAACCTCGAATCCGGCTCTGTCTCTGGACAAACCGCCGGGACCCAGCGCGGACAAACGTCTCTTATGTGTCAGCTCACCCAGCGGATTATTCTGATCCATAAACTGTGACAACTGCGAGGAACCAAAGAACTCCTTGACGGCAGCCTGTACCGGTTTAATGTTAATCAGTACCTGCGGTGAGATCTCCTCCGCATCATGTGTCGTCATTCTCTCGCGAACCACTCTCTCCAATCTGGACAGACCGATACGATACTGGTTCTGTAAAAGTTCTCCTACCGCACGAATACGTCTGTTGCCCAGATGATCAATGTCATCGTCGTTACCGATGCCGTATTCCAAATGAATATTATAGTTAATGGAAGCAATAATGTCTTCTTTCGTAATATGTTTCGGGATCAGCTCATGTACATTTTTCTGAATCGCCTCTGCAAGCATCTCCGGATCTTCACTATACTCCTCCAGAATCTGCTGTAACACAGGATAGTATACCAGCTCCGTGATGCCCAGCTCTTTCGGATTACACTCTACGAAGTTCGTGATATCTACCATCATGTTGGACAGAACCTTGACGTTTTTCTCTTCTGTCTGGATCATGACCGCGGGAATTGCCGCATTCTGGATGGCATCAGCCAACTCGGCGCTGACCTTGTCGCCCGCCTTCGCAATCACCTCACCGGTCAGGGTATCCACCACATCCTCTGCCAGTATGTGATGTCTGATTCTGTTCCTGAACATTAACTTCTTATTAAATTTATATCTGCCGACTTTGGCAAGATCATATCTTCTGGGGTCAAAAAACATGGACATGATGAGGCTCTCCGCACTCTCCACGCTTAAGGGCTCACCGGGACGTATCTTCTTATATAATTCCAGAAGACCTTCCTGATAATTCTCCGCAGTATCCTTGGCAAAGCTTGCCTCGATCTTCGGCTCATCCCCGAACAGTTCCCTGATCTCGTCGTTAGAACCGACTCCAAGCGCACGAATCAACACGGTGATCGGTACTTTCCTCGTTCTGTCAACGCGCACGTAAAACACATCATTAGAGTCTGTTTCATACTCTAACCATGCGCCGCGGTTTGGAATGACGGTTGCGGAAAAAAGTCTCTTACCGATCTTATCATGTCCGATTCCATAATAGATGCCGGGAGAACGCACTAACTGGCTGACGATAACACGCTCCGCACCATTGATGACGAAAGTGCCTGTAGCTGTCATGAGCGGCAGATCTCCCATGAAGATCTCGTGCTCCGTGATCTCATCCTTCTCCTTATTAATCAGACGGACTTTAACCTTAAGGGGTGCCGCGTAGGTAGCATCTCTTTCCTTACATTTCTCAATCGAATACTTAACATCGTCCTCGCATAACTCGAAGTCTACAAACTCCAGACTCAAATGTCCGCTATAGTCTGAAATAGGAGAGATGTCATCGAAAACTTCCTTCAAGCCCTCATCCAGAAACCACTGATAGGAGTCCTTCTGGACTTCGATCAGATTTGGCATTTCCAGAACTTCTTTCTGTCGTGCATAGGTCATACGCGTATTTCTGCCGGCGGCAGTCTTACGGATCCTGTTCTTTTCCATCGACAATTTCACCCCGTTCTTTATGATTTATTGCTCATTGATTAAAAATTACAATACAAATAAGCATACCACACCACAATAGTGCATTATCCATTCTACTACAAACTTTTTGGGGAGTCAATGATTATTTCTAGAATTTTACAAAAGAATTTTCTGAATTTTCTGATTTGCTTATGAGAAAAAAGCCTGCCGCAAACAAGCATAAAACCGTTCATGCTGACGAAGCATAAGCCTGTCTGACATGAACGGTTCTTTTTACTTATGGTTGTTTCCCGGATTATTTCAGGGTAACCTTAGCGCCTTCAGCCTCTAACTTAGCCTTGATGTCATCAGCCTCTTCCTTGGAAGCAGCCTCTTTCAATACCTTCGGAGCGGAATCAACTAAGTCTTTTGCTTCCTTCAGTCCCAGACCTGTTGCTTCACGTACAACCTTGATAACCTTAACCTTGTTAGGACCAACCTCTGTCAGCTCAACATCGAACTCGGTCTTCTCTTCTGCTGCCGCTGCGCCGGCATCACCGCCTGCTGCTGCAACAACAACGCCTGCTGCTGCAGATACGCCGAACTCTTCTTCACATGCTTTTACTAAATCATTTAATTCCAATACTGTCAACTCTTTGATCGCATCGATTAATTCCTGAGTAGATAATTTTGCCATTACTGTTTACCTCCGTTATTTTTGTTTACATGTTATATAATACTTCTCACTATTCTGCTGCAGGTGCTTCTGCTGTCTCTTCAGCGGGTGCCGCTGCTGCTGTTTCCTCTGCTGCCGCTGTTTCCTCAGCCGCAGGCGCTTCTGCTGCCGGAGCTTCCTCTGCGGGTGCCGCTGCTGCACTCTCGGACGCGCCGCCTTTTTCCGCCAACTGATTCATGACGCGCGCAAAATTGGTAATCGGGGACTGGATGCTTCCAAGCAGCTTGGAAAGCAGCTCTTCTCTGGACGGAATCTTCGAGATATTCTCGATTCCCTTAGCATCATAAGCCACACCTTCCACAACACCGCCCTTAACTTCAAGAGCGTTTGCCGTCTTAGCGAATTTGCATAATACTCTCGCAGGTGCCGTAGCATCCTCAGTGGAAATAGCAACTGCGCTGGGGCCTTCCAGATAGGGAGTAAGCGACTCAAAATCCGTACCCTTAAATGCAAAATTCATCATTGTGTTCTTGTAAACCTTGTAGGTAATTCCGGCTTCACGAAGCTGTTTACGAAGTTCCGTATCCTGCTCCACCGTAAGTCCGCGGTAATCAACCAGAACAACCGACTGCGCATCCTTCACGGAAGCCGCAATCTCTTCTACGATAGGTTTTTTCAGTTCGACCTTTGCCATTACATTTACCTCCTTATAGATTTTACGCCGAAAGGAGTTCACCATATATAAACCCCTTTCCAAAGACAGGAAAGGGGTGACTTTACAAGCTAACTCTTCTCCTCGGTAGGTGAATCTGCTTACGCCGGCATTACGGCACCTACTGTCTTCGGCATGGTTATAACAACCTTGACAACTATAGCACACGGTGTTTATGGCTGTCAAGTCCTAATTTTTACGCTCTCCCCACACCCCACGCTCAGATACAAGTTAATATCTACGGAGCCGCGCTTTCGCTCCGTAAAAAGCGTAACAGGCGCTAAACTCGTGAGAAACCTCGTTAAGCGCTGACGCTTTTTAAGGGGCTCCTTAAGATATTAACTTGCCTCCGAGCTTGAGATATTGTTTCTGTCAATACTATGTCTCACATCTATCATAAGCCCGAACTTTTGCGCCTGTGTGACTTCCAGTTCCATCACTCCATAAGCCGTCTTGATCTGCAGCACCGTGGAGCCGTCCGGTTTCGTTATGAGTTTCGTTTCGATCTCGTCCTCTTCTTCCGAATCTTTATCCCCTCCGACTCCTTCCGGGATCGTCATCTTCCCATTATAATCTGACATTCGTGTCAGCTGCTTCCTGTTTTCATGCATTACACCTCGCCGGATCAGCTCCATCTCTTCTCCGGTATAGAATCGTGTTCCGAAGTCATTCATATATTTCGCATACTTGACTTTCTCCCGATCTATGTAAGTGGATCCGTCCTTCTCATAGGTATAATCCGGCACTCCGTCCTTTGTTGTCTCGAAAAAAGACACGAACTCATCCTCGTTGATCTCACCCGCAAGGAAATCCTTCCAGAAATTCTCGTGGGCGGCAAACCGCAGGTTGGCATCCTGGGGAAACCGTTCCAAAAATGCCATGACTTTCTCATATTGCCCTTTTTCCGTATATGAAAAGCTCCACAGATCCTTGTTGACCCATCTCGTGCCGTCAAAATATGCTTCCTTACAGGAGATACCGTTCTGCCCGTAACAGGTAATATACCAGTGCTTCTGCTCCGGATTATCGGTGGGGTAACTGCATTTTGTGATTTCATCGGTAAGAAGCGCCGCTGCCTCCTCAGTTCCGATCTCCTCCGTCTTTATCGTGTCTGTTCCTGTCACTCCCGCTGCCGGCTGCTGCGGCACTCCTGTCACTTCAGTCACAGTCTGTGTCTCCGTTGTTTCTGACACATATGTCGTTTCTTTCGGATCATGCATGCCGCTTTCGGCTTCCCGCCGTAACGCTTCCGCCTCCGCCTGCTTCTTGATCTCCTCGATCATCGCTTCCACTTCCTCGCGAAGCGCCTCCTCGGCAGCATCGAATTTCTCCAGAAGCTTTTCCCACTCTTTGATGGTATACTCCTGCGCACCGATCTTAAATTTCGGCTGGATCGTACCTTTTTTGATATTCTGCGCCATCTCCTCCATCTTCTCTAAAATCTGTTCTCTGTAAGACTTTGACTCAGTGGCGTCATCCTGCTTCTTATCCTTCGCATCCTCCCCGGCCTTTGCACTCTCACCTACTGTCTTCTGACCTTCTCCGAGACGGTCCGCAAAACTCGTCGCTTCCTCATTTTCCGTATAATTTTTGCCATAGCTTCTGCCATATTCCGGATAATATCCCACTCTTGGGCCGTATTGATTCTGATTAATATTCATACAATCCATCCTCCATGTCCAAACCGCCTTTCACAACAGCTCAGCTATTCCGGAACGCCCCGGACAGCCTTCGCGTAAATTGTTGTTTTACTTATATTCTTACTATAAATACGAATCACATATCCGAAAAGTTTCACCCGGTTTTATTTTTTAATATTTATAACCTTCCTGTCATGTCGCGCCGGCGACACAAATAATACGGGAAGAGTACCTGCTTATTTTGTGATTTTCTTCACACTTTTACCAAGTAATATATCCCTCGTCGTCAATCTGCACACCCGTTGACATATTCCGCATGTCATTTAACACCCTCAATTTCTCCTCACCCTGTAGCAGCACAGTCCTGCTCCCCTGTTGCAGACAGGGCAGAAACCTACAGCTTTTCAACCCGTTCTCATCAAGCTCTACCTTGATCATTCCGGTGTCCATCGTTCTGGAATTGAACCAAAAATTTCCCAGACTGTACACCACCGGCACCCCCTGCACGATGCCAATCGGCTGCAGACAATGCGGATGGGCCCCGATGATCAGATCCGCTCCTGCCGCTGCAACCTCTGCACCCTGCTTTTCCTGTGCCCAGTCAATCTCAGACACGTTCTCTGTTCCCCAATGCAGATACACGATCACAAAGTCGCTGTTTTCCTTCGCTTCCCGGACGGTTTCCAGCAGATTGTCTCCGTTCCAGCAGCGAAATACCCCCGCCGAAGAATCTGTTGCTCCCTTGGTGTCCGGTTGATCCAGCCTTTCAATCTGAGTCGCGGATACGATGGCGATCTTCATATTATTAATAATGTAATAGACCGGCCTGCGAGCCTCTCGCAGATTTCGTCCGGCCCCCACATAAGCGATGCCCGCCGACTCTAATGTAGCCATCGTGTCCAGAAAGGCGCTCTCTCCATAGTCATAAGCATGGTTGTTGGCCAGCGATACGATATCCACACCCAGATCATTCAAATAAGATACTCTGTAGGGTTTGGCGCGAAAGGTGAACTGTTTTTCTTCAAGCGGACTGCCGCCGTCTGAATACGGGAACTCATTATTGAGCATCATGATATCCGCGCTTTTCATCTCCTCGATCAGCTCCGGCGAAATGCCATTTGATATATCATCATTACCCACTACCCTGGTCATAATCGCATAGTTGTCATCAAACAATATATCTCCTGCAAAAGTAATCGTCACCCGATCAGGCTCCGCCGCATTCTTTGCGTAGATATTATTCTCCACCATGTATTCCGGATCGTTGAGCACATCATCGTACTTATTATTAACGCTTATGATCTCCTCGATCTGCGCCTTTGTCTGTTCCTGTGCCCATGCCTCTACTTCCGCCTCAGATTCCCCTACTGTCTCCGCCTTGTCCACGCTCACCTGAAAATGGCTGGTATTTACCGATTTGACAGGCTCAACGATCCACTGGTATGTCGCGATTCCCGAAACGCCGATCAACATCACCATGCTGAAAGTCAGGATAAACGGCTTCATAAAATGATGTCCGACACTTATTCTGTTGTGTTTCTTTCTTTTTCTGCTCTTTCTACCCATGTCACTATTGTACCACTTCGCAATTATAACGTCAAAAGGACAGCGCGCCTGCTGCGTGCTGTCCTCTTATCATTCGTTTGTCGTAATCTGAAATCGACTGATTAGTATTTCGCCGTGTTTACTTTCACACCCGGTCCCATTGTGGTCGCCAGAGTAATACTTCTCAGATACTGACCCTTAAGAGCCGACGGTCTTGCCTTAACGATTGCTTCCATCAGTGCATCAAAGTTCTCCTGCAGCTTCGCCTCGTCAAAGGAAACCTTGCCGACCGGAACATGAATGATGTTTGCCTTATCCAGTCTGTATTCGATCTTACCTGCCTTGATATCATTGACAGCCTTAGTAACATCCATGGTTACCGTGCCTGCCTTCGGGTTGGGCATAAGACCTTTCGGTCCAAGTACCTTACCGAGACGACCTACCACACCCATCATATCAGGTGTCGCAACGACTACGTCAAAATCCAGCCATCCGTCATTCTGGATCTTCGGAATCAGTTCCTCGCCGCCTACGTGATCTGCGCCTGCGGCCTCTGCCTCAGCCACTTTATCACCCTTAGCAAATACCAATACTCTGACGGTCTTACCTGTTCCGTTCGGAAGTACAACGGCGCCACGAATCTGCTGCTCCGCATGACGTCCGTCACATCCGGTCTTAATATGAACTTCTACAGTCTCATCGAATTTTGCTGTTGCTGTCTTTTTAACCAGAGCGATCGCTTCTGCCGTATCGTACTGAACTGTACGATCTACGAGCTTAGCCGCCTCTGCATACTTTTTACCATGTTTCATATCAAATCCTCCATTACTCTTCTACTGTGATGCCCATACTTCTGGCAGTTCCGGCAATCATGCTCATAGCCGCTTCCAAGCTTGCAGCGTTCAAATCAGGCATCTTTGTCTCTGCGATCTCCTGTAATTTCGCTTTCGAGATCGTAGCAACCTTTGTCTTATTCGGAACTGCGGAACCGGATTTAATGTTGCATGCTTTCTTTAAAAGAACTGCTGCAGGGGGAGTCTTCGTAATGAAACTAAAACTTCTGTCTGCATAAACCGTAATAACAACCGGGATGATTACATCACCTTTATCGGCTGTTCTTGCGTTGAACTGTTTCGTAAATTCAACGATGTTCACGCCATGCTGTCCGAGTGCGGGACCAACCGGCGGCGCCGGCGTAGCTTTGCCGGCAGGGATCTGTAACTTAATATATCCTGTAACTTTCTTTGCCATAATGGCACCTCCTAAAATAATGTGGTACGGGCGCACCATACTCCTTAATCTTGCTCGACATGCAAGAATTTACGACAGTAAATTCTTGTCACTTCGGCGAAGTCGAAGTGATGCTCCCACAGTCGGGTCACAATTCCGCCATGCAGAAATGTAACCACGGTATATCTAATCCGCCGGAGCGGAATAAATATCAATTACATTTTCCTGACTTCTGCGAAACCAATCTCCACAGGCGTCTCTCTTCCGAACAGCTCAACATTGATGGTCGCCACCTGTTTACCGAAGTCTATTCTCTGAACAACGCCGATCGTATCCTTCCAGACACCGGCAACCACCGCAATGGTATCGCCCTCCGCAAAGTCAACGCTCACGTTCTCCATCTTAATACCCAGCGGCTTCATCTCAGCCTCTGTCAGCGGCACCGGCTTACTTCCCGGTCCGACAAATCCCGTGACGCCTCTGGTATTTCTCACAACATACCATGTATCGTCATTCATGATCATATTGATCAGGACATATCCGGGGAACATCTTCTTCTGAACCGTCTTGCGGGCACCGTTCTTCATTTCCATGACTTCCTGCATAGGCACCCTGACTTCCAGAATCTCTTCCTCCAGATGTCTGTTCTCGATCGTCTTCTCAATGTTAGCTTTTACTTTATTCTCATATCCGGAATAAGTATGAACAACATACCAATTTGCTTCTGCCATATGTCCCTCCACGTCAGTATGATCCTCTGAACTCATATCATACTAATACCCATGCCTTTCTCACAACAGATTGAAAAATCTTTGATTTTTTAATCTATTACCAGAGCTTCCTATAATGAAAAAGTTGTAAGGAAATCCACACCATACTGCAGACCAAAGTCCAGTATCGTAATGATTGCTCCGATCACAACGGAAATAATAACAACCGCGATAGATTGTTTTAAGAGGGCATCTTTATCAGGCCAAGTGATTTTCTTAAATTCAGCTTTCACACCGTTCCAAAATTTCGTGATCTTGGATGCTCCTTCTGATTTAGCAGAATCTCCCATGCTATACTCCTTTCGTCCACACAACCGGCGACTATTTTGTTTCCTTATGCAAAGTATGTGTCTTACAGAATCTGCAATACTTCTTTGTCTCCATTCTGTCCGGATGAGCCTTCTTGTCTTTCGTCGTATTGTAGTTACGCTGTTTGCACTCTGTGCATGCTAAAGTAATTTTTGTACGCATCTCGCTACCTCCACGTGTATGATTCAAACATTCGAGTCACTATTTTTGAGCATAAAAAAAAGACCTGAATCTTATCTTGCTCAAACAATATAACATACGAAAATCATGAAGTCAACCTGTTTTTCCGATTATTTCGGGTACTTTTGGAAAATATTTAAAAAAATTTCTCCTCACCTCTTCATTTTTGGCAGATACGCTACGATATACATATTACAGAATGAACTCAGTTTGATCACTTGTTGCAATTTTACGGCAACATTTTTAGTCGTTTTTCGGCTAAAAAGGCTACAATATGCTTGCATTTTCCATAATTGCGGTGATAAAATAGAGTTATAGTATATCCGCATTGATGAGCCGCATGCTACGGACAGCGACGCCGGCTATCAATGATCATACAGGTTCCGAGAATATTTCATGGAAGAAAGGAGGGGGACTATGTCATATAATAGTATCAATAGTCTGAATAATGTCTATAATTTCTATATGACTACCTACGCCCCGAAATCAAGCACGCCTTATGATTCTCATAAGAAGAGTGAACTGCGTGGTGTCTATAATTCCATAGTCAAGATGAATAAGGAATCCCCTCTGTATATCTTAGATACCAGTAAGGATTCTCAGCGGTTCGCTATCAGCGTAAAAGAAAACGCACGCGAGCTGCGCAACACAATCGCATCGCTCGGCGGACTGGATGAAGATGAACTTCTGAATAAGAAGGTAGCCTATTCCAGTAATCCGAATATTGCGAAGGCTTCTTTTATCGGTTCTGCAAAAGCGGACGACACTCTGCCCTCTTATGACATGGAGGTAAACCGTCTGGCTTCTTCGCAGGTAAATGCAGGAAAGTTCCTTCCTAATGATGAGGTTGTGGCGCTGGCACCCGACACCTACTCTTTCGATGTCGGTATTGACGGGTTGAATTATGAATTCCAGTTCAGCATCAAACCTACTGATACTAATCGGGATGTACAGGATCGTCTTGCCCGTCTGGTCACCAATGCTAACATCGGCATAACAGCACAGGTTATTTCCGGAGAGGACAACACTTCCTATCTGCGGATGGAATCCAATTCCACCGGGCTTAAAGATGATAAGCCATATATATACAAAATATCCGATCACAGAACAAGTAAGACTTCCGGTGCAGTGGATTATTTCGGTTTGGATCATGTAGCAGTACAGCCGACTAACGCTTCTTATACCGTCAACGGTGAGGAGCACACATCAACCTCCAATCGGTTTACGTTGGCACACACTTACGAAATCGAGTTGACAGGCTTAAGCGGCGAGGAAGGCGAGACAGCTTCTATCGGACTCAAGACGGATGTGGAATCGCTTACAGAGAACGTTAATACATTGGTGAGAGGTTTTAACTCTTTCCTGCAGGCCGTTGCGGAATATAGCGATAATCAGCCCAAGAGTAACAGACTGTTTAACGAGATGAGCAGTGTCGCAAGAGTTTATGCCCGCGACCTCACTTCTGTCGGTCTGAATCTGAATTTGGACGGCACTCTGGAAGTCGATGACGCAACGCTTCGTCAGAGTGCAATGAGTGATAACGCAAAGAATGCTTTTTCACCGATGAAAAGTTTTACGAACTCCGTGCTCCGCAAATCTAATCAGGTTGCACTGGATCCGATGAACTATGTTAATAACGTGATCGTGGCATATAAGAATCCCGGCAAGAACTTCGCCAGCCCGTATATCACGAGTGCATACAGCGGCATGATGTTCAATAGTTATTGCTAACAAAACGACAGATCGTAAGATCTGTCGTTTGCTCGTTACCCTCGCCGAAGGAAAACAAATGTCGCTTCGCGCCGCTTGTTTTCCTTTTCTTTTTATATCTGAGACTCGCAAACTCGCGCTTCGCGCTCTCTGTCCGCCTTCGTCGGACGTTTGCTCGTTACCCCCGCCGAAGGAAAACAAATGTCGCTTCGCGCCGCTTGTTTTCCTTTTCGGCTAGAGGGGTATATTTCCGTGTTTCTTCTTGGGGGATTCTATCTGCTTATTCTTAAGTCCTCTGAGCGCTCTCACCAGTGCTGCTCTCGTCTCTTCCGGCTTGATCACCTCATTCACATATCCTCTTGCGGCCGCCACGTAAGGATTCAGGAACCGCTCTTCATATTCCGCTTTGCACTGTGCTCGCATGGCTTCCGGATTCTCTGCCGCTTTGATCTTACGTTTGAAGGCAATATTGACGGCACCGTCCGCTCCCATAACCGCAATCTCCGCGATGGGCCATGCATAGACGATATCTGCGCCCATCTCCTTAGAGTTCATGGCGATATAGGCTCCGCCGTACGCCTTACGCATAATCAGCGAGATTTTCGGCACCGTAGCCTCGGAATAGGCATACAGGATCTTCGCGCCATGCCGGATAATGCCGTTATGCTCCTGCGCCGTGCCGGGCAGAAATGCAGGTACATCTATCAGTGTAATCAGCGGTATGTTGAAACAGTCGCAGAACCGGATAAATCTTGCAATCTTATCAGAAGCATGATAATCCAGAGATCCGCCCATGGAATTGGGCTGATTCGCCACAATCCCAACCACTTTGCCTTCCATCCTGCACCATCCGATCACCGCATTGGTGGCAAATTCCTTCTGTACTTCGAAAAAGCTTCCCTCGTCCACGATACAGTCAATCACTTCTTTGACATCATATGCATGCCGGGAATTGTCCGGTACAATATCCATGATTTTAGCTGCTTTCGCTTTCATGGAAGAAGCCACTCTGCCATTATCCACTTTGCCGAACACTTTACCCACACGAGGCAGTATACTCTGTCTCTCTACATTATTAATAACCGGCGGTTTCTCCGTCCAATTGCTGGGCAGATAGGACAACAATTTCCGTACGCCCATCAGACATTCATTTTCGCTGTCATATGTAAAATGTGACACACCGCTTTTCTTGGCATGCACATCCGCTCCGCCCAGTTCTTCTACAGACACTTCCTCATTAATAACCGTCTTCACCACATTCGGTCCGGTGATGAACATCTTGGAAATGTCCTTAACCATAAATATAAAATCGCAGATTGCCGGAGCATAACATGCGCCTCCGGAACAAGGTCCCAGAATTACCGCAATCTGCGGGATGACCCCCGACGCTTTTGTATGACGAAGGAACATCCCACTGTAACCACTCAGGGATGAGATACCCTCCTCGATTCTGGCACCGCCGCTGTCATTGATACAGATCAGGGGCGCTTTCATTTCCATCGCCATATCCTGAATTCTGCATATTTTAAAAGAATGATATTCCCCCAGTGTACCGCCGATTACCGTAAAATCTTCGCTGGCCACGAATATCTGTCGTCCGTCGATCTCTCCGTAACCTGTCACGACACCGTCACCCGGCACCCTTCTCTTATCCAGATCAAAATCATTGATTCTGGACTCCATGAATCCGTCCACCTCCACAAAAGTACCCGGATCCAACAGCACCTCAATCCTCTCCCGCGCAGTCATCTTACCGGCAGCATGCTGCTTATCTATCCTGTTCGGTCCGCCGCCTAAAAGAGCCTTCTGTCTTCTGGTATCCAGTTCTTTAATCGCTTCGTTCCATTTCATGATCCCGTTTCCTCCACTTCCCCATCACATGAGCCGAATCATCATAGTCCACCTTTCCGTGTCCAAAATTTCCGTCTGCAAAAAGCATATAATAATTTGACCATCTAATACTTTGATACTCAAACTATCACTTGATATTATAGGCAGAGCACCGACTATTGTCAATACTCTGCCTATAGATTTTCTATTACATATACTGTGTTAGTTACTTTTCATACCCACGCCACAGCCTAAGCGCAGAGGGAAGTTAATATCTTAAGGAGCCCCTAGAACAGCGCCAGCACTTAGCGAGGTTTTCCACGAGCTTAGTGTCTGTTGCGCTGTGAAAGGAGCGAAAGCGCGGCTCCGTAGATATTAACTTTTCTCTGTGCGAACCATTTAGACACCCTATAAACAGTAACTACAGCTCCGCCTCCACCGCATCAAGCGCCGCCGTAATCACCTTATCCATATCATAATACCGATACTGCCCCAAGCGTCCGCCGAAGATCACATGCCGCCTTGCCGCCGCTAATTCACAATACTGCGCAAAGAGCGCATCGTTACGTTCATTGTTGACCGGATAATAAGGCTCATCGCCCTCCTGCCACTGTGCCGGATACTCCCGCGTAATCACGGTGCCGGGCTGCGTTCCGAACTCAAAGTGTTTATGCTCGATGATTCTCGTATAAGGCACTTCCCGCTCCGTATAGTTCACCACCGCGTTCCCTTGATAGTTATCACATTCCGGAAGTTCTTCCGTCTCAAACCGAAGGGAACGATATTCCAGATGTCCCAGACAATAGTCAAAATACTCGTCCATCATGCCGGTGTACACCACTTTGCGATAAGTATTGCCCTCTTTGTCAATGACCGTCACACCACCGTCCGTCTCCTGCTCTGTGACAAAATCCCGATAGGAAATTCCCGTCCTCACATCAATCCCCTGAAGCATATTCTCTACCATAATGGTATACCCTCCGATGGGAATTCCCTGATAACGGTCGTTAAAATAATTATTATCGTAAGTAAACCGAAGGGGGAGCCTCTTGATGATAAAAGCAGGCAGTTCCTTGCAGTCTCTGCCCCACTGCTTCTCTGTGTAGCCTTTTACCAGCTTCTCATAGACATCCGCTCCCACCAGCGAGAGCGCCTGCTCTTCCAGATTCTTCGGCTCCATAATCTGCAGCCTTCCGATCTGCTCCGCAATCTTCTCTCTCGCCTGCATCGGTGTCACCACGCCCCACATCCTGTTAAATGTATTCATATTAAAAGGGAGATTATACAATTCTCCCTTATAATATGCAACCGGTGAATTTATATAGTGATTAAATTCGGTGAACTGATTGACATAGTCCCATATTCTCTTCTCCGAGGTGTGAAAAATATGCGCTCCATACCTATGCACCTGAATATCCATCACAGGCTCCGTATAGATATTTCCCGCTATGTGCCCGCGTCTGTCAATCACCTGCACCATTCTGCCCTGCCGCTTCATCTCATGGGCAAATACCGCGCCGAACAATCCGGCGCCAACTATCAGATAATCGTATTGCATTAATTCTCCTCTACTGCCTTATATTTCTCTAACTGCGCATAATCCTCCATCAACTCCAACGCTTTCTTACGTCCCGTCTTGTTCAGCTTCACATAGTACTGCATCACACGATTCTCCATGATCTTGCTTCCGAGTACACTCTTCTGGTTAAGCGGTGTAAAATCAACCGGATTCAGGTTCAGTTTGTCACACATTCTGATTACAGTGCCATACGCCATTCCCTCAATTCCTCTATCCAGGGCAGTAACCAGGGTGGAGTACGGTATCTCCATCTCGATCGCGAACTGTCTGACACTCTTATACTGCTTTAAAATTTCTGCCTTTAATATTTCTGCCTTTGTCATTTTAGCCCTCCTATAGTGTATGATTCTGATTATTTTTGTGGAAATTATATCATAAAATTCTCTAAAATGGAACCAGCGAAACGTATACTGAACGATATTCCGTCCATTTCATCATTTTGTTGATTTTTTCTTATATATTTTTGTGCAAAAAGTCTGGTACTTTATTCCTATTTTTTGCCTTTTTCTACCCAAATACAACAAAATATTTTATTGTCGTAACATGCAGAAAATGCTAATATATATGATATAAAAGATTTTTACTGTTGAAGAGGTGACACCATGATTCCTATTTCGGTATGCATGATCGCTAAGAATGAAGACAATCATATAGAAGAGTGCCTCAAGAGGCTTAGACCGTGTAAATTTGAAGTCATCGTTGTGGATACGGGTTCCGTGGACAGAACTGTGGAAATTGCCCATCGCTACGCGGACAAAGTGTTTCATTTTGCATGGTGCGACGACTTCAGCGCTGCCAGAAACTTCTCCACTCAGCAGGCTTCTAACGACTGGGTGCTGATCATAGACTGCGACGAATATCTGGAAAACGTCAATCTCGCCGAACTGGAGGAAGTACTGGATCAAAACAGCCGCTCCATGGGTATGATCATCCGTAATAATCCCTATATTGTTCAGGGTGTGCGCTCCATCCAATCGGAGCGCATCGGCAGATTGTTTAACCGCAAATACTGCCATTATGAGGGCAGTATCCATGAGCAGGTATGCACGCTGGACGGAAATGAGCCGGGCTCTTTCATGATCCCTCTGACCTTTTATCACGAGGGCTACGTCTCCGAATCCGACAAACGTATGCGTGCCACCCGCAATCTGGAAATGCTGCTTCACGACCTGACCCTCAAAGGGCCAAGCCCCTATATTTATTTCCAGCTTGGGCAGAACTATATCTCCTTAAACGATTTGGAGAAGGCTGCATACTACTATCAGAAGGGGTTGGAATTAAACGCTGATCCCCGATCCGCTTTCGTGCAGAGTATGGCGGAAACATACGGCTATTGTCTGGTGGAACTGGCTAAATATGATCTTGCCATGACTCTTAGGGATAAATATGAACTTTTTTCCCACCGTGCAGATTTCGTATACTTGATGGGCATAATCTATATGAAAAAAGGATTAAATGATAAAGCGATCGAGGAGTTTCGGAAGGCGACCACACTCTCCTCCTACTCCCGTAAAGGCGTCAACAGCTACCGCGCCAACTATAATATCGCTTCCATCTATGAGAGCATGGGCAATCTGAATGAAGCCCGTACATACTATAAGAAATGCGGCGACTATGAACCTGCCGTAAAGAAACTGAAGGAACTTACCCCGTCTCCCGCTCCGAAGCCGATGTTTAACAGCTTCGTTCAGGGACAGTGATGTAAACCAACAGGAAAGGAATCTGCCGTGCTGCCCATATCAGTCTGTTTGATTGCCAAAAATGAAGAGAAGCATATCGATGAGTGTCTGAAACGACTGCAGCCTTACGGATTCGAGATCGTGCTGGCAGATACCGGCTCCACGGACCGCACTGTCGAACTGGCGCGGAAATATACTGACCGAATCTACCACTTCGACTGGAGCGGTGATTTCAGTGCCGCCAAAAATTTTGCCATGCAAAAAGCCTCCCACGACTGGATACTCTCTCTCGATTGTGACGAATATCTGGAGGTTATAGATCAGAAGACATTACGGAAATGTATGGAAAGCTATCCCCGTTATGCCGGACGCATCCTAATTCGCAACCGTTTTACGCAAGACGGGCAGACATCCTACGAGCAGGTGCGTGTCAGCCGCTTTATAAACAGGCACTATTTTCATTTTGAGGGAGTCGTTCACGAGCAGCTTGTGCCGACAACGGCTTCTGATCACCATAACGCCGCGCCTGATACATCACCCGTCAAATATGTCTACTCCGCCCCGATTACCGTTCTTCACGTAGGTTATGACGGCACGGAAGATGAGATGCGTGAGAAATCCAAACGTAACATTACTCTTTTAGAGAAAGAGCTGGAAACCCATGGTGCTGATCCCTACATCTATTACCAGTTGGGCCAAAGCTACCGAAAACTGCATGACTACGAGACCGCTTTCCGCTATCTTGATCTGGGGCTCTCTATGGATGTAGATTCTGCATTGGATTATGTGCAGAATATGGTGGAATCCTACGGTTATACACTATTAGACTTAAAACGCAATCAGGATGCTCTCGGGCTGCTCGATATATACGATGAATTTGCCACGCGCGCCGACTTCGTATTCCTGATCGGACTGATCTACATGAATAACGGGCTGTTCGATAACGCCGTCTATGAGTTCCATAAGGCTTCCACTATGGAAGAGTTTGCTGTGGAAGGCGTAAACAGCTATAAGGCCAATTACAATATAGGAGTCATCTGCGAATGTACGGGAAATATCGCGAAAGCACGAGAAGCCTACATTAAATGCGGAAATTATACTCCTGCCCTTACACGGCTTGAACAACTGCCTTAAAATGTATATTGGAATAAAGCATATGGCAAAATACCAGACCAGAATATTCTTATAATCCAATAATGAAATAAAGCAATAGCAGATAATGCTATAATGTAACTATTAATAGTATCCATATCATCATATAAAGAAAGACAGGACAATAAAATGGAAATACATGAATCGGCAGAAGATTATTTAGAGACGATCCTCATCTTAAAGGAGCGATCCGGACAAGTCCGTTCTATCGATATTGCCACCGAAATGAACTACAGTAAACCCAGCATCAGTGTGGCTATGAAAAAGCTGCGGGAAAACGGGTATATACAGATGGACCCCGCCGGTTACATCACGCTTACCGACTCAGGCTATGCTATCGCTTCCAATATTTACGATCGGCATAAAGTACTGACAGCCTTCTTCGTTTCTCTCGGCGTGGACGAGAAGACTGCCACCGAGGATGCCTGCAGAATCGAACATGATCTGAGCCCTGTAACCTATGAAAAGATCAGGGAACATGCACTGAAAACAGTCGAATAGACGGCATGCCGCCTCTCATCGACCAGAACCGAGGACATATATGAAAATACTGTTTATCGAATGGGCCAGTTTCGGAAATAATGACATGAAGGATGCTTTCACAGCGGAAGGTCATACTGTAGCCTCTTATCCTTTTTCCAATAAAGACTCCCGCAGGGATGAAGAAGTGGAAAAGGATTTCGCTGCATCTCTTCACAGAGAAGTACCGGACGTGGTCTTTTCGTTTAATTATTTCCCGGTCATCTCAGTTGTGTGCAAACAGGAAAATATACGCTATATCTCATGGATTTATGACAGTCCGTATGTGATGCTCTACTCCTACACCACGATCAACCCATGCAATACCATCTATGTGTTTGACCGGGAGCTTTATACGGAATTTCATAACGCAGGCATACAGACCGTACATTACCTGCCTATGGCGGCGAATACGGAGCGTCTGGACAAAATCGTTCCGTCAGTTACCACCTCAAGCATTCCATACTTATATAACGTGTCCTTCGTAGGCTCTCTCTACACCGAAGAACACAACTTTTTCGACCGTATGACAGCTCTGTCAGATTACACTAAAGGTTATCTGGACGCACTCATGTCGTCCCAGATGAAAGTGCAGGGCTACAACTTTATTCAGGAGTCCCTGGCTCCGATCATGGACGATCTGTACCGTGCACTCCCGATGGATCCCAATCCGGACGGCGTGGAGTCAAGGGAATATCTCTATGCCCAATATGTAATCAACCGCAAGCTCACCGGACTGGAACGGGACGAACTGCTCCATGCTGCCGCACAGCACTTTCACTTCGACCTGTTTACCCCCAACCGCGATTACGGCATACCGAACCTTACCAACCACGGTACAGTTGATTATTATCAGCAAATGCCGATGGTATTTAAACAGAGCCGGGTCAATTTAAACATCTCCCTTCGGAGTATTAAAAGTGGTATTCCGCTGCGCGCTTTTGATATCATGGGAAGCGGCGGGTTCCTGCTGAGTAACTTTCAGGCCGATTATCTGGATAACTTTATCCCCGGCGAAGATTTCGACTATTATGAAAGCAAAGAAGATTTCATCAATAAAATCAACTACTATCTGACCCATGAAGAGGAACGTATGGTCATTGCTAAGAACGGACATGACAAGATAGCCGCAGGCCATACATTCCGTCACAGAGTACGGGAGATGCTGGCATAAAACCCCGAGGCAAAGACCACTGTCCCGATCTAAAAAACAGAATCGTAATGCAAGAATATACTGCGAAACAGAAAAGGATTTTCCTGATATGATAAAAGACATGTGCCCTATATCAGTATGCATGATTGCCAAAAATGAAGAAAAGAATATCGAGAAGTGTCTTGCCGCCATCAAGCCCTATGGGTTTGAGATCGTTGTGGCTGACACAGGCTCTACCGACCGGACGAAGGAGATTGCCACCCGATACACTGATAAAATATATGATTTCAAGTGGATCGACGATTTCAGCGCCGCACGGAATTTTTCGCTGACGCATGCTGCAAATGATTATGTGTTGATCCTTGATTGCGATGAAGTCATCACCGAGCTTGATATCGCTCTTATGTCCGATATGATCAGACAGCACCCCGAATCCGTGGGAAGGCTCGCCATCGATAATCACTATATCTCCAATCAGACTGACATGGTCTATCAGGACCGTCTGGGAAGACTTTTTAACCGTAAGCTCTTCCATTTTGAATCTGCCATTCACGAGCAGATCACTCACAATACAATGGGTATGCACTATGAAAGCTATGATCTGCCGCTTCTGATTGATCACGTCGGTTATCTGGGCAGTGTGACAGACCTTCGCGGTAAAGTGGAGCGCAATAACACACTCCTGTTTCACGAACTTGAAAAAGATTCGGAAAATCCTTATCTCTATTTCCAGATCGGACAGTCCTACAATATGATCTATGATTATGAGAATTCTTATACCTATTATGAGAAAGCGTTGGAATATGATGTAGACCCACAGGAAGAATGGGTACAGATGATGATCATCGCCTATGCTAACGCCCTGCTTCACACCGGCAGACAGGCGGAGGCTCTGCAGCTTGAGGCAGTCTATGATGCCTTCGCAACCACATCCGATTTCTTCTGCTGTATGGGGCAAATCTATATGGCCAATGAACAGTATGTGAAAGCAATGATGGAATTCGTGAAGGCAATCCACTGTCCTGTTGCCAGAGAGGCCGGAACCAACTCCTTCATCCCCACCTACAACATCGGGTTGCTCAATGAAATGATGGGAAAAACTGCAGAGGCCTTGATACATTACCGTAACTGCGGGGATTTTCCGATGGCCGTAGAAAAAGTAAAAGAGCTGGAAGGTAGAGTTGCCACTGAATAAACACTATGCACGGTATCAAAAACCGCAGTCAGATGACTGCCTGCCTTTATACTTCAAACAGTCTTGAAAGACCCGCTTCATAAGAAAACTCTTCTTTCACCTTTCTCTGCCCGGCTTCTGCTATCTGTTTCCGTTCTTCTTCATGGGACAGATAATAATGCACCTTATCAATACATTCTTCCATACTGCCAAAGGTAGCGATCTCCACGCCTTCCTCGAAATACTCTGTAACTTCGGGCTGGCGGTTGCTCAGCACGAACCCGCCGCAGGCCATAATGTCCAATACCCTGAGTGGAATACCGGAATGAATGGATCGCAAGGAAATATTGAGATTGATCCTGCTGCCCGCAAAAACTAACGGCATCTGCGTATGGTAATCTACCGTGCCGTGGTTGTGCGCATTCAGCTCCGGCAGCTTCCCGGTATCGGAACCCGTATATAACCTGAAATCAAGATTCCTGTCAGCAGTGCCGCGACCATCTGTCATAACGCTGCTGTCACATGTACTCAACTGTCTCATAATCCCCGTAAGCAGTTTCCACCGCTCTTCCACCGTTACCTTCTTTTCCAAAACCGCCGCTATCAGAATATCCTCCGGTCTTGCAAAATAATCTTCGCCCAGCATAAGCCCCTGCTCTTCCATAGACTTCTGCAGTTCCTCCAGATGAATCTGTCCTGACGTAACTGCCTGCCTTAAATAATCCTTTTCATAAGAGAAGCATTGCTGTTTAATTAAAGCCTCCATGCGGCCACAATCTGACGCTGCCGCATCTCTTTCACCGTCAAACAACAGTTCGTAGTAATTATGCTCATCCGTATACAAAGAACCCACGAAGGACACATCGCACTGATACTTCTCCCGCTTCCCGCGGGAAGCCCGGGCTATTGCCTCCTCAAAATATGCACAGTCTACCGCCAGCGGTGCGTGATGAAGCGTATTGATATCGTAATCCTCCTCCAGCCGTCTTACCATCTCACGATCAAAAATGCCGATGTGATTGCACGAGTCACATACCTGCTTCGCATACAATGTAAAATGCGGGCAATCATACACCCACGCGTAGTACGGTATCTCGCAAGTATGGCAGATCATGGAAACAATCGGGAAGTAGTTAAAAGACACTACCGCCTCCGCCGCCTCCCGATGAACCGCCTGTATCATCTCCATGGCAAGCTCCATATCCCGCGTGTAATGCTTACATTCCTTACGAAACCACACGACCTCAAATCCCATTTTTATTAAATTGTCCGCCAAGATCTGTTCGTTGTTGGCTTGCCATGAATACAATATAAAACGCATAACCTTTATTCCGTATAAACTAAATCCTTTCTCACATATTTCATTCAGATTATCTGGGTCGTTTCTGCGCCCTGACTACATATTGGAATGTTGTATACATCCACTCCTCCGTCTGATCCGACAGTCCAAGCAGCGTTTCCACAATAGCCTGCTCTCTATCCGATATGGCAAAAATGCGCCTATCGATATCTTTTACTTCATAACCCGCATTCCGGAATAAATTCATAATCTCATAATACGTAAAGAAATGTATATGAGTCCGGTCTAGCAGCCCAACATCCTGATACACGAATCTTCCTTCCAGTAACTGTTCCATAACCGATATATGCATAACATTGGGTATGCAGGCAATAATACATCCGTCTTCATTCAAGCTGTCGCGGCACATGTCGACTACTTCTTCCGGATGCCGCAAATGCTCCAATACATCACCGAAAATAATATAATCGAACTTTTCTCTGAAGGGAATCCGCAGCTCATCTATATTCCCATATTTGGCTTCGGTAACATGCTTTGCTATCTCCACTGCAGCCTCATTGATATCCAGACCATACGTCTTGCACTTCGGGAAACGATTCTGAATCTCAACCAAAGTGGCACCCAAATCGCACCCTACTTCGAGAACTTTAAATTCTTCTTCGTTTCCCTCCTGAATACGCACTGCCAATGACCGGTTGGGTTTTAAATTAAAGTAATTCATCCCCCATTCCTTCTTCATGAACACTCTGGCATTAAAGCGCCATTCTTCCGCAACACTATATATTTCACTGCATTGATGGAAACTTTCATATGCGTATGCGTACAGACATACAATCTGCGCCAATCCTCCCTGAATCATTCGGAGTGAATAATCAGTCAGAACCTCCTCGGGATGACTCAGTTCTTCCCGAAACAATCCGTTTTGTTCAAAAATATCTCTCCGCACCGCCCACATTTTCCAATTGGAGCACAGTATTTTATCATACGTTTTCCCACTCCGCTGTCTGTTGCCACGTCGCCCGATCAGCAACAATTCCTCTTTGCTTTTGACAGCGCTCCTTTCGTTTGGAAAGAAATTGTTCGTACTCGGACTTGCCATTGCCGCACGCTCTGACTCCAGAGCTCTTGCAAGCGCTCTCAAACTTCCTTTCTCAGGATATACTCCTGCTTCCAGAAAGACGATGCAATCTTCCGTTTCAAAGTTGCTCAGAACCGTATTCCATAGTTTCCCATAACCCTGCACTCCTTCGTCAAACCATAGATATTCATATTGTCCCGCCGACAGCCACTGTGCGGTATCCTCCTCCGATTCGTTAACCGCTATGATAATATTTGCAATTCCATCAACCCCGTCAAGCCATTCAAGCGTATCCCTTAACTGATCCAACCTCCGATGTACCGTCAATACTACGGTAACATTATCCCCTTCAAGCTCCGCCTCGTCCTCTTGGAAATACTCCTGCAAAAACTTTTTTCTTTCTCCGTCATATGCATTCATAGCTGACAGTGCACTGTCATGCATACACCATGGTTCGCCGAGTGCCGGCACTACAACTTTATATCCACGACGTATAAACTCCTGACTTTGCGAGCAATCATAGAAATCCCATTTATCAAATATGTCTTCCCGCCATGGAATATCATACTGCGTGATCATGAGCAGGCCGTCTATAGCCTCCACTTCTGTCAACCCGGTTCCTCCCGGACGGAATAAGTTATCACGAAGATATCCCGGCAAATAAACCGCTCCACACCTCTTTCCTTCCCACATAACACCGCTGTCTGGAAGCTTAGGGGCTCCGATCATACCGATCATACCAATCTTCTCATCACTTTTAAAAACATCCAGAAAATCCCGTATAAAATCACGATTTATGATAAAAGTGTCCTGATGCAGATATACCTTATACTTTGCATCAGAAGCCTGCATCCCCTCATTATATCCGGCTGCCATAGATTTCGCTTCTTCCACCGTAAGTACTTCGATCTGATACCCTTCCGGAACATTCAGATGATAAATATAATGCAGGCATTCCTCCGTATAAAGCCGATCACTGCTGCAGATCACAAAACAGACTTTCTTTTCGTTGACTCCGTTCATACTTCAAGTTTTCCCTCCGCTATTTTACTCTTAATAAATGCCAGCACCTTGTCCCTATATACCGCATTACAATATGTCTCAATGAATAATTCCGCTAGAGAAACATGATTCTGATGACAAAATTCGTAAAACTCCTCTTCATCATCCAACACATCAAAAGCAATCCTTCTGAGATAAAATTTCACCTTTGTATCCCTCTCTAACAACTCATCCATCCCTGATACCTTAGAAAAGAGTGTCTGCTGTCCTTCCTCTCTTTCTGCAGTACAGACCGGAATCAGATAAAAAATCTTTAAAAGCTCTCTGTTTGCCTTCGCAAGTTTCTCGTTTGCCATTAACAGGCTCTCCACCTCATCATATTGCTTCCTCGCAAACAGATCATTGATCTGCTCCCATAAGATTTGCCCGTTCATACTGATCCACTTTCCTTTCTCTTCTCTATATTTCGGTCATTCAAATTTCTCATCTAATACTATAATATTTTTTCTACAATGAACTGTTTTGACTGCTCTATCTCTACTGCCAATTTTCTATTTACCGCTTCATAATCGATATCCTCTATGAACTTTGCCGCATCATACTTCGCACCATTTTCCAGAATCCTGTTTTGTATTTCAGGAAAAAGGGCAAATGTAGCAAATCTGTCTGACTCTCTGTTTTTTACCGTCACAAAATTCTTCTCAAATATCATGGAAAAGCAAGTTCCATGGTATGAGTCGGTAATGACAAAATCGGCATTACAAATGTATGACAGCCATTCTTCTACCGTCAGATCCATCTTTATATTGTCATATTCCAATATCTTCAGATAATAATCCATTGTCCGCAGATTGGCATCCATCATATTGATCAACTTGATACCACCGAGTTTCTGTTGTATTTTCAAACACAGTTCCCGTTTTTCTTTAGTAGGGTCCAAAAAATATACTGCAATATACGGCTCTTTCTCCGCTTTGAGTGTCTTGCACAGAAGAATATCATAATCCCTTTCTCCCAGCAAAAACACCGGATCTAGAACCCACGTTGCCTCCACACCATATCGCTCACGGCAAACATCAACTCCAACTTCTTCTCTGACGGAAATGGCCTGAAATCTATAATACAGATCTGTTCCTATCTCCGCAGGAACTGCTGCGTCAATGCTTCCAAAAGAAGTGGCGTAAGACACTTTCTTCTTATCCTCTTCTACAAAATCAAGCAGAAAATAATTGTCATATCCATAATATTTTGCATACTCATAATTCCAATTTTGATCCGAACCTACAACAAATGTATCGCAGCAATTGTTCAGCATCTCATGATCATACGCCGGAAAAAACTCTGAGCTTAATACATAGTGCTCTTCTGCAAACTTTTTAAACTGTTTGATCGGTTTCAGTTTGCAATAATTATCAAGCACAACGATTGTCTTCCCTTGTGCCTGCAGGAATGTGTGTAATGCATAATTCGTCAATGCGTTTCCGTAATTAATGCCCCACATGTAAATAAGCGCCATATCAAAATGAATCCGCTCCTTAACAGCCTGCAGAATATCCGTCAGAGTTTCATAATTACCACGTTTCCATTCTTCAAAGAACAATTCCCTGCATTTCGGTTCCCATACTGACTTACTGATACATGGGTTGAAATTTTCTGCTGCGGCAGTCTGCAAACTTACAATCTTCTCAAACTGCGGTAGAACACTCTTGAAAAAATATGCACCCTTCTTCGTATTCAGTGTTACAAAAGAAGTACCCATTCCGTCATCAAACTGATAGATTTCATTAATTCCCCAGAAATCCCCCAAGCTCAGATCGCTGTACTTCCTATTTTTGAATTTACAATCATAACAGCTCTTTCGCAGCGTCCAGTTATTAAGAAAACCGCACATGTATGGCTCATTCTTTTTTCCGACATATTCCGCACTATTCCGATATTTCACATACAACCCCACATCCCATCCAAACACATCTTTCTTCCTGAATGAAATCTCCGCAATCTCATCTTTGTTCTCCAGACAAGAATCAAATACCTTCTGTGACGGCACACCGTGGCATACAACATCCCCAAGCAGCAGGTTCTCATATTCTTTTCCCACATAACGCCTAAGTCCTGCAAGCTGACAACTGCATCCCGTAAAAAGAACCTTCGTTCCCTGCTCCAGCAATTCCTTAACCCGCTGATAGGCCTTCCCCACGTTACTCTGTACATATTTGGACGACATCATCCGCTCTACATCTTCAATCTGATCCGATACAATATGCTCCACCTTCCAGTCATCATTCCAGACAGCACCGCATACATAGCCTCCCTCTGACAAGATCTTGTCTGCAAGTACCCTGAATACACCACCTGATGAACTTTTTCTGCGGATTTCCGAATTACTCATAACCGCATAGCAATCATCCGGCAAGATTGTCCCCGGAGTTTCATTGCAAACCGGGCATACTGCCTTACATCGACCACATTTAATACATTTATTATTATCTATTACCGGTATAAGGAATCCTTCCTCATCACATCCTTGTGAAACAGCTCCTACAGGGCATATATTATAGCACGCCATACAGCCCGAACATGTTGTAATTCCGGAAATATCAACAGTCTCAATTTTTTCCGGATGTCCGGAAGGATATAATTTCTCCCACTTTTCCTGTACATAGGCCAGATAATCTTGATCTTTGGACAACTGCATGATACAAGTGCAGAAGAATTCCTCGCACTTGTATCCACATGCTTCATTGTAAACCGTTTCGAACTTCTGCCTTTTCAAACCCGCCACTGCTAATTCTTCACTATATAAGTTCATAATATAGCACTGTGTGATAATCTTGTCCTTGTTTCGTTTTCCGACACTGTTTTCCGATTCATAAGCTACTGCCAACACCTCGTCAACCAGTACAATTCCATACTTCTTGGCGAGGCGAATCGTTAATTCATAGTCTTCCAGCGAATTTAGCTGTTCGTTGAAACCTCCAATTTCGATAAATATACTCTTTCTCATCACCAGCGTGATCATTCCAACCAGTGAGTTGATCAAAAGTGTATGGAACACGTCGCCAGTTTTGTACATCATTGCGACACCTTCCGGCGGATAAATATCAGATCCGGTTCCGTTCGTATAAAAAAGACTGTATACTGCACCGACATTTCGATCCCATCCTGCAAAATAACTCATTTGCCTTTCCAACTTATCAGGATACCATTCATCGTCACTGTCATGAAAAGCAATATATTCTCCGTCTGCATAAGATACACCGATATTTCTTGATACACTTGCTCCCAGATTCTCGTCATTTCTAACGTAGACAATGCTGACATCCTCAATACTTCCGTATTCGGACTCTACAAACTCCATCGTTCCGTCTGTAGAACAATCATCGACAATAATAATCTCAAAATTCCGGTATGTCTGATTCAACACACTGTCGATACAGCGTTTCAAAGTATGCTTTCTATTATATGTAGGTATGATAACACTGACTAATACCTTCTGCTCCATATCTTATTCTCCAATCTTTCCCAAAGCATTCCTTACTTTCGCCTGATCACATACGCAATGATCAATCATATAATCAAGTCCCTGCCAGGATATCCGGTCATCCTGAATATATTCTTTTAATACAATGCCAGCATCTTCCAAATCGTATTCTATCCGCCGTAGGTAAAACTTTATTTCCGTATATTTTAATAATAATGCCCCATAATCCGCACAGTCATTGCAAAAACAATCCTGCTTCTGTGCAGTTTCACTTTTCCTTATTTCAAAAATATGCTGCATAACTGAGAGGTCTGTCACCCTTATTTGAAGGTCATTTGCCTTCATAATCATCATTTCAGCCGCTTCATACTCCTTCTGTGCGATCAATCTCTTTATAAGCTCCAGAATTGATTGTACTAAAATATATCTTTCCTGCAGGGAATCCATCATTTCCGGTTTTTGATAGACATATCCGAATTCCTGATAGGCTTCGCAGAAACATTTTCTCGCCTCATCGTAATTCTGCAATTTACTGTGACCGCAGTCATGCAGACACCAGACTTTTTTCTGATAAGGAACTGCTACCTGATACCCTTTCCTCCTAAATTCGCATGATTGGGATAGATCATAGAAATCCCACCCTGCAATAATATCCTCCCGCCACTCTATGTCATACTGAGTTGCCATAAACATACCGTCAATTGCATCCACTATGACCGTTTCCTGCGCCTCTGTCTGGAAATCAACTTCCAGCTCTACGGCGGTATTCCACGCTCTGGTGCGACCACAGTTCCATGTATTCCATGCGATACCGTCCTTGTCCAGTTTACTTCCCCCAAGCACCCCTGCCATTCCTATATCCGGGTTCTCTCTGAACATTTCTATCAGATCACAAAGTAAATCAGAATATATCAGAAAAGTATCCTGATGAATGTATATTTTATACTTTGCATCAGAACTGTGCATTGCCTCATTATAAGCCGCCGCCATGGAAACCGCTTCTGATATATTCGTAAATGAGAGTTCATAACCTTCCGGTATTGTTAATGCCTGAATATATCTGATGCACTCTTCTAAATACTGTTCCTGATTACTCGCTACGATTATCTCTATCTTCCGTTCATTCATACAGATTCTTTCCGATCCCCTTGATCATTTAAATATTCTGCTACAAACTTCCTTCTCTCTTCATCATAGTTCTCCAAATTGAGGAAGCCACAATCATGAACACACCATGGCTGCTCTGTTTTCGGCACTACCACTTTATAACCACGCCGTATGAATTCCATACTTTGGGAGCAATCATAGAAATCCCATTTATCAAACAGATCCTCACGCCACGTAATATCATATTGCGTGGCCATAAGCAGTCCGTCCACCGCTTCCGCTTCCTCCAAAGGCCGGGTACACGGATTTGACAGCATAACCGCCTCATAAATATGCTGTTCATAGATCATTCCATACCGTTTCCCATCCCACATAATTCCGTTCTCAGGAATTTTAGGCGCCCCGATGACTCCTATCATTCCAATTTCAGCATCGGATTGGAAAATGTGTAATAGTTCTTCTATAAAATGAGGATAGACGATAAATGTATCGTGGTGAAGATATACCTTATACTTTGCCTTGGAATACTGCATTGCCTCATTGTATCCGGAAGTCATAGATTTTGCCTCCTCTACCGTCAGAATGTCAACATAATAACCTTCCGGCACGGTCAGATGATTAATATAATAGATACACTCCTCAGCATAAAGGGGGTTATTGCTGCAAATAATAAAACAAATTTCCTGAATGTCTCTATCCTTTTTATCAACTCTGTTATCACTTACTTGATCCGCACTCTTTTTCGACAAAATATCACTTGATGTTAGATTACCGCTAATTATCCCCATTACTTTCTCTTTATGCACTACACTGAAATCGATCGCTCTCATCAGTTCATACGAGGATATCTGATTCTGTGTCAGAAAACAATAGAATGACTCTATATCCTCCGCTACATCAAATTCCATTCTCCTCAAGTAGAATTTTAACGCCGTATAGCGGTTTATCAAATCCTCCACTCCGGAAATTTTGGAGAAGATCACCGGTTGGCCCGCCGCTTTCTCCTGTTCATAGATCGTACATAAATAACAGATCGTAGCAAGGTCATTATCTTTTTCCGCTATTTCCTTATAAGATAGCAATAAAGGCTTGATCTCATCATATTTTCCATTCTGTAGCAATTCATCTGTTTTTTGCTTCAGTTGTAACGCATTCATATCCCTCTCCATATTATAGCGCAAAGAACACAATTTCCGCCGGTCCCCACTGACTGCCGTTACTTCTGAGATAAAAACGATATTCCGAATTCATCTCTTCGGCCATTCTGGGAATTTTCCATATGTCCTCATTATTATGATAAACACTGATAAGCAGCTTAGGCATTTCCTCTTCAATATGCCTCCTGCATCCCAATAATGCCTCCTGTTCAGCTCCCTCGATATCCATTTTAATCAATGTCACCTTCTCCGTAATATCATCATCCAGACTCACCACCTCTATTTCAAAGCCCGTATTCACCGATACAACTTTATTACCGCTTGACATGGGATTTCCAGCAAGGTACATCAGACCGGTTCTGCTTCCTACTCCTTTATTTCTAAATTCAATATTTGAATATTCCGCCAAGTTTTTCTTCGCCGCCTCCATGCTAATCTTGTCAATTTCATAACAATAAATCTTCTTATACTTACTGTATGTATTAATATAATTCTGCATAGAATCTCCCGTCCATGCACCGAGATCAACTACTACTTCCTCCTCACCGCACTGTACTAGATCTAAATCAAAATAATCTGTAAAATTAGCCTCTTTCATATCATAAATATAATCCAGCTCAAAGGTAATCCAATTATACAGTATACTGACAAGAACCATCCTGGAACGCCAATCTCCCAATCTGCCATACAGCCATATGAAATCCTCTCTGTGCTCTTTTAGGGCTGTTATCCTGTTCGTGATTACATCATATCGCTCGTTCGCTATATCCAATGTTCCCCACATATCCTCCAGCCCATGATAGTAAGCACATAACTTGTCACGCACCTCGCCATCTAATTTCATTAAAGAACACTTTGCACTGTCCACTAATCTATCGAAATCAACATATTTGACACGATTCATTAGCTTAATGAACTTCTCATCCCAGCTATTTAATGCATGGTATTGCTCTTCCAAAATATCTGACATCGTCCCGTACCATAATTTGTATTGTTTAATCAATTCATCTTTATGTACACAATCTGTTATCCTACCCTCCAGATAATTCATATCACAAAAATCCACTGAATCATCATCCAAAAGCTGCAAATTCACTGCACTGACTGCACTATATAAATCACCAGTCAGAAGACCCACCGCTTTCATATATTCCTTCGGACCAAGCTTATGAAGCCTCACAACAGCCTTATTTACCGTATCAAGAATCCCCTTTAATTGAACATATACATCCTTTGTCATTTCTTTTCTCCTTATGTTTCTCACATTTTACCGCTTTGCCATGTTATATAACCACCGTGTGCACTCGGTTATTTACACATATTTATTCAAAATATCATTGATTACTTTCACGCTCTCATCCGTGATTTCCAAATCAAGCACTGTCAGCATCAATGAATCCCATGAATCCTGCCCTACCATAAGATACTTATTCTTCCTGACATTCGGGAACATCTCCTCCACCATATCAATCAGGAAACTCAATTCATCTTTCGTCAGAACATATCCTTTTTGAAGCACCATACGAATACTTAGTCCGAATCCCCAGCTCATAAACAGATATTCCATTTCTGAATAATACCGTTTTAAAAGTCCTCTGGCTTCCAAGTCCTTCACCAAATGCCTCCATACATGTGGATTGTCCCACTTATGTTCTCCCCAATCACCCCGCATAGAACTGTGCGGAGAAAGGAAACATATATACAATTCCTCATCCAGAAAATAATGCCTTTTTTCAAATAAGCGCACTGGAACCACAAAAGAAGGCTCCTCAAAAATCCTATGTTCCACAAACCGAATTTTGTTTTCCTTTAACATTGACAATCTGTATAGTTTTTTCTGTGATCCCAATGTCAGTCTTTCATCGACCCACACAAGAAACATCCTTCTCATTTGCTCCGTATCGATTTCTGTCAAGAAGCTGCCCTCTCCCTTCTCTACTGTATCTATTTGCATTTTATGATCCCTGACATTTTTAATCCGAAATTCCACTACATCAGCATCATACTCCTGAGCCGCATCATATAAATGCTCCAAGGCCTCCGGCATCAGCCAGTCGTCCGCGTCGCAGAAAATCAGATACTCCCCGGTAGCATGAGAAACTCCAATATTTCTTGCTCCTCCCTGTCTCATGTTCTCTTCTAAAGACACAGCAATAACCGTATCTCTATATTCCCGCTCATACTTCATAATAATATCAAGTGTGGCTCCATTATCTGTAGAGGCATCATCCACGAGAATAATCTCTATATTTTCAATACCGATTGTCTGTTGTAACAAATGGTTAATACATTTTTCTAAATAAGAGGACACATTATAACACGGAACCACCACACTGACTGCCTTCATCTCTCTTCTCCTTCCACCCATGCAAGCAACTCCTCTATTTTCTTCTCATATGTGTAGCACCTCATAACTTTTGCATGTCCGTTTCGGGCAATCTGTTCCCGCTCCTTATCATGATTAAGATAATACTCCACTTTCTCCATTAATTCCTCCGGTGTCCTGAACATCACAATTTCCTCATCCTCTTTAAACAACTCTGCCGTCTCCGGTGAGTAATTTGTCAAGGCAAACCCTCCGGCTCCTAAAATATCCAGCACTCTCTGCGGGGTCCCACCCTCTATGCCTTTGAGAGAAATATTCAAATTGATCTTACTGTTTTTAAAGGCATAATGGAGAGCCTGCTCAGAACAGATCGGCGGCATAATCTTTACATTGTCCAGCCTTTGCTCCGCCGTTTTACTCGTAGTATATAGTGTTACAGGGAATCTCTCCGCCAATAGATTCAGTACACATATTCTCTCGATATTAGCGACTTTACGTGTCAAATATCCATTTTCAAAATATGTCGAATCCGCTATGTCAAAGAAATTAACCATCTGAAACCCCGGTGTTACTTTACGAATATATGCAACTAGTTCATTGCTCACGGTTCCGTTGATCCGGTTGGTGCCATCCCAGCGAAAAGCTGCCCTCTCAAACACGCCGACAAAATAATCCTGCAATTCCTGCGGAAGATGATTACAGAATTCATCATAAAAATTATTATCATATAATTGTCCTACAAAGCAGACCTCATCAGTGTAATGATAATCACCTCCGGTGCAGCAGCTCTTATCCCATTCCAGTATCTGCTCATAATCCACCGCCAGTGGCTGGTACAAGATATGCTTTATTCCCTCGTCCGCAAATCTCCGTGCATCAACTTTGTCAAAGGTAGAGTATCGGCAGTTCTCCATTCTTCCATACTCTGTGAGTATTTTGTAATAGGGAGCATCCCATATGAGTGATATGTAGATCGTATTAGTTCTCTTAACCGCAACGACAATCGTGTCGATCAAATGAATCGACATCACATGTGTAATTTCATGCTCCTTAATGAAGGAGGTCAATTCATCTGCCTCTTTCTCATTAGCAAAAGCATCTAACAGCCTTCCCGGATATACTTCAACATCTACCCTCAGCCTGCGCAGTGCATTAATAATGCCTTCTGTCTTAGCGCTTCCGTGTACATACAGAATTCTCATAAATTACCTTCCACCCAGTCCAATAATTGTTTTAATTTCTTTTCATACGTATAGCATTCTATAACCTTATCACATCCGGCCTTTGCAATCCGCTCCCGCTCTTCATCATGCTGCAGATAGTACTCTACCTTCTCAAATAGTTCCTCCGGCGTTCTATACATAACGATTTCTTTGTTTTCTTCGAACAGTTCCGCCGTCTCCACGCAATAGTTTGTGAGTACGAAACCGCCAGCTCCCATAATATCAATAATTCGCTGTATTGTTCCGCCTTCGATGCCTTTCAAAGAAATATTCAGGTTGATCTTGCTGCCTGCATAGACTACTGTCGCATCTTCCCCCGGCCGCACCGGGAGTCTGACTTCTACATTGCCCAGCTTGTCCTCTCCCACCTCGCTTGCGGTATGCAGCACCACATGATATGCCTCGGAAAGAGTATTTAACACGGCAATTCTTTCAATACTTGCAATTTTTCTTACCAGATATATCACTTCAAACAAATAGGTATCCTCGATATCCAGTCTGTTATCGATACGGAAATCAGGACTGACCATCTCCATATATTTCAACATCTCTTTACTTGTTTTACCGTATATCCTGTTGACGCCATCCCAGCGAAATGCCGCTTCCTCAAAAATACTGTTAAAGTAATCTACAATAACCTGTGGCATGTTCTTTACACGCTCATCAAACAAATTATCCTCATACAAATTACCTACAAAACAGATATCGTTGATATACTTTCCCTCTAATACCTTCTTCGCCTTTCTGTTCCACATAATAACATCTGCTTTATTAACTGCCAGTGGCTGATATAGCGTATGGGGTATCCCGGCCTTCCGGAATCTTTCATTATCCAGCCGGTCAAATACAGAAAACCAACAGTTATCCATTTTACCAAATGGCGTGTATATCTTAATATAAGGGGCATCCCAAATCACCGAAACATACTTGATCTTTGCGTTGTACGCCGCCATAGCCAGATTATAAATCAGATGAATGGACATCAAATGAGTAATCCGGTGCCGCCTGATATATGCAACCAATTCTTCCGTATCCTCATCATTCAGGATTGAATTATCCTGAACTTTCGGATATTCCTCTACTTTATATCCTAATTTCCGCAGAGTAATCGGAATATCCTTCGTCTGTGCCATCCCATATACATACAAAATCCTCATCAATATTTCCTCGCATAATTTTTCTGTTCGTATCACATCATTATCGTATTTTTCCACTAGTTATAGTATAATAAGAGAATCAATAAATGTAAAACAATAAATGCATAGGAGTTCATTATTGCAATGAATATTTTACTAATCGGATTTGAACATGAAATTGACTTTGTCTGCCAAACAATAAAAAACAAAGCTTATATAAAGGAAACCGTCCTCTGGGACAAAAACGGCGGTCCCGACTGCCTGACTTACGAATTTCTCTCCCAATTCGATTGTATTATTATCGCTGTCAAAGATTCAGAGACTTCTGAAAATTTATTTACATTGATCAGCCTGATCCGGGATGATGACTCGCACATCATTGATTTCTATCGTTTATATCAGGTCTGCATGCCGTTTATGAATGCCGATCGTATTATGACTAATCATCCTGAACAGAAATATGACGGTATGATCCTTGGCATTTCTCACGCTGAGGTTGGCCTAATCCCACGCTGCTTTGACGGCAGTTTCTGTAATCTTGCAGTCACTTCTCAGGATATTTACTTTAATATGAAAACGCTTGAATACTGTCTTGCCAAATATCCGGAAAAGTTCCGTAATTTGAAATATTTGGTCTTAGACCTCTATGACTATACCTATTTCAACTATGATACATCCCTCAGTAAAAATGCCCTTAATTACTATTCTCTGGGCGGATATCTCGAGGCCCATAACTTCGACAGGAATAAACATTTTAATTTTTCTTTTGAAAATATGCTCGACATTCTCGCCGAAAGATTTCATGGCATTACGGATTCTATGGTATCACTTTGGAACGAATTATTTCCGGATATTTACACACAATATGACTACCTCGAATTTCCATTTATAACCACTACTTATCTCAGAACTAAAATGATAAAGGATAAAGATATTGAAAATTATTACGCCAATACAAGTATCGTAGAAAAAATCTTTCATAATACCATTCAGGAGAATATACAACATTTTTATGCGCTGTTGGACTTGGCGTATCGCATTGCTCCCCAAATAAAAATTTATCTCATTCTGCTGCCTCGAAATTTCCAGGCACAACAAAAGGGTAATGCATTGTATCCGCAGTATACCCAGTGGAAGGAAATGTTCGAAACAGTCCTTGAAGAAGCAAATAAAATTTATCCATTCACCTATTTAAACTTTAAAGACCATGAAATATCCAAAGAGATGAAATACTACTATGATGTTTCACACTTTAACTATTACGGCGCAGTCACTTTTTCAAAATTACTTAACAGCATGTTAAAATAAACGGAGATCATCAACATGTCTATTCAAATATACACCGTCACTCATGTACCTTTTACACCGCCAAGAGATCCGATCTACGTTCCTCTTCAGGTGGGATGTGCTCTGAATCCGAATTACGGATATATAGGCGACCACACCGGTGATAATATCTCAATGAAAAATCCGTATTACAGCGAACTGACCGGTCTGTACTGGATCTGGAAAAACAACATGGATACAGATTATCTCGGTCTCTGTCATTATCGCCGTTATTTCTTGAACGCTGCCGGAAAGCTCATGACAGAATCCGAATACATGGATATTCTTTCAAAATATGATGTGATGATAGCTGCCCCGCAGATTGGGCAGTATGATTATCGCACGATCTATGCACGTGCTCACGATATTCGAAACTTAGAACAGACTGCTGCCGTCATCAGAGAATTATATCCTGACTACTATACTGATTTTCAAGATGTTATTGCCGGCAAACGCTGTTATGTGGGTAATCTGTTCGTTGCATCCAGATCATTGTTTGGCGCCTACTGCGAATGGCTTTTTACCATATTCGCTGCACTGGAAACCAGAATTAATCCGGAGAGCTATGACGACTACCATAAGCGCGTCTTCGGTTTTCTGTCCGAACAGCTCTTATTCGTATGGATCAAGCACAATCATCTGTCCTGTTATGAGGCTCCCTTCGGACTCAGTCAGGAAAAGGCGGAGACAATAGAATTAAAAGCTGCTCTCGAAAAATATATATACAATAAAGATATTTCCGGAGCTTATCAGTATCTTAATTCTGTCTTAGACCAAAGACCGGATCTGTCATTGGAAATGTCGGACTTCAACCAAGACTTAAAAATAATCGAGCACATTATCAACGTCTGCCGTATAGAACAGGAAGCTGCTCTCCCTACCCTGTTAAATTTTTCAAATGATCTTTCCGTATTGATCAAACACTTTCGCCTGTTGCTGACCATTCTGGAACACATTCATGATGGCACAGTTGCGGAAGAAGAATTACGGTATTTAATTGACTGCAAAGTATCCTCCAATGCAATCATTTATATGCTGCAGAACTTCAAACAATTTACTGACGATCCTGTCGCCATTCTGAACCAATTGGCTGTAGCATATGCGGACGCCGAAAACAATCTGACATCGTTGTCATTTCTTGAGGAGGCGTTGGCTATACAAGAAACCAATCAGACAACTTTATCTAATATCGTTGCTGTACTGCAAAATATGGGACAATATGACATGGCCGCAGAATACCAGCAGTTTCTGGATGAAAACTGTACCTCCAAAAAATTCGTTGTTTTTACAGGATCCGATATTCCTATTCTGGATTACATCGCCGAACAATATCGGCAAGCCTTACAAACTCTCGGTCATAAAGTATACATTTTTGATAAGCATAACTTCGAAGCAAGTATGAAAGCACTGCTGTCTTATCAAAAACAAGGACTGGACGGTGCTTTCGTCTTCAACAATGCCTGCTTTCAAATGCGGCTTAAGTCTGGTGAAAGCCTCTGGGATCTCTGGAAGATCCCCTGTTACGATGTTTTGGTGGATCATCCTATGTACTATTTTGATACCTTGGATCATGCTCCCGCTTATGGTATCGCGGTTTGTGCAGACAGGTATCACGCCGACTATATTAAGCGCTTTTATCCCACTGTCCAGAAGGCCGTATTTCTTCCCACTGCCGGCGAATGCCTTAAACCTTACAAGGACTTAAAACCATTTGCTGAACGTCCAATCGACGTGCTTTTTATCGGGAGCTATAAATACCACGATGATGTATCCTATGATGCATTCGCCGGACAATTGGAGAAGGAATTGATTTCCCATCCCTACAAAACTTTTGAGAATGCGGTCGCAGACTGCCTTGCAGCTCAGCAAGAGAATCTTTCTTCGGAACAGCTCAAACTGCTGATACAGCAATATCGCTTTATCGATGTCAACACTACCGCATTGTTTCGCCGGAAAATAATAGAGACGCTTGTCAGTGCCGGAATCTCTGTGACCGTGTATGGAAACGGCTGGGAAGATTTAGAAATATCGCATCATCCTAATTTCATTTATAAAGGATTGATCAGCCCTGAGAACGGAATCAAGCTAATGGAAGAAAGCAAGATCGTCCTAAATCACATGGCATGGTTTAAATATGGCGCCAGCGAAAGAATTTTTGAAGCTATGCTGCAAGGTGCTGTGTCACTGACGGATGAAAGTGAATATTTGAAGTCACATTTTAAAGATTCCGAAAATATTAAATTCTTCAACCTAAATCACTTAGAGGAACTGCCTCAGATGGCTCATAACCTGTTATCCGATCTACAGCTGTCCGAATCTATTATAAGAAACGAATACCAATCAGCCTCTCAATCTCACACATGGCTGAACCGCTTACAGAATCTGCTGGATACAAAATAAGAGTATCCGGCAGACTTCTTATTGCGCTATGCTACAGTTCTATATCTCTGTTTAACAGCTCCTTAATCTCTTCGTACAGATTGTTATTTGCAGCCACGTCCAGAATTTCTTCTTTGACCCGATCCATTATTCCCAGTTCTGTCATTTCCTGCCGATAGAGTGAAACTATATAACATCTTGCAACCAAATACCACGGTGTATTCGCAGAGATGCTTCCCGCTGACTTATGAACCTCTACCAGAATCTTATCCACAAATCCAATCTTCCAACGCTTAGCGATTCGCAGAATCAGTTCCCAATCTTCCAGACAGTGCAGCGTTTCCTTAAATCCACCCACCTGTTGCAGGCATTCTCTGCGTACAAGCATGGCTGGTGTTCCTATTACATTTTGAAGTAACAACGGATTAAATAGATCTCCTTCCAATATTTCTTTCACATAATCCTCGTTCGGACACACAAATCTGCCGCTGCCATCTCTCAAGAGCCCCCCCATCCTGCAATATACCATTCCGGTATGCTTAGAAGAACTCAACATTTTCTTCATCTGCAATTCTAATTTATTCGGCAGCCATTCATCATCACTATCCAAAAAGGCAATATATTCATATTTCGCTTCCTGTATTCCCACATTCCTCGCATGGGCAACTCCTTGATTCTCCTGTAAGGCAATATACCTGATTCTGGTATCCTGCAGTCTTGCAACTACTGACTCTGTTCCATCCGTGGAACCGTCATCCACAACAATCACCTCATAAGCTGAATAAGTCTGACACAGGATACTGCGGAGCGCTCTTTCTATTACATTTTTCCGATTATATGTAGGCACAATAATACTTACCATAGTTTTCACGTTATGTCTTTTCCTTTCGAAACCTCTTATTGGCAACATCACCTAAAAAATAGGGGCTGGCATAAACCAACCCCCATTCGGTAGTCTTGCAATAAATTCTGACCAATCAGTATTAGCCAAGTAAGGACAGTGCCAACTGGTTAGACTGATTTGCCTGTGACAACATAGATGTACCAGCCTGCTGCAAGATGTTGTTGTTCGCATACTTAACCATCTCTGTTGCAACATCTGTATCACGGATTGCTGCTTCTGCAGATGTGGTATTCTCTACGATGTTATCCAGGTTGCTGATCGTGTGCTCAAGTCTGTTCTGGATCGCACCAAGGTCGGAACGCTGTTTGGATACATCCTGAATTGCGCTCTTAGCAAATGCATTCAACGCTGCAAAGTCTGCTGCCGTAGGTGCTGCATCCTTATTGATACCCGTAGTGGTATCTACAATCTTATCAGCGCCAGCATCACGCACGTCTGTATCAACAACTTTGGTTGAATCATACGTATAGAACTTAGCTAACATATCAGATGTAAGGCTGTTATCGCCATTCTCTTTATACTTATCGCCGCCAACCTGCGTATCTGTACTCTCTGCATCTATGTTAGCCGTACCGAATGTTGCACCTTCTGCTGATTTCTTAAGTGCATTAGCAATCAACTCATTGGTATTCATATTCTTGATCGTAATACCGATGTGCTGTCCGGACTCTGCTCCAACCTGAAGTCCCTTGTTGGAGAAAGAACCATCCAGTAACTTCTGCTCATTGAATGTGGTCGTGCTCTGTACACGGTCGATCTCGCTCATCAGCTGCTGTACTTCTGCCTGGATGTAGCTGCGGTCTGTAGA
>JAAUZT010000049.1 GCA_014804485.1 Lachnospiraceae bacterium
GTTCAGTGATCCCTTTCATGATGCCATTCATGCGCATACCCATCAGTTGGTACAATGTAGATTGTTTGTCCATAAGAACGCTTCCTCCTTTCGCGGTTGGTGTATGTTAACTCTGAATCGGAGGAAAAGCAACTACAAAGTGGAGAAGAAAGATTTTTCGGTATAGATTCTTACTGGCTTGCGTTACCAGACCGCAGAGAACAATATTGACCGGATCTTGAAGTTGACACTGTCGGAGCATGAACAGGAAAACAAAAAGAGTCGTTGCAATGACAAATAAACCCATGCCAGGAAAACAGTCTCGGTATGGTTTTTTTTTTTTGAGAAAAATGAGCGACCGGAGGGAGCAGAGTCACACCGTAAGGTGTGTTCGCAAAAGAGCGTAAGCGTCTTTTGGCGGATATGGTCTTTTTTGTAAAGATATGGCAGTTCTTACTTTGCAACAATAGGTTTTATGGCATTCGCATATGCTATGGATTCAGATTGGCAAGTCAGATAATAAGTTACATTCGCGTCCGGATCAGTCACGGGAATTTTTATCCGGCCTACCAGAAGACCGCTGTCTTTTTCTGCAAGGTTTGTAGTGAAACAGGGCAGTGAAGATTCCCTGACCAGCTCTTCAAATTCAAACTGGTCTGTCTGCACTAAAAATTTGGAGGATGGCATTTGGATGACTTCTCTGGATATCGCATACCGCACAGAAATCGTGGAACAGTCCTATGAGGAAGAAGATTTTTATGGGAATGTTACCATAAGGACGGAGGAAGTGGAGATAAAAATAAAGGAAGTGCGCATTACGCTCCTTACCAGTGAGGATATTATCAGGACAGGTATCTTCACAGAGGAAGAAACAGAAATTTTGCGCTACCTGATGTCACCGGAGATACTGGAAAACATAGAAGGTCTTACAGGAGGTTATGGAAGCCCCGGAGCAGGAAGCCTGACACCGGAAGAAGCAGAAAACCTTAACCTTGGCGGTGATGTGGGATCACAGGCAGTCAAAAATGCCCTTGCAAGGCTTGGAAAGCCATACAGTCAGGCAAAGCGTGACAGCGGCGATTATTACGATTGCAGCTACCTCACGTATTATTCCTATAAAGAGGCAGGAATTACTCTTTCCTATCATGGCTCCAACACTGCCGCATCACAGGGGCAGCTTTTATCTGACAGGGGATGTGAAATTGATTATGAGGATATCCAGCCGGGAGACCTTATTTTCTACAGCTTTACCAGAAATGGCAGATATAAAAATATCTCCCATGTGGCAATCTATGCCGGGAACGGTTATCTTGTGGATGCATCTTCTTCCAAGGGTTATGTGGTATTCCGCCCGGTTTATTCTACGGGAAAGATTGTCATGTGCGGAAGACCGTCGTGGTTGTAGGAAGATACAGGATTTTGCAGTATGGGAAGGAGGGGAGTGATGAAGGGGATTATTTATACAAAAGATATTTACAGGGAGATCATACCCAAGATTATTCAGGATGAAGCGTCATGGAGCAGGTTCCTAAGTTTTTCAGCGGTACATTACCAGATGGGATTTGAAAACGCCAGCCTGCTCTACGCCCAGCGACCGGATGCTAAGATGGTTGAGACTTATACCAAATGGCGGGAAAAAGGAAGATATGTGCGCAGGGGAAGTAAGGGGATTGCTATTATAGATTCCCATGGATACCGTCCCTATGTAGACCATGTTTTTGATATTTCCGATACCAACGGAAGGGAAAGACCGGAGATATGGCGGCTGGATAAAGAAAATGAAAAGGAGATACTTGACCTGCTCCATGCAAAATCGAGCAATGCTCAGGATTATGTGAGGGAAGCAGTGGAGAAAGAAATCTACGGGATTGATAAGAACTATGTAGAAAATATCAGTGACTTATGCCGCTACCATGATTCCCAGAACCCGGAACATATCTATGACATCACTAAAGCAGTGATTCAGAGCGCACAGTATATGGCGGCGATGCGCATTCAGGCAGAGCCGCCGCCTGCATCTTCCCTTCTGCCTGTGCTTGCCACCGCACCTAAACTTATGGTGTATGGTCTTTGCAATACCGTCCTTTCCGTAGCAGGGCAGGTGCTTAGTGGGATAGAAAAAGTATTTGAGATGAAAAAAGAGAAGCAGAGGGCAGCAATGGGAATAGAAGCAGAGAAGGAGCAGGGGATTGAGAGATCAGATAGGAACACAGAAAAAGGAACTGCCGGGCATGGTATACAATCCATCCGGCATCAGCCTCACCAGAACACAGATACACTTAAGCGGCAGGGCAATGGAAACCATAAAAGAACTGAAAAGGCAAAATATGAACAGCTATCTTTATCTTTTGATGGAGGATATGCTGTTTGCGACTGCGGAAGGGCTTTGTAGGAAACAGGGAAATATGGCAGAAATTGTAGCCGGATATCTGGAAGGATTTTACAAAAGAGAAATGGCAGTAACAAGAGAAAGATAATCCCTGTGCCTGCAAAAACGTAAAGGGGCAAACTCCGGCGAAGCCGGAAAAATGTTTCAGAGAAAGATTAAAATATTTAGAAAATCTGAAAAACATATGAGAAGAACCTTCAGGCGGAAACTGCTGAAAAATAAAAATGTGAGCGCAAAGTTTCTATAAAGAGAACAGCGCAGAAAGAGGCAGATATGAAGGAAAATAATAATACAACCAATACAATCAACGCAGGCAGTATGAGCATCAAAGTAACTGTAACTCCCATGCAGAATCAGGAGGGAAGCCTTAAGGCAAACGCATCCATTATCCTGAATGATGTATTTAAAGTAACCGGAATCCGTATCGGCATTTCACAGAAAGGCAATGTATTTGTATCCATGCCGGACTATAAGACAGGACGTCTGGACGATAACGGAAAAGACGTATATCAGGATATTGCCTACCCTGTAACAAGGCAGTTCCGGCAGGAATTATATGATGAGATTGTAAAGGAGTTCAATGCTGTTATGGAGCAGGAAGAACAGTAATTTCATAAAAACAAATCTCCAAGGGATATCTGCTATCAGAAGGAATGAATATCTGAAAGAACAATGCTATGCGGAAAGTTTTTAGGAATAATATGATAATAATATATTGTTATGCAGGCAGCTATACAAATTGATGCCATAGAAATTTGAAACGATTTGACGAAAGTATAAGAGAATGACTTGAAAAAACTGAAGCAGGGCCTTCGGGCTAGGAGAGGTTCAACGGGACGACTGGTGAGCCTCTCTATTTGTGTTTTTTGATACCACTGACAACATGGCGATTGGGAATTAATAGACACAATATGGCAAAACCTTCGACTTTTTCCAAAAGGTTTAGTTTTGCCATATTGTCTGTAAATGCTGTTGAAAGTTGGGCAATATATATTGAACAATACATATTTTGAGGTTTTTACAATGAAAGAGCTTTAACATATTAGGAGGATGCTACTAGAGAAACTGATAGGTAATGCTTTATATTTGAGTTAATATTAAATTGAAGGAATTAACATTAACTTATTGACATGTCTTTTTTGAAAGGTTAAAATGTGTAGCGAGCTACAGTTTCGGAGGTGGTGTATATGCGCCAAACGGTGGGATATTTAATGAAACAGATTATAGATAAGCATAAGGTGTCAGTAGATGCTTCTTTCAAATCGCGAAATCTTACTTTGTCACAGGCCAGAGTATTGCAGTACATTTCTGACAAAGGGGGCAGGGTTGCACAGAAGTCTATTGAAGAACATCTGGATGTTTCACATCCGACAGTTGTTGGAATAGTTTCCCGAATGGAGAAGAATGGTTATCTGCACTGCTATACTGACGAAGAGGACAGAAGGAATAAGATGGTAGAGATGACGGAGAGGGCTGTTCGGCTATCCCATGAAATGCAAAATGAAGTGGCATCTTATGAAGAAGAACTACTGCGGGGGCTGACAAAAGAGGAAATAGAAAGTTTATATCGTATGCTGGATATCATGTATAAAAATGTTAACTTATCGGACGCTGTTTACAGAAAAAACATGACCTCTAACAAGGGTGATGTGATAGGAAATAAGAGCAAAGGTATGGTATGAAAGCGACAGATAATCATGGAGGTGTAATGAAATGAACGCTATTGAGAGGGAACACGATAATCCCCTGGGGTATGAGAAAGTTTCGACGTTGTTGAGAAGATTTGCAGTTCCCAGCATTGTTGCCATGCTGGTAAGCTCATTGTATAATATTGTGGATCAGATTTTTATAGGTCAGGGTGTTGGCTATCTTGGAAATGCGGCTACAAATGTTGCATATCCGTTGACAACAATCTGCCTGGCGATTGCCCTGTTGTTTGGTATTGGCGGGGCTGCCAATTTCTCTCTTGCCCTTGGATCTGGAAATAAAGATGGTGCAGCAAGGACTGTCTGCAATGTTTTATATATGGTAATTCTATTCGGAATAGTATATGCTGTTCTGATAGAATTGTTTCTGAGGCCAATGCTGAATGCTTTTGGCGCTACGGAAAATGTCCTTCCCTTTGCGGTGAAATATGCAAAGATTACTGCAATCGGAATGCCATTCCTTATATTCACAAATGCGGTAAGTGCCCTTATCAGGGCAGATGGCAGCCCGAAATATTCAATGATGTGTATGGTAACCGGAGCGGTGATCAATACTATTTTGGATCCTCTTTTCATTTTTGGATTCAAAATGGGAATTGAAGGAGCTGCATGGGCAACCATCCTTTCGCAGTTTATATCTTTTTTATGCGCTCTCCGCTATTTGCGACATTTTCAAAGCATCGACTTAAAAAGGGAGTATTTTCAGTTTCGGATAGGCAGCTGTATTCAGACTGCATCATTAGGTTTAAGTAACTGCCTGACGCAGGTGAGTATTACATTGATTCAGATTGTAATGAACAATTCACTGACTTATTATGGAGTGCGCTCCATTTACGGGGAAGATATTCCCCTTTCGGCTGCCGGGGTTGTCATGAAAGTAAATTCAATTTTAACAGCCGTATTCGTTGGGTTGAGTCAGGGTTCTCAGCCGATTCTCGGATATAATTATGGAGCAGTGCAGTACGAACGTGTAAAAGGAGTTTATAAATTAGCAGTCAAATGTTCTTTTGTGGTGTCAGTTTTGGGGTTTATTATGTTTCAGTTTTTCCCCCAATACATTATAGCAATTTTTGGATCCGGGGATAACGAATTATATATAGAATTTGCGGTCAAATTTATGAGGACTTTCTTATTTATGATCATTATCAATGGGGTGCAGTTGATATCCTCTAATTTCTTTTCAGCCATTGGAAAGCCATTTAAGGGAATCATGCTATCCCTTTCACGACAGGTTATTTTCCTGATCCCACTTATGCTGCTTCTGCCCATTTTTTGGGGGATAGACGGAGTCATGCTTGCTGCGCCTGTAGCTGATACGATTGCATTCGTATTCAGCATTATTATGATAAGAAAAGAATTTCATAAGATGCATCATTCCAATGAGAAGGTGGAGAACAAGGGCTCAGATATACGATAAGATGGGTGCTCCCTTAGGTATGTAGTTTCCGGTACTGGTCGGGCGTCATTTTATATGCCTCTTTAAAGTGGCAGTAAAATGATGCTGTGCTTTTGTACCCAATCTGGCTGCTGACCTCTTCCAGAGAATTGTCTGTGAACAGCATCAGGCTGAGGGCTTTTTGAAGGCGTATTCTTGTCAGCAGTTCATTAAATTTATATCCGGTCTCTGATTTTACTACAGAAGTAAAATAGTTTTTGTGATATCCGAAATATTCTGCAACATCCTTGATTGTAATATCCGTGATATGATCCGTAATATAAGAAACTAATCTACGGGAAAAGTCATTAGATTTATAATTTCGCAGCAGTTCTCCAAAAAGAACAACAAAAGTAGCCTCAAAAATAAAACGGGAAGCATTTTTACCGCGTAAGAATTCCTGTACAATCAATTCCATTATAGTGTCAATAGCTGCCGGGGTATCCCGAAAGACCATGAAATTGATGCTTCCGTCCGGGGAGAGCATGAAGCTGTTGAAAAACTGGTCTAATTCTCGGTCTTCAAACAGCATCTCATAAAAAGAACGGTGGAAAATATCCTGCGGGAGTAGAATGTTCAGGACAAAGTCTTCTCCATCTGTCATTTGGGTGATCTTGTGTCTGGCATTTGGATTATGAATACATATCTCTCCTTGCCTGAGGGAAATATCTACCCCATCCACCCAGTCTCCTATATTTCCACGACATACATAAATGATTTCAAAAAAATCATGGGAATGGATCACGTTGTTCATGACCTCACCATGGTAATTGATGTAAATATCTGCGGTACATCCGGGCGAGAAAAGGACATGGGACAGCTCGCGGTTCATATTGTTGGAAAGAATAAAGTTGTAATTTATCGCAGAGGGTGCGTTCCTGCCCTTTATTGTTTTATCTATTGCTTCAAAAGCAGACCGCTCATTTTCGGACGCCGGTGTGTTGTTACGATATCTTTCAAATAGTTTAGAAGAATAAGAATCAGATAACTCTTTGACCGCATCTAACAGTTTCTCTCTCATAATTTTTCTCCATTTAATGAACAATTCTACAGAGTATAAGACCAGTTTTTTTATTTATCATATCATGAAAGATTTTATTCAACAAGAAAATCTTACTTTTTTAAACAATATATCTTTGTTAAATCTACTGTGCTTTTATTAGGAATGTATTAAGATATACATAATGTAGAAGATTTATTTAACTTAAGCTGCTGTTTAAGAAAAGAAAGGAGAAGGTAATGAAGAATAGTAATAGTAAGGAAGTGAAAGCAGATGCCGTAACTGTCAAAGAAAAGTTTAGTTATGCACTGGTAAATTTGGGGAATATTCCCATTACAGCGCTAACGTCATCGTTTCTGCTGATTTTTTATACTAATGTGGTGGGGTTGGATCCCAAGGCTTGCGGCACTTTGTTTTTGATTGCGAGAGTGCTGGACGGATTGAACGATCCTATTGTAGGGTTCTTTATTGATCATTTGCCCAACACAAAGCATGGTCATTTCAGGCCGCCTCTTATTGTAGGAACGATTTTATGTTCCATTAATTTTCTTCTGTTATGGTTTGGACCTTTGTTCTTTCCTGTATTTAAGCTGGGGATTGCGTACATAACCTATCTGCTTTTGGGAGTGTTATTCCCTGTCATGGATATATCCCTGAACAGCCTGCTTCCTGTTATGACAACGGACGTGGATGAGCGGAATTCCTTAAGCACGGTAAAAGGCGTTGTATATATGGTCGGCATGATGATCCTGAATATCGTAGCTCCCATCGTGATTGACGATACCAATGAGGCATCCGGATATATTATCGTAATTCTTGCAGCATTGGCAGTTGTTGTAGGGTGTTCCCTTGTCGGAACCCTGGGTGTAAGAGAGCGTGTACAGCCGCAGACAACAGAAAAGTATTCTATAAAAGATATGTTCCGTATCCTGGCTCAGAGGCCGGTCTGGGTGATGTTTTTAGCAAGCCTTCTGATGACAGTGGGAATGTTTGTATCTAATACGGTGAATACCTATTTCTTCACATACATTATCGGTGACTTTTCCCTGTTTGGAATTGCCTCTGCAGCCAGCATGATCTGTTTGTTCCCGGCAATGCTGGTTTCCGGGAAGCTGGTAAATAAGTTCGGCAAAAAAACGATGTTTATTGCAGGTCTGCTGTGTATGACTCTATTCCCATTGCTCCGTCTGATAGCTGTAGATAATCTTCCTCTCATCTTTATTTGCACCGGGCTGGTTGGTTTTGGGCAGGGATTGACAATGCCTCTTTCTTACGGGATGCAGGCGGATAATACAGATTATGTGGAACTAAAGACTGGCCTGCGCGGAGAGGCGGCAATAGCATCCCTATCCAGCCTGATTACCAAGTGTGCAATGGGTATCGGAGGAGCCATTCCCGCATACCTGCTAGGATTTGTGGGCTTTGATTCCAGTCTGGCACAGCAGCCGGATGCAGTAAAACAGATGATTATTGTCTGTGTGCTCATTGTTCCCGCACTGTTTACTGTAGTGGGCGCTGTTATCATGGGCGCTGGGTATCCGCTTGGAAAAGAGGCTTTGGAAAAGCAGAATGAGCAGATGAATCAGATTCATGGCAAAGCATAAGGAAGATAAGAAAATCAGTTTTCATGCATTTGCAATCTTTGCCATTATAGAATGAGATTTTATAGTCGAGGAAATGGAGTGTGCGTATGTCAACGAAAAATTTTGTGCTTGTTACAACATTGGATGAAAAGAACAGATCAGGAAATGCATCTTATGTTCGGAAGAGGTTTTCTCTTATAAAAGATTTGAAGAAAGCGACGGTCTGGCTGAGTGCCTGCGGTATCTATAAAGCCTATGTTAATGGGAAAGAAGTTGATACACAGGTTTTCTTACCGGGACGAACCAGTACGAAGTTTCGCCTCCAGTATCAGGAGTATGATATCACGTCAATGCTGAAGGAAGGAGAAAATATTATTGCGGCTTTGGTTGGCAATGGATGGTATCGGGGGCGGAAAAAATTCTATTGCAGATTATGTCTGGAATACAGTGACAAGACGACCCAGACCATTTATACGGACAATTCATGGAAATTCACGGAGAATGGTCCTTTGGGCATAAACGATATGAAGCTGGGCGAAATCTATGATGCCAGAAAAGAGTTGTCCGGCTGGATGCTGCCCGGTTTTGACGACAGTACATGGCAGTCTGCTGTAGAGGGCGCCTATGAGGGGAAAATGGTACCCACTGAGGGAGAGAGAATCACGGAGCACGAGAGCCTTACGCCCATAGCTGTCCTCCACACCCCGGATGGTGCAACTGTGCTGGATTTCGGTCAGAATCTGGCAGGATATGTGGAATTTCAGGTAAAGGGGAAAGCGGGACAGAAGGTAACATTAGTGCATGGCGAGACACTGGATGAGCAGGGAAATTTTACTTTAAAAAATCTGTCCTTTACCATGAGTAAGAAGACAGGAGCTTATCCACAGACGATTCAATATATCCTGCGGGATGGGCAGCAGTCCTATAAAGCGCAGTGCTCTGTCCAGGGTTTTCAATATGTGAAACTGGAGAATTGGCCGGAAGAGGTTAAGAAAGAGAATTTCCGTGCAATAGCAGTTTATTCCGATTTAAAGCAAGTCGGTAGCTTTGCCTGCTCCAATGAGAAGGTTAACAAGTTAGTGGAAAATATCCGTTGGAGCACCAAGAGCAATTTTCTGGACGTACCTACAGATTGTCCCACAAGGGAACGTGCGGGCTGGACTGGGGATATTATGGTCTATAGTATTCCTGCCACTTATCAGATGGATACATATCGCTTCTTGAAGAAATGGATTCAGGATGTGATCTTGGAACAAAATCCTGACGGAAGCATCAAAAACATTGTTCCGGACGGTGGGATGCCAACCTTTATGGATGGTGCAGCAGGCTGGTCCGATGCTATTGTTAAATTGCCGTGGGTACTGTATCAATTTTACGGAGAGAAAGAAATTTTGGAAATAGCATACCCGGCAATACAGAAACACATTGCTTTCATGGAACAGCGGGCAAAGAAGCACAAGCCTTGGAATCTGGGAAAGGGCGGACATTGGAAGCATATCATAGATACCGGCTTTCACTGGGGGGAATGGCTGGAACCCGGCAGCAATATGCCGACTTCGGCACTGAAGGGATTTACGGTGCCGGATGCGGAGGTTGCCACTGCCTATTATGCATGGTCCACCGGAAAGGCTTCGCAGATTGCCAGAATACTTGGAAAAA
>JAAUZT010000050.1 GCA_014804485.1 Lachnospiraceae bacterium
ATATAAAACTGCAAAAATGGCTGACAACAAATTTTACAGAAATACATACTGAAAAGCTGGCGAAGATTTTGCTGGCAATATTTATTATGGTACTTTCCATCTTTGTTTTGGCATATAAAGTCCCCGAGCGCGGGTTTGTACAGGAGACCCTTGAAAGCCTGGAAGAGAGCAAAACAACCGTTATGGAATTCTCCGGCGCAACAATAGCCGTTTCTCTGGCAATTACGGCACTTCCGGATGATTTTGGCAGTCCGTTAGCTAACACTTTAGCGGATATGAACAAATATTTTATATTCATTTTTGCAGTTTTATATGTGGAAAAATTGATTGTTGTGGAAGGAATAAAACTTTCATTTGTCTATATCATACCGTTTGCATGCGGTCTTTATATACTATCGGTGTTGTCCGGGAAAGCTATATTTAAGGTCTTTGCCTCTAAGCTGATGATTCTTGGTTTGGCAGTTGTACTTGTAATACCGCTTAGTACACATTTTACGGAAAAAGTATGTGAAGATTATCTGGTTTATGTGGATGAAACAATATCGGAGGCTAATGACGGAGCCAAAAAGGTTAATGAAGTCATGGCTTCAGGGGATGAGGGAACAACCGTTTTTGAAAAACTAACAGAGGCATTTAAAACTGCTGTTCAGGGAATATCAGATTTGCTGACGTATTTTGAAAATGTCTTAAAAAGATGTGTGAATTCCATTGCAATTATGATCGTGACGACATTTGTTATGCCTATGATTGTTTTGCTGCTCTTTCGATGGCTGCTTAAGGAATTGTTCAGTTTGAGTCTGCCGGCGGTGAACATTGTGCTGCCAAAAGAAAAGAATGACAAAAAGGTAATTGGAACAGATCAGGAGAAAGAGGAGGAAAAGCGATGAAGAGAGTACTCTTAAACAGCTCGTGTGTTGTCCTGTTCGTTCTGATTGTGGGCGTTCTGGTCTGGGGCAGGAACAATAAGATTCCGGTATTTCGTGAAGCCTATGACGATGGGGTAGAGCAGATTGATTTAGATACCGTCTATCTGGAAAATAGCGGTGTGGAAGTCAATTTCTCAGAGATTATTTTGGGAAAACAGGAAGAGACAAGGAAGCTTATTGTCAGTACGCAGGAGGCAACGGTATCGACCGAGCTTTCGGACAGATTGATTCAAAAACTTGATTTTGATTTTCTAAAGAAGACGCAGAAAGTCAGCTATACGGGGAAAGGTTATTTTGTTGTGGATCTCGATAATCTGACAGGGGAAGATATCATTGAGGATAAAGAAAAAAGGATAATTACCATTAAAATCGGACACGCGTATCTTCAGACTATCGAGATAGACCCTGACAAAGTATTGGTTGACGAAGTTAGAGAGGGATTATTGGCGCGTGGAGATATTGAGTTAACTGTGAAAGACTATAGCATAATTGAAAAGGAATTGAGAAGTCGGCTGGAGACGAAATTCAATACTGTCGAAAACGGACAGGTAGCCGATCATCTTGCGCTGAGGATGGTCAGAGAAGTTTATGAACCGGTTATTAGGGCTATTGACCAAAGATACAGTGTTGTGGTGGAATTTAGGTGATATCTAAAAGGATTGTTTAAAATACTGTATAATAGTTTGAAATCCTTTTTAACAATTGTAAAAAGGGGATTCCTATGTATGGTGTTTAAAAGGAAACACGATATCAATTAGTGCTGAGAGCCGTCTGAGAAATATCTACTGGGAGTAGACCAATTATGACAAAATTTCCTATAGAATCAGGTAGAGGAGATTTTGGTCATGGTATATATTTCTTTCAACTTCTATCTATTTGTGGTAATAGCGCTGGTTTTCTACTATATTTGCCCGATGAAAATGCGTTGGTGCATACTGTTGCTGGCAGATATCATGTTTTATCTGTCTGTTTGTAAGTCGGGTCTGTGGATTTTGTTCGCAACAGTGCTTGTGAGCTATGTGGCGGCGGTATTACTCGAAAGAGGCCATGGAACAGGGCAAAAACTGCTGCTTGCGGGGGCAGTTATACTGGTCATCGTCCCATGGTTTCTTGCTCGAAACGGGAATTTTGAGTCCTATCATCTGAGCGTTCCGATTGGTATATCATTCTACACTATGCAGATCATAGCATACATGACAGATGTCTACAGAGGGGAAATTGCTCCCCAGAAAAATCTGGCAAAGTATGCTTTGTTCGTCACTTTTTTTCCACAGATTTTACAGGGTCCGATCCCGAGATATGAACAGCTGGGGCAGCAGTTGTTTCAGGGGCATTTATTTGATGAGGACAAGTTCACCAGAGGATTTTACCTGATCGTTTGGGGATTTTTTCTGAAATTGGTCATTGCGGATAAGGCGGCAGTTATTGTCAATGCCGTTTTTGATAACTTTCCGGCATACAGCGGGGGCTATATATGGTTTGCGTCGATTCTGTACAGTATACAGCTCTATGCGGATTTTTTGGCATGTACGACTCTGGCACAGGGTGTTTCGATGCTGTTTGGGATAGAACTTGCGCAGAATTTCGGACGGCCCTATTTTGCTGTGTCTGTCAAAGATTTCTGGAGAAGATGGCATATATCCCTGAGCAGCTGGTTGCGGGACTATGTCTATATTCCGTTAGGAGGAAACAGGAAGGGAAAGTGGCGCAAGCACTTGAACCTGTTTACGGCTTTTCTGGTCAGCGGCATATGGCATGGCGCGGACCTTAAGTATTTGGTGTGGGGCGGTATCCATGGCTTTTATCAGGTTGCGGGGGATGGACTGGGCGGTTTTAAGGGTAAAATCTATGCATGGTTGAAAATCGGACCGGATTCCAAAGGAAAGCGATGGTTTGAGCAGGCAGGGACATTCCTGCTTGTCAATTTCGCGTGGATCATATTCAGAGCCGACACATTGGGAATTGGACTTAAAATGATCAAACATATGTTTTCGGAATTTACGCCATGGATCTTTTTTAACGACAGGATCTTTACCTTGGGGCTTGGCTGGAAGGAGATGGGAGTGCTCCTTTTAGCAGTTGTACTGCTGTTTGCTGTGGAGAGGAAACAGGAGCAGGGCATTGTGGTTTCTGAGCATATCATGAGGCAGAAGCTTCCTGTCAGATGGCTGCTTTGTATGGTGGGAATCTGTACAGTTATGGTTTTTGGTACATATGGGTTTGGATTTGAGGCACAAGATTTTATTTATGGGGGATTTTGATGATGAAACATAAGTGGTATCTGTGTAAGGTATTGGCTTTTGGCATGATTACCTGCCTTTTGCTGGGAGTTGTGAATCAAATTCTGGAGCCCGGGTATTATTATGATAATACATGGCCGACGACATCCGGTTACAAAGGATTCTATCAGATGGACAGAAATTCCATAGATGTTCTGTTTTTGGGCAGCAGCTGTGCGGCAGCCGGATTTAGTCCTCAGGCGATGTATGACAGCTATGGGATTAAAAGCTATAATCTGGGCTGCGAGGGACAAAGCCTCTTGACGTCCTATTATTGGTTGAAAGAGGCTCTGCGATATCAGACACCTAAAGTGGTATTGCTGGAGACATATTTTGTATTTCCTTATAATAGATACGAGCCGCTCAATGCGCCTGACAACCGTAAAGCCTTCGACAGTATGCGCTGGTCGAAGGCAAAATGGGAGGCCGTGCACGATATCTGCAAATATGACGAAAAGCAGACATTGAGCAGTTTTTATTTTCCGAATATCAGGTATCACACGAGATGGACGGATCTGGGAGAGAATGATTTTTCTTATGCGAAATTTAACAAACATTACGAACTGAAGGGATTTGTTCCGCTTGGCAAGAAGGAAGGCAGCGGCAGTTATACCCCGTTTTGCTGGTGGGATTCCGGCGATCGGACGGATACTGTTCCATTGATGGAAGAATATATGGATAAAATAGTGAAGCTTTGTGAGGAGAATAATATTACCTTAATTTTGACCAAATTACCCTATACGGAATGCAATATTGCAAAATATAATACTATCTCGGATTATGCTTCGGAACACGAAATTTCCTATTGGGATTTTAATGAGGAATCCCTGTATTATGGATGCGGATTTGTCAGCGGGGAGGATATGAACGACGACTGGCACACAAACATTTGGGGAGCGAAAAAAGTTTCTACTTACATAGCATCGCGGCTGTGTGATGAATATGGGATCGCTGGCGGACAGGATAGGCAGTGGGAAGATACCAAGTCATATTGTGATAAAGTTTACCGGGACTGTGAGTTGAAGGGCATAACCGATATTGACCAATACCTTGACGCCGTCAATCAGGGGCATTGTACCATATTGAAAGCGAGTTGTCTTGTCCTAGAAGCGGTTTTTTTGTATAATAATGACGGATTATGTTACTATTCAGTCCCACACCACAGCCTAAGCTCAGAGAGCGAGAGCGCGGTGACGCAGATATTAACTTCACTCTGAGTGACCGGGTTGATCAATGCGTGAATAGTAACCGGGTTATTGCCACGGGAAACAGTGGTATCAAAGAGGATACATTATGGAGTATAAGTCAACCGATGAACTGAATCATGAAATCGAATCGGCAACAGACTTTGTGGATTATATCACAAACAATAAAGAAAATCTCATCACTACAAGTCTGTCTGCCCATCTGAATATGCTGCTGTCACAGAAGGGACTTAAAGTAGTGGATGTCATCCGCGGATCCCTGCTTGGCCGTGCTTATGTCTATCAAATCTTTTCTGAGGACAAAAACCCATCGAGGGATAAGATGATCGCCCTGGCGTTTGGCCTGCACCTTTCTGGGGAAGAAACACAGAAAATGTTAAAATTATCCGGCAACAGAGAACTTTACGCGAGAGATGAGAGGGACGCCCTAATCTTGTTTGCTATCCATAGGAAAAAGAATATCATGGAAACAAATGAATTGTTGATTGACCATGGTTTTAATGTGCTGGATACTACAAAAGAGTAATGGTGATGGTGATACCGATACCTCAATCAATATAGATTTTTTACCCATATGTTATATAATATCGTACAAATAAGCGTTACCATCAAGAAGATAAATAACACATGAGTTACAAAGACTGTGGCGAACAGACCAGAACCTTCACCACAATGAGCATGACCATCAGCAAGCCAGGGACATGGCGCTGAAACATGGGATGAATGACTTTTTAACCAAGCCCATTGATGTAAACATCCTGTTGAAAAAATTAAGAAATATGTAGCTGTTTAGTATAGGGCGAAGAACTTACTTCCAAGCTGCAACGACGCCCTACAGACAGGGCGTGAGAACAGTAAGCTGCATGAATAAAATAAAAGTCGTTCAATACAGTGTAAAAGCTGTGTTGAGCGGCTTTTACAGTATCAGGTGGTACGCTTATAAGTCTGATACAGCAAAATATCCCCGTCTTCTATTATATAGCTGTCCGATGGCAGAATGACAGCGCCTTTCCGCACAACGGCAATCACATCGATTCCAAAGCCCGATTCTATCTGCTGTACTGCCAGATTAAGAAAAGGGCTGTCGTTTCCTACGGTAACGCTGACCGTTCCCCGGACGCCGGTGTTTACCTTGCTTTGGTTCTGAAGCTGTGTATACTGTTCCACAAATCCCGCTGAAATAATACCGGTAGGAATTGCCACCGCGCCTACGCCCAGAAAGGATATAAAAATCGCCATGATTCTTCCCAGCACGGTTACCGGATAGATATCACCGTAGCCTACTGTAAGTATGGTTGATATGCTCCACCACATACCGGAAAAGGCATTGTTAAAAACCTCCGGCTGTACGTCATGCTCTGCGCTGTACATGCACAAAGAAGATGCCATCATCAGCACCAGAATGATAAAGACTGATGAAATGATCTGATTCCTTTTTTCATACAAAACGGACGTAATGACATTAAAAGAATCATAATATGCATTGATCCTGAACAGGTGGAATATTCTGACCACTCGCAGCATTCTGAATACAACAAATCCTGACAGGAAAAAGAAGGGCAGAATAGTACACAGATCCACGATTCCGTCAAAGGAAAGGAGGAAGCGGAGTACCGCCTTGATTCCCTTTTGGTCAGGATACAGATATTCCGCGGTCCATATTCTCAGAATATATTCTATGCAAAAGATAACAACCGTTACCGCTTCTATGCCCCTGAAGATGGAGGTATACTGATTCAACTGCTCAAAGGTCTCCATAAACAGGATTGCAAGGTTCACCAGAATCACCGCAACGATAAAGATATCAAATGCTCTGCTTATGAAATCATTTCTTTTACCGATTTGTATAATGTCAAAAATACGTTTTTTTCTTTTCTCATTAATAAGTCTATGCATATCGAATTTCTGTGTCCTGCTCTTTCTGTAGTTCTTCGCATTCTAATTACCTGAAATTACTCTCGCAGCCCGCGGAGAATGCATGCTCTTATTATATCATCTAAAGCCGCAGATTCAACCCGATAAAGCAGGGCGCTTTCATAGAATAGGCGAAAATGATTTTATCTTTGCATGTTTTGTGGTAAAATTTTGAGAGAGGAGTAGTTCTATGAGAAAAACCATAAAAAACGCAGTATTTATCCTTTTGTTTCTGACCTTAAGCGTTTCCACCGCGAGCTTGGCGTATCTGCACTTTTTCGCCTCAGATGACAGGGAGCTTTCGGGGGAGTGGACTGCAAAAATTGATATGACTGAGCAGGCTGCGATTACAGCCATTAGCTGGCTTCAGGACATAGAAGGTGTTTCCGTCTCTTACGAGGAGATAGAGTCTTATATGCAAGAGTTGACTGTGCGGGTCAATTTAACTTTTGAGCAGACAGAACGTTCTGCAGGAACCTTCCAATGTAATATTTCACCGGAAAGCTATGAGGCATGCAATCAGGCTGCCTATGCGGCTTTTGCCACGGTATTTCAGGAACTTTTGACTGAGAGACTTCGTATGACAGACTATGCGGGCAGTACGGACAAGGAAGCGATAGAGGCACTTGTAACCGAGACTTTCGGGATGTCCACAGTTTCCTATTTGATGTCCTATGGTCCGACGTTGCTGCCTTCCCTGGAAGATTTACAGGCTGAGTATGACGGCAGCGGTACCTATGAAATAACAGATGGTATTCTGACCAGACAGTTTGAGGCCGGTGGATCTGTAGCCACAAAGGCAGAATACTATATCCGCAAGGATTCTAATCTGATCCTGTCCGGAGAAATTGATTCTGTCTCCGACGGTCTTTTTTCGGATGATTATCCTATAATATATACCTTAAGACAAACCTCGGATCAATAACTTTCGGAGAAGATAACATGATTCGTAACAGTTTGGCAAATGTGCAGACCTGTCTGACCTGTTAGCAATATCCCTCATTTCTCTTGAAATTGAGTGGGAAGGGAGATTCCATGAAATTAATCCTACAGAAAATAAGTTCTATTATATTAGCTGTAATTCTGATCTGTTCCATCCTGCCAATAAGTGCAGCCGCAAGCTTTGAAATTCCCGGAATCTGTCAGGTACAGGCGGATACCGGCGCTGCATACACGGTTAAAACCTTGGACTATAGCTATGATTACAACACGTATCTTTCGCTGCGGGACATGGCCATGCTTCTTAAGGATACGGACAAATCTTTCTCGCTGGAAATTACAAGCAATACCGTTTCCTTGAATATGGGAAATGTTTATATGCCGATAGGAGTGGAAAATACCCCTTGGGAAGATGATGAGAATCCGGATATTTCCCTGAGACGATACGAATTTAAAGTGAATGAACAAACTGTATTTTATTATACAATGATTATGAAACTGCCCTCCGGCGATTACGACTGCTTCATGATGGCAGCGGATCTGGCTATGATTCTGGATGTGAACATCACCGCTCCTGCGGCAGGTCATCTGCAGATTCATACACAGGAGCCTTTCGATATCTCCCCGGTTTCTTTGGAAGAAGCAGGCTATTTCTACGGAGTCAACAGCGTGCTGGTAGGAGATGCCACGACCGGGGAACTCTATTATCGGTATCAATCCGATATATCTTATCCGATAGCCAGCACCTCCAAGCTTATGACATGCCTTTTGGCTATGGATGCTATCTCGGCAGGACAGATTAGCCTCGAGGAGACGGTCACGATCTCCGAGGCAGTTCAGGCGCTGTCCGAATCAGGCGATGGAGTGATTCCCTTGGAAGCCGGAGAACAGATTACGGTGCAGGAACTTTTGCTGGGCGCCCTTCTGCCTTCCAGTAACGAATGTGCCTTGTGTCTGGCGGAAGCGATTGCCGGTTCGGAGGAGGCCTTCGTCGGGATGATGAATCAGAAGGCGCAGGAGCTGGGACTGTCCCAGACAATCTTTTACAACAGTAACGGCCTGCCTTCTTATACGGAAGATTTCGTTCCGGCAAAGCGTCAGAACAGCATGAGTGCGGAGGATATGTTCCGGCTGGTATCTTACCTTTTGAAAGTTTATCCTCAGATTACGGACATCACTTCGCTGGAAAAAGCTACTTTAGAGTCTCTTGACCTTGAGGTTAGCAATACAAACCCGCTTCTGCGCAATCTGCCTGAGGTCACCGGTCTGAAAACCGGAACGACCAACAAGGCCGGTGCCTGTCTGGTTACATCCCTGACCGCGGATGACGGAACAGGAGAGCATGATCTGGTAGTGATTGTGCTGGGCACCGAGGATTCCATAGAGAGAGGACGGGTTTCGGGATTGTTGGCAAGATACGCGTTGAATGCTTTTTATACGGGCAGAGAAGAAACGGAAAGCGGTGCTGTAGGACAGACTTCCGGAGAGTTACCAACCAACGCTGAGGCGGCAGTGGATCGGATTCTTCGAACTGCAAGGAAAACGGAAAGGGAACAGACATGGGAAATAAAATCAGAATAAACCAAAGGCTTTTCAGGCTTCTTATCTTCGGGATTGTTTTTTGCGGCGTATACATGGGAAGAGCAGGTCTGACGGTTAGGGCTGCAGAGCAGGCATTTGTCATTGATGCCAAGATGCTGCCCTCAGATCAGAATGCCTATGAGATCCAGCTGAAAGTTGAAAATCAGGGGCAGGACTGGGAAGGAACCGTGAGGCTGATGATGAGGGAGGACTACTATGGGAGGCTCAATGACTGTGCTTATGATACGGAACTGTCCCTGCCGCAGGGCAGTACGAAACAGTTTGTGGTGAAGGTGCCCAAGGACAGCATAGATCGTACAGATGCGATTGTGCAGGTATTTCTTTTGGATAAAAATGCAGATAAGGTGGCGGATAAGGATTTTGGACGGCTTTTACAGACGGAAGCAGATGCCCTGACCATGGGGATACTGAGTGATGAATATATGTCGTTGACTTATCTGGATATGGGAGGAAATGAATTTAACTATTATGGTAAGAATTACCCGATCAGGCTGGAGGAGCTGGATCAGGACAAGCTGACAGATTCCCTGGCTGCTTTAGATTTTCTGGTAATCGACAGTTATAACACCGGTGTCCTGCCGGATAGGGTATTGGATAATATCGCACAGTGGCGGGATAACGGAGGAATGCTGATCATCGGTACGGGAAGCAGTGCACAGGAAGTTCTGGCCGGCTTTGATGATCTGGAAATCCAATGTTCCAAAGTCTATGACCCGGGAGCAGGTACATACGATTCCAGAGACTATGTGGATGTATCACAGCTTCACATGGCGGAACTTATGGATGTAAACGGTAAATATAAAACAACCTATGATATGTCGATCCTGATGTGTTCTCAGGGAGACGGCGCTGTGGGGATACTGCCTTACTCGCTGTCGGAAGTGGCGAAGCTTAACGCCGCCGGGACCTATGAGCTACAGAAAGAATTCGTGGAAAGCATGTTACGGCAGGTGAGCAGTTATGCAAGTGCTCGTCACGCGTCGGGGCAATATTCTTTCGGTTATGACAGTATGTATTTTCTCACAGGAATCAGCAACTATCTGGGAAATGGCAGCAATCGTCTGCAGCTCGGATGGTTGAAAGTGATTGTGATTCTGTATGTGATTTTTGTAGGTCCCGTTCTGTACCTGATCTTACGTTTTGTAGGGAAACGGGATCTCTACTGGATCGCAGTGCCGGTAACGACGCTCGTGGGAATCTTTCTGGTATATTTTGCAGGAAGAGGGTTTGAGGTAGTGAGCACTAATGTATACTCCGTGACGGTAGAGAACCTTACCGGAGGAGGAAATGCCCGGACATATCTGCGCTGCTATGATGCCGGTCACAAAGAGTGGGGGCTGCGTCTGGCGGAAGGATATGAATATGCGGGACCTTTGGAGGACAGCAATTATAGAAGCAGTGATGAGAGCTACTTCTACCGCATCCGGAAGGAAGGAGACAGGCTTTTCTTCGGTCTCAATCCGTCCGTCGGTTTTGAGGATGGCTATTTTCAGGCAGGCATTGCAGGGGAGAGGGAACAAGGCAGTATTTACAGTGATCTGCACAAGGATAGAAGGCAGCGTATCAGAGGAACAGTTACCAATAAAACCACGCAGGATTTTAAATATTTTGCAGTGACCATAGGGGACGACCTGTTTGTCTATAAGAATCTTCCGGCAGGAGCGGAGGTTAAGCTGGAGGATATGGAAGTGATATATAATAATGACGGCGGGTACAGCAATGGCGTGGCGGGCTACTGTTACGGTTTTATGCGGGAAGTCCAGAGCGGCGAAATGGCGAATGAAGTGGATATCCTGACTGCTTTGGGTATGGGAATCTCTGCGACGTATTCCGTGGGAGATCCGGATAGGACGGTAATCATCGGGGTGACTGAGGACTGGCATAAGGTGGTAGACGACCAGTGCAATGAGGTGTCTTACGGATGTCTCTATGAGGTTCAATAGAGAAAGGCAAGGGTATCGGTATGCTGTATATTAATGATCTGACAAAAAATTATGGTTCTTTTACGGCAGTGAATCACTTGTCGCTGCATATACCCGAGGGGGATCTGTTTGGCTTTGTAGGTCCCAATGGCGCGGGGAAGACGACCACGATACGGATCGTCTGCGGATTGCTGCGGGCAAGCAGCGGTTCGGTAAGGATCGGCGGCACCGCAGCGGCGGTGGGAAGTAAAACGATGAAAAGGATGATCGGCTATGTGCCCGATTTCTTCGGCGTATATGATAATCTGAAGGTACGGGAGTATATGGATATGTATGGCTCCATGTACGGAATGGATTCCCGGGATATAGCCAGACTGACCGACGATCTGCTGGAGCTGGTCAATCTATCGGATAAAAAGGAAGAGTATGTGGACACGCTCTCCCGAGGAATGAAGCAGCGTCTCTGCGTGGCGAGGGCGCTATTGCACAATCCGAAGCTGCTGATTTTGGACGAGCCGAGTTCAGGGCTTGATCCCAGAGCCAGGGTGGAAATGAAAGAATTACTGAAAAATCTTCACTCCATGGGAAAGACCATTGTAATCAGTTCCCATATTCTCTCGGAGCTTTCGGAGATGTGCAACAGTATCGGAATCATGAACTGCGGACAACTGATTACGGCCGGCAGGATCGAAGATATCATGCAGCAGATATCAGGTGGTAAGAGGATGCACATCCAGGTTGCTTCCGGCATGGAGAGCGCCGTAAGGATCTTGAAGGAACAGGCGGGCATCCGGATAGAGTCTGTCAGAGAAAATGAGGTCATTATGTTATTTAACGGCGCAGATGAGGAAATCAGTGCCCTGATCGGTCTTATGATTCAGAATCAGGTTGTCCTTACGGGATTCTACAGAGAGGAAGGCAGTCTGGAATCCTTGTTCATGCAATTGACGGGAGGTGGTGCACAGTGAAACTAAGGTGGAATCCTATTGTGAAAAAAGATCTGCAGGTAACAGCCCGCAGTATGCGTTTAAGCTGGGGACTGTTTGCCTATGAAGCGGTGTTGACGATGACTTTTCTTATGGCATTGTCGATCATACAGCAGTCCAGCAGAAGCTTTTACAGCAGCGGTAATGTCTATGGCAAACTGATCTATCTGTTTCCGGCGCTCGCCGTTGCACAGGTATGTATTGTTGCAATGATCGTACCTGTCATTACAGCTTCGGCAATCTCAGGTGAGAAGGAACGACAGACTTTTGATATTATGTTAACCACATGTATGTCACCTTTTTCCATCGTGTTAGGGAAAGTGATGTCTGCGGTGCTGCGGATTTTGTTTTTTGTGGCAGCAGGAATGCCGATTATGGCGCTGGCTTTTGTGGTGGGAGGTCTGAGCTGGAGCTATTTGTTTTACTTTGTGCTTACCATTATCCTTCTGTCGGTACTTTCGGGCAGTATCGGAATCCTTTGTTCCGCTCTCTGCCGTCGGTCTATAACGGCTGTTATATTATCATATGCATTTTATTTTGTTATTTATGGATTGACGTTCCTGCCGATGTTATTGAAATTGTTTATGACGCATACTGAAAACGTGGGTGAATCTATGCTGCTTTTGCTGTTCAATCCCATCATATTTTATGAAGAGTTTTTTATGCAGCTTATGACAGGCGAGTCGGTTTTCGGGCAGAACGGTTCTATGTTTTCAAGGGATGAAGTGGGATTTATAACCTATCATTTATCACAGGGCAGGGCGTGGGTGTTTTTATCGGCCGCATGTATTTTACTGTTATCGTTTCTGCTTTTGCTGGCGGCCGCATGGAAGGTGAATCCTATGCATTCCTCATCGGGTAGGAGACGTAAAAAGAAATAGAAGAACGGACGCGTCTGACATAATATCAGGCGCTGTGTATTGGCATTTTTATGCTGATTACGTATCTGAATAGAGACTGCTTATTTCAATATAGGAGACAGATTGAGAGAAAGTCGTAGGTATTAGCATGGAGCAGGGAGAATTTCTGAGAATAATACGATCCTGTCGGCGCAGGATGAATATTGCAGATTTTGTGAAAAAATCAGTTTTTGCGCTGAGTATCGGTGCAGGGGCAGGGATCATTTTGCAGGCTGTGGCGTTTTTTGTGCCGATTTATTATGCCGATCTTTATATGGTGTTGGCGTTTGTTCTGGCGGAGTTGTCGGCGTTTGTGGTGATGCTTGTAAAGCAGACTACCATGGAGCAGGCGGCTCTTCGGATGGACGGCTTTGGCTTTGAGGAGCGGATCGTTACGGCTTATGAGCAGCTTGATAGGGAAGGGACGTTGGTCAGACTTCAACGGGAGGATGCCATGAAGCAGTTAAGAGAGCATAGGGACAGGATTCAGATTCCTCTTATGCCTTCCTTGAAAAGGACTGCCCTGCTCCTTATGCTGCTTATGATTTCAGAGGGACTTTCTATGCTTCCTTCCGCAGCAAAAGACCGTGCCGGAGAACTTCACAATATAAGGGAAGAGGCGCGGGAGAAAGAGGATGAACTAGAAGAGTTCATAGAAGCGCTGGAACAGCTGGAACAGGAGGAATTAACCAAGGAGCAGCAGGAGATGCTGCATGAGATGGCGGAGAGCCTTGAATCCTCACTTTCAGAGTATCAGCAGGCGGTTTCAGAGGAGATGCTGGCAGCGGCATCCCGGAAGCTGGATTATAAATATGAAAATATGAGCAGTCAATTATCTGATCTCATACAGGAACTGCAAAATGGTGCGGGGGTTTCGGTTGCTTCGGCGGACGCTATGGAGGAATTGGCGGATCAGCTTAAGAAGATGCGTGACGAGAGGCTTGCCCAGGGCGATGGTTCCGGCACCGGACAAGGTGGTTCAAAAGGGAATGACCAGACAGGTCAAAACGGTGGAGACGGAGACGGGAACGGTCAAAGCGGAGAAGGTGACGGTAACGGACAAGGCGGAGAAGGTGACGGAAGCGGTCAAAATGGTCAAAACGGCGACGGTAACGGTAACGGTCAGAACGGGCAGGGCGAAGGCAGCGGTTCCGGAAATGGCAGAGGAGATGGCAGCAGCAGTACGCCTCACGATTATGTCAGTGTTCCCAATGCTGTTGCAGACAGTGAAAATCTCACGGGAAATGTGGGAAGTCATGAGACATCCGAGTTTTTCCGTGCCCAGAACGGGTTGAACTGGGAAGGGGAGCATACATCCTATGAGGCGGTGATCGGAAGTTATGAGCAGAATGCTTATGAGGGGATCGCAGCGGATCGGTATCCTAGCGGGATGGAGGATATTATAAAGGAGTATTTTGCGAGTTTTAATAATTAGATAGATATGGAGGCGACAGGATTATGGCTGAGTTAGACAGGAGCAGATTTAATGATCCGGCATATATGGCGCAGCAGATTGGGGCATGTGAAAGAGAGATACGGAAGGGAATTATCGGGCAGGGTGAGGTTATCAGGCAGGTGATACTGGCGATGCTTACAGGGGGCAATGTGCTTTTAGAGGGAATGCCGGGATTGGGAAAGACCAGACTTGTCAGTACCATTGGCAGGGTTTTTGACCTGTCATTTAAAAGGATTCAGTTTACCCCGGACTTGATGCCCAGTGATGTGACCGGAACGAACATAATCATTAAGAACGAGCAGGGCAGTTCCTTTTCCTTTGAGCGGGGACCGGTTTTTGCCAATCTGATTCTGGCGGATGAGATCAACCGCGCTACCCCTAAAACCCAGTCGGCATTGTTAGAGGCAATGCAGGAGCATACAGTGACAGTGGGCAATGACAGCCATGCCCTGGAAGAGCCTTTCTTTGTACTGGCTACGCAGAATCCCATAGAAAATGAAGGCACTTATCCTTTGCCGGAAGCACAGTTAGACCGCTTTATGTTTAAAATATTAGTCCGGTTTCCTTCAAAGGAGGAGCTTAGGGGGATCGTTGCGCTTACAGAAGGAAGTCAGGCGCCTGTCATTGAAAAACAGATGGATGGGGAGGGGCTTTTGGCGGCAAGAACGTTGGTGAACCAGATCCCTATTGCCGATGCGGTGATGGATTATCTTTTGGAGATCGTGATGGAAACCCATGTTCCCAATCCACATATCAGGGAAGGGGCAAGCCCCAGAGCGGCGCAGGCACTGATTCGTGCTGCCAGGGCGAAGGCTTTTTTGGAGGGACGTTTTAATGTTTCTTTTCAGGA
>JAAUZT010000051.1 GCA_014804485.1 Lachnospiraceae bacterium
CCATATAGGGATGGGTACACATCGAGGCCATTTAGAACGGAAAGTGATGACGTTTTATTTGGAGTACCCATAAACACTATATATCTGCCCTGTATGAGGTAAAGATCACTCCATAACCTTCGCATCATTCATGAACAGGTATCAAAAAGTATTGAATTTATTGAAAAAACACTTGACTATATGGAGAGTGATATGTTTTATGAGCATATTAAAATCTAAGGATAGTCCGATGACTCAGGAACTAACAATATTGGGAATAGTTTTTTCTTTACTTGGCATTGTTTTTTTCATTGTGCAAATTATCTTAATAATTATTACTTCTTTAAAGAATAAGTTACACAACGAATTACTTTTAAGTGGAACTAAGATTGATGGGACAGTAGAAAAAGTGTATTTGCAAAAGTATACGCAGTATGGGAACAAATCTCCCTATAGAATTCTTTATACTTATACTTGGCAAGGCAAAGTTTATCATCAAAAAAGTTGTTTACTATGGGATAAGCCTAATTTTATGGAACATGATTCGATTGCGGTATATGTAAATGATTTAGGTAAGTCAACTATTCAATTATAATTTAGGGGATGAATGTAGGCACCATGTTGACGCTTTTGATTTGTCCGAATATGGGATTGCATGGTATTACCCATGCAATCCCCTGGACTGTCTGTCCATATCCTCAATTACGATATCATAGATCTCACCCAGAGTGGCGCAGTATTCCAGCACCTTCCAAGGTTCGTTTGTGTGAAAGTGAATCTTGATCATTTCCTCATCGCCTACTGCCAGAAGACAGTCGCCTTTGAAATTCTCGGTAAAATAATCGCTGATCACATCCTCGTCTAAATCTTCTCCCTCAATTAAAAGTTGTGTGTCGTATTTGTATTCTAACATGATGTCCTCCTTTATATTTGGAAACTGTTTCTTTTTTCCGGGTTTGTGATGCAAACCTCACAAGCGGACTTGCTCGCTTTTTTCTTGTAACATGATTTCAAGTTTATGTACATCGTTCATAGTCAAGCCGGTTTGCGGATCAGTTCTTAGCTGATATTTTGCGACTTCGGCGTTGTGCAAGTCGAGGTCGTCTATGACCACCCATTGTTCTACTTCTTGATGGTCGTCAAGCCATGCAAGAATTTCTTCCGCTTTCACAAGACTGAATTTTTTGCTCCTTTTTATTTCCTCAGTTGCATGGTCTGGAGTGACGGAATATATCGATAAGTTTTCCTGTGATAATAGAGTTTCCAGTCGTGCAGCTTCTATTCGTAACGGACGTAAATGGGAATCAAACCAGTATTTCCAGCCGGAATGTAGAACGATTCCGGCACCGGTACGTCTGACCAGTTCGCCTAATAATTTTATCTTTTCAGGATCGATCAAAGTTCCATCGCTGATCTCGCGCTGATGGGTGTCGTTCCAGAAAGTGGAATTTAGTACGCCGTCAATATCTAGGAATATTACTCTGGTCATTTCGGAGTCTCCGCTTGCGATGTAAATTGTCGAAAACAGGATTGTATTTTTCCTATTCATATTTTAAGCAATGGATTGTCAGAAATCAATAACCAGATTAAAATAGGGTTTGAAAGAATGAAAAGGAGATGCAAGCTAATGAATATAAAAAAAAGATGGATTAAGTTAAACAGTGTTCTTCTGATTGCAGTCATGCTTATGGCAGGATGTGGGAAAGATTCTAATGATACGGCGCTTGAGAATCGTTTGGAAACAGATTCGGAATCTTCCGGTATCGAGAACAGCATGGAAGAGAGCGCCACGCCAGAGCAGGACAGCGGCAGTGCGATGCCCGCTTTTACGGCGAAGGATCTGGACGGCAACACGGTCACCGAAAGTATTTTCAGTGACAAAGACTTGACAGTGGTGAATATCTGGGGAACTTTCTGCGGTCCCTGCATAAGAGAAATGCCGGAACTGGGGACATGGGCTAAAGATATGCCGGACAATGTGCAGCTGATCGGTCTGGTAATAGATATAGCAGGCGACGAAGATACGGAACACCATGATTTGGCGGTAAGTATCATGCAAAACGCCGATGCTGATTTTACACAGATCGTTGCGAATCAGGATTTTGCCGATATTTTAAAAGATGTTTACGGCGTACCTACAACAATATTTGTTGATAAAGACGGAAATATCGTAGGCGATCCGATCGTCGGCGCAAATGTGGACGGATATAAAGAGTTTGTGGAGGATTATCTGAATGAGCAGTAGGCGGAAAAGTATTATTCAAATCACGACATTTTTGACTGCAGCATTTTTTATACTGTATGGGATGGTCAGAGGTGAAGTGAGCGTCGTGCTTAATAAGGCGGTTAATATCTGTTTTGAATGTATCGGATTAGGATAGATGATTGGTTTATATCCGGACAGGAAGGAACAAGTTATATATGAAACATTCGATCAAAAGAAAAATCATACAGCTGGCGGCATTCGGCTATTCCAATCCCTATCTCATGAATTTTAAAGGCGGAAAGCTGTATCAGGGCAAGTGGAAACAATTCTGTAATCCGGGACTGAACTGCTATTCCTGTCCGGCGGCAAGTCTTGCATGTCCGATCGGAGCGCTTCAGGCAGTAAGCGGTTCCATGAATTATAAGTTCAGTTTCTATGCAGTCGGTATTCTCTTAGCCGTTGGCGTGCTCTTAGGCAGGGCAGTCTGCGGGTGGCTGTGTCCTTTCGGCTTATTGCAGGAACTGCTTCATAAGTTTCCGTCCCCGAAATTGAAATTGAAAAAAGCCTTTCTCTACGTGAAGTATGTTGTTCTGGTGGTCTTTGTGATCGTGCTCCCGATTGCCGTCACGGACTATATGGGTATGGGGAAACCGGCTTTCTGCCAGTATATCTGTCCGGCAGGGACGCTGGAAGGCGGAATTCCCCTGCTTCTTGCCCATAAGGCGCTCCGGCAGACAATCGGGTCGCTTTTTACTTTGAAGATGACGATTCTGATCGTGACGATCATCGGCTGTGTGCTGATCTATCGGTTTTTCTGCAGGGTGCTTTGTCCGCTCGGCGCTATATACGGGCTGCTGAATAAGATCAGTATTTACAGACTGGAAATAGACGCACACAAGTGTGTAAATTGCGGGAAATGTAAGCAGATATGCAAGATGGAAGTTGATCCGGTGAAGACGCCGGACAGTGCGGAATGCATTCGCTGCGGCGCGTGTGCGGACACGTGTCCGGAAGGGGCGATTTGCTTGCAGTTTCGGTTGAAAAGCACTATAATGACCGATAGAACTGAAATGACGAATGAGAGATGATTAATTTATGGAAAAAAATCTGACCACAGGCAGCGTGTTTAAGACACTTTTATACTTTTCGCTGCCTTATCTTCTGGCGTATTTTCTGCAGACTTTGTATGGGATGGCTGACTTGTTTATCATCGGACAGTACAACGGAGTGGAGAGTACAACGGCAGTTTCCATCGGCAGTCAGGTTATGCATATGCTGACCGTCATGATCGTCGGGCTGGCAATGGGCGCTACGGTGATGATCGGACAGGCGGTAGGCGCGGGGAAAAAGGAACAGGCCTCTCTGGCGATCGGTAATACAATCACATTATTCATGATATTGTCCGTTATCGTGACGGCAGTGCTGCTAATCGCCGTAAGACCGATCGTTAAGGTGATGTCCACACCTGCGGAGGCAGTACCGGGAACAGTTGCTTATCTTACGGTATGTTTTATCGGAGTTCCCTTTATTACGGCGTATAATATTATCAGCTCCATTTTTCGGGGTATGGGAGACTCTAAGAGCCCGATGTATTTTATCGCGGTTGCTTGTGTCGCGAATATTGCACTGGACTATCTGCTGATCGGCGGTCTGGGGCTCGGGCCGGTGGGAGCGGCGCTGGGAACGACATTGTCCCAGACGATCAGCGTGATTGTTTCTATGCTTGTGATTCTGAAAAAGAAAACGGGCATAACGCTCACGGCAACGGCCTTTAAACCGCGCAGGGAAACGATGGGAAGCTTGTTGAAGATCGGAATTCCGATTGCTGTGCAGGACGGTTTTATACAGATCGCGTTTATTGTCATTACGATTATTGCAAACAGAAGAGGACTTAACGATGCCGCTGCGGTGGGGATCGTGGAGAAAATCATAGGGATACTGTTTCTCGTGCCTTCCTCTATGTTACAGTCAGTGTCCGCTCTTTCCGCGCAGAATGTGGGAGCCGGAAAGCATGACCGTGCCCGTCAGACACTTTTCTATGCCTCAGCAATGTCTGTGCTGTGGGGGCTTGCAGCGGTAATCCTCATGCAGATTGACGCGGAAACATTTATCGGACTTTTTGCGGATAACGCGGAGGTGATACGGCTCGGCGGACAGTATATGCGGGGATATGTGTGGGATTCGGCGCTTGCGGGGATTCATTTTTGCTTCAGCGGCTATTTCTGCGCCTACGGATTGTCGGGGATCTCGTTTATCCATAATTCGCTGTCCATTGTCTGCGTCAGAATTCCGGTAGCCTACTTCGCGTCCAAGCATTTTGCGGATACACTTTTCCCGATGGGGCTGGCGTCTACTGCGGGTTCTGCGCTTTCAGTCGTTATCTGTGTGGGAGTGTTTGTGTGGTTGGAGAGACGGCGGCGGAAGCATTGACAAAATGAAGAATTCATTATATGATCTACAAAAGCATTACCAAAGGCTGTGAAGAGAAGAGTAAGTAGTTAGATATGATACAGAGAGTCTGATTAGGTGAGAACAGACACAGAAGGAATTACTGAAAATGGTCTCGGAGCTGCGTACCGAAGCTGTTATGCCAAGGCTACGACGGGTGCACCCGTTACAGTGATAGACTATCGATGAATCATTTCTCATCCGTAGTCGATAAGGCTTATATCGTGAGATATAGGTGAATTTAGGGTGGTAACACGAAGCATATGCTCTCGTCCCTGAAAAAGAAATTTTTCAGAGAGGAGGGCTTTTTTTATGGACCCATAAGGGCATAAAGAACTAAGTTATCACTATAAATCAGGAAATGAGGTATGTAAGATGAGAAATATTTTAATTGGCGGAGCATGGCCGTATGCAAATGGTTCCTTGCATATAGGCCATATAGCGGGATTATTGCCCGGAGACGTATTGGCCAGATATCACAGGGCTGTTGGAGATAATGTATATTTTGTGTCAGGCAGTGACTGCCATGGAACCCCGGTAGCGATTCGGGCAAAACAAGAGAAGAGAACGCCGCGGGAAGTCAGTGATTTCTACCATGAAGAATTCGTGGAATGCTTTGAAAAGCTGGGTTTTAGTTATGATGTATACACTAAGACATCATCGGAGGAGCATAAGAAATTTGTAAGGGAATTTCATAAAAAATTATATGAAAGCAGCTATGTTTATGAAAAAGAAGTTCCGCAGGCATATTGTGAAAGCTGTGACACTTTTCTTGCTGACCGTTTTGTGTTGGGAAAATGTCCGAAATGCGGAAAGGACACCCGGGGAGATCAATGTGATGCCTGCGGTACGGTACTTGAACCGGAGAATCTTGCAGAGCCGGTTTGCGCAGTATGCGGGAAACCTATAAGCTTTAAGAATTCAAAGCATTTATATATAGCAATCACGAAACTCCAGACGGAACTAAAGGCGCTGGTCGATAATCATCCCAGATGGAGGAAAAACGCGATTGCATTTACAAATAAGTATATAGATGACGGCTTAAGAGACCGAGCCCTGACAAGAGATCTGGAATGGGGAATCAAGGTTCCTAAGGATGGGTACGAAAATAAAACGATTTATATATGGGCGGAAAATGTGTTGGGATATTTATCTGCAAGTAAAGCAGCTGCTGAAGCAAGAGGTGCTGATTTTCACGAGCTCTGGGGCAAAGAAGCGAAACATTATTATGTGCACGGAAAAGATAATATTCCGTTCCACACAATTATTCTGCCGTCTCTTTTACTGGCAAATGGTGAAAACTGGCATTTGCCGGATCAGATTGTGTCAAGTGAATATCTGACTTTGGAAGGAAGAAAAATATCTACCAGTCAAAATTATGCAATCTGGGTTAAGGAACTGCTGGCTAATTATGAGGCGGATTCGATTCGCTATTTTTTCCTGGCAAATGGTCCGGAAAAGAAGGATGCAGATTTCTCGTGGAGAGAATATGTTCATAGCCACAATGGGGAGCTGCTTGGAGCATACGGAAATTTTGTGAACCGTGTGCTGACGTTTATTATTAAATATTTTGACGGGATCGTACCGAAAGGTGCAGATGACCCGTCTATCAACAATCAAATGAATGAATTGTTTGTTTCCGTCGGTAAGCGGATTGAGAACGGCGCTTTCAAAGACGCAATTACTGAAATATTTGATTTTGTAAGAAGCGCAAATAAGTTTTTTGATACGTGGCGGCCATGGATTACCAGAACCGATGATCAGAAAGCGTGTGAAAATACCCTTTATCAATGCGTTCAGATTATTGCTAATCTGGCAGTCTTGCTGTCACCGTTTTTACCGTTTTCATCAGAGAAAGTGTGTAAATGGCTGGGGATAGATAATAAATGGGAAAAGAAATCTGTTCCGGCAGGCTATTTACTTCCCGAGGTGGAAATATTATTTCAAAGAATTGATAAAAAGGTGATAGAAACTGAGTCGGAAAAATTGAAGGCCATTTTATAGAAATGTAAAATGAGGTGAAACTGGATGGGATGCCGCACTAATTTATTTAGTGCGGCAGACCTTCACTTTTTAATCACTGCGAAAAATGGGCTTGGTTTGTCGGGCAATTAATGGAGTGCATCAGGGTTATGAAGCAGCCCATTGATTATAGGAAGAAATTATAGATATGAAAAATATGCACTTGGGGAGAAAGTAAAAGAGTCATCAAACAGTATGTGGACGGATGGTTATAAAAATATGGAAATCTTTAAAGATTGAAAAATTTGGTTTAATTCAGATGATGAAGGCGAAGAAGAAAAAAATATTAATGACAAGAAAAGAATTTATTCATATTGTGAAAATGTAGAAAAGTTAAAGTGATTATACTGGATAGAACCATCGATTAATCGGTGCTAGTCATCCACATATATAGATTGATGAGCTAACAAAGACTCAATCATATCTCCAAGGGTGCTTAGATCGGCAGAAAGAATTTCCAACTCTTCTTCACTAAGGCATTCAACGAGTTGACAGGCTATGGTGGATAGAATATAGAGATTTTTGCAATTGCTTTTCATGATTGGTTCCTGTGCAGGAGATTTTATATATTATATGTAGGAAAATATAGAAATGTGAGGCATTAATTTATGAGAAATAAAACATAACAAACTGGTAAAAACAGAGGTATATCCGTTTTAATATATGGCATTTCGGATGTATAAATCTGGTATGTTTTTTCATTAGGATATGGAAAATAAACTACGTATGTGATATAATGGTGGATAGAATAGGAAAATTTTTTTGGTTAATTTAAGGATTATTTCATAAATAATCTGTCAAAAGGTGAAAAGGACGTGTAAAATGGCGTTGTTCAAATGAGGAAAGAGAGGAAAAGTAAATGAGTAATTATTTAATAACAGGAGCAAATTCTGAAATAGGTAAAGCTTTAATATATCATTTAATTAAACAAGGGCATAATATTTTACTTGTATCTCGTTCACCGAAAGATGAAACTATTGCTGACAATTATTCATGGATAGAAGGTATTGATTTTGCTAATGAAGAACACTTGATACGGTTAGGTGAGAAAATAAAAGAATATTTTACTGAACCATTTACGTTGATACATAGTGTAGGAGATTTTTGGCGTCATAAATCTATAGAGAAAACAAGCTTTCAAGAAGCAATCAATCAAATTAATAGTCATTATATTACGCTTTATGGAGTAATAAAAACCGTCCTACCTATTATGCAGCATGTTGGTGGCGGAAAGATTATTGCGTTTAGTTGCAATTCGGTAAAGTATAACTATCCGGACATGGCAGCTTTTACATCTGCAAAAGCCGCTGTTGAGTGCCTGATAAAGTGTGTGGCGAATGAACAGTCAAAATATAACATAATAGCTAATGCTTTTGCATTACCTTCGATTAAAACAAAAAGTGTAATTGAAACGAAACCTGAAAAATTTCATAAAGATTATGCAACTTTAGATGAGTTGGTCATTTGTATTGAAAAGGCCGCAGAAAATTTAACTTCACTAGTTAATGGTAGTATTATTAACTTATTTAAATACAGTCCCTCTTTTTATAATGAGGGATATTACCAGAGAAATATAATTTGGGAGGAAGAGATATGAAAGAGTTAGAAGAATATTATGAACACTGGAAACACAATATTTTTAAAGGGTGTATATTTATATGGGTTATTATGTCCATTCTTTTTTTCATGTTAAACAACTGTCTTGTCGGAAGGTTGCAGAGTATTTCAAATGATAAAATCATGTCATATATAAACTCAGAAAATGAAATTCTTTTTGAATATTTATTACAGTATTTTTTAGGATTAATTGCTCCGAGCGGACTTATTATTTTGATATATACACTTGCTCTAAGATATATCAATGAAAAAGCATGGAAGAAAAAGTTCCCAAATTATAATATCGATGGGGAATGGGAGGATATAACTGAATATACTGTTGAATTCAGTAAAAATGGGTATAGAGCTTTGGAAGAAAAGAAAGTCCCGTCTCCGGTCATAATAAAGCAAACCTGTAAATGTATTGAAATTGTTCCATCGGTGGGAGAAGACTTTACTTGGCAGTCATTGCTAGCTGAGTTAGAAGGACGACAGCTCAAGATATTTTATAAGGTTACTTATAAAAAATCACTACAAGATAAAGGATTTCCTGAATATCGCATCGGATACGAAGAAATGGTTATTGACACAAGTAATTTATCCCCGAAACAAAAGCCCGTCAAGATGTCAGGGCAATTCTGGCATTGTGTTCAAAATGATTCAAGGCCAATGTATATGGGAGATGTTACATATAAAAGAAATTAATTATCTGATTAGAATGGTTATTATATCTTGAGAAAATATTTTTATATCTCCATCATGATTGTAGCAAAGCAATTGACAAATGAGGAGATCAGGAAATTCGCAGGCCATGAGGATTTTGTAACAACCGAGCGTTATTATGGGTTTGCGACAAAATCCTTGGGAGAGTGGACCGATGCATTTGAGGTGGTATTGGGGTAAAAGTTGTATTTCTCAACTTACGTTTAAAGATGGGTGTCTGTTGCGCGTTTCTCTCTCCTGCTATACAAAAAAAGAGAGCATATAGATTAGTTTCTATATGCTCCGACGCTGTGTAGCTATTCCGTTGTGGTCAAATCAGGTTATACCGCTTCATCTCCTCTCTGCATTTGGCACATAATTTACCTATAATCCTATTTGAGTATCCTTGTAATGGGTCTATCTTTCCCTGATAAAACGATGTATGCCACATTCTGAGTATAGGAATTTGTTTATCATCTATGAAAAAATATATTTTATCTCCAATTCGCTTTGCACCCAAATAGTTAATATGCAAGTCTATATCATAGGTCTTTGTTCCTAACCATATAACTACATCTGGATTTATTATTTTAATTTCTTTCTTGATAAACTCCTTGTAATATTTGCAATATTCTTGAATATGCAATGCACCCTTAACATCAGCACCGCCCCCTCTTTTGTTCAAATCCATAACTGCATAATGAATCGCTGCATCTGAATCAGACATTTCATTTATTCCAATTTCTGCAACGACTTTATATATGGCAGAAGTCCGCTCCCTCATCTTTCCCAACCAATCATCCCAACCAGTTACATAATATTTCCGATAATCATCTATGTTGCTTGGTTTTGGGTTAAACTTGGCAGAGTATTCATCATCATTAGCCTCATTTGAAATAAACAGCACTTTTCTTTTTTCCTTTGAGAAAACTGCTTCGTCAATAATTCCGTCTCTCCGAAAATGACTTTTGGTAATATTCTTACCGCCTCGTGTTCGTTCCCACGAAAAATCTGGCTCGTTTTCCTGTGCATATTCCCATTCAATAAAAAGACGCTCTAATTGTTCTGATTTAGATACCATTCCCTTATTCTCTTTCCAAATGTAAATTTAGTTTAATCTTACCACAATCACATTGCTATTACTAGCAAGTTTCCGTTATATCTCCGCTTTCCTTTTTTATCTATTTTGTTGATTATCATGCTGTCGTCCCTCATTCTGAAATTCCCTCTCAAGGTTCTTCTTGTTGTAGCTGATTACTTCGGAATAAGCTAATTCTGTGGTAGTCTTTGACCTTTCTTTACCGATACTGTCATACTCGGCTTGTAATAACTCTATTTCGGCTTTCCGCTGTTTCGGTGTTATCTTCTCACCCCTGTTCCAAAGGGTTCTGCAATCACTCACGCATTTCGGGATATTTGGCAAGGCTTTCTTTTACAAGTCCTTTTAGTGATTGGCTCTCTTTGTAGGTGGTGCGGTATGGCCCATAGAGGGCATATATTTTTTGACATTATTGAGAATAATAAAGATGAACGGATTCAGAGCAGAAGGACATTTTTGAACTTTTTCACTGGAGGTGGGAAAAAGACAGTCATAAGGATGACTGACGAAAACACATAGAGAGAATCGAACTTTCATTATTCAAATAAATATTAAATTTTTTTAATTAGACAATAAAAAATAAAATTATAAGGTTAGTACATCTTTTTTTATATCCGATATAATTAATAAGATATTATCAAACAAGCAAGTGAATTTATAATTTATTTACCGACCTGTTGACTGATACTATTAATAAATATCTCATATAAAGAGGTGATTTTCATGGAATTCTTATATGTTGATTTGGGTTGTTTTATGGAGATGAGATTATTGAAGTAATATTGGGAACGGCTGCTAATGTACATTTTCTTAATTCAACCAATTTTAATAAATTTAAATATGGTTATGATTTTTATGGTTAAGGAGCTTCCTGTATAATTCAAAGTGTAGATAAGCAGTAAAGGATTTACAAAAATAGATACCTAGACTAAACTGTCATTGCTGACCAGGCAGTTAGCAAATGAACAGAAAAGGAAGG
>JAAUZT010000052.1 GCA_014804485.1 Lachnospiraceae bacterium
GATGCGATCACATCACTTGGAAGTCTGTTGCGGTACAATATGAAATGGACGGCGAACAATGTACCGGTGGAGGAAGAAATCGAATATATCAAAAATTATCTGGCGCTTATTAACCTGCGGTTTGATTATGAAATTTATCTATCCTTGAATATACCGGAAGAAGTATTAAAGCAGGAGATACCCAAAATGTCCCTGCAGCCAATCATCGAGAATGCGATCTACCATGGAATTGAAGAACTTGCAGAAGATACCAATATCTATATTAAAGGCATTGTGAGTGAAGGGGAATGTTTCATCGAAATCACAGATTCAGGAAGAGGTATGAGCGAGGCGGAGATGGAGAAGCTGAGGAAAAAGCTGGAAGGTGAGATTGAGACAGACGGGGATTCGGGTGACGGAATCGGATTAAAGAATGTACAAGATAGAATACGCATGAGTTTCGGAGAAGCGTATGGAATCGAAATCAATTCCAAACGTGGCTGTTATACGAAGGTTACGGTACGTGTACCGATGCAATATTAAAAGGAAGAAGAGCAGAAATGAAAACGGTTCTGATCGTAGAAGATGAAAAGTTGATACGGCAGGGAATACGGACAATGATTCAGAGAAGCGGTGTTCCGGTTGAGATGATCATGGAATGCAGTAACGGAGAGATGGCTCTGGAGATCTTGCAAAATCAGAAGGTGGATGTAATGTTTACGGATATCCGTATGCCCAAAATGAACGGCATTGAATTGGTGCAGAAAGTGCAGGAATTTCCTGAAAAACCGATTGTTGTAGCCGTCAGCGGGTATGCCGATTTTACCTATGCGGTAGAAATGATGCGTATGGGAGTGCGCGAGTATATTCTAAAACCTGTGGAAAGAGAAAAGCTACAGGACATTATGAAGAGACTGGAGCAGGAGATTGTACAGAGTCAGGAAAGCAGCCGTACCAGCAAACGGCTCGGACACCAGCAACTGAAGTATCTGATGCTGAACGAACAGATTACGGAAGAGGAACTGAATACGATGCAGACTGAGTATGAGAGCGAATTTGATCTGCATGATTTTTATGTATGTGTCACCAGGCTCAGAAAATTTCAGGCTGTGGAAGAGAAGTATACTTATTTGCATAATGTGGATGGTTATGATGTATACCTTGCTACGGATGAGAATATGCAGCTTCTTCTGAAAAATGAGCTGGCACAGGAATATGTAGGAGTGAGTGGGGGTCACGGCGGAATCAGGGAGTTGAGAGCGGCGTATCAGGAGGCGGTGGAAGCCAGATACCACGGGTTTTGTACCAATCGGAAAGTATTTCATACCGGAGAGAAAAGAGTGCGGAGTTCGGCGGATTTTCAGGAGAGAGGAAAGAAACTGACCGGCGCGGAAATGAAGCTGCAGAGAGTGCAGCTGATCGGTACAGATAAGACCGAAGAACTTGTGAAGGCCTGGAACGGATTGTTTTATGGGGTAAAAAATGAGTGGATAGAACCAGCGGATTTTATAGATTGTATGAATGATTTCTTCATTGATCTGCGCAAGACTTATCGGAATGTGCTTACAGGTGAGGAGGAAAGCATAGAAAGGTTAGCGGATTATTTTGGGTTTTCCGTATTGGCAGTCTGGCAGACGGAGTTTATGGAATGGCTGCTCGAACTTCACGATCGCATTAACAGTCAATTTGATACGAGTAAGAATCAGCAGAAGATCAAGCAGGCGATAGACTATATACAGAAGAATTATGACAGCGACCTGAACATGGCGGTTGTCTCAAATCATATTTCCATGAATTATTCATTATTTTCGTATCTCTTCAAGGAATACACCGGCAGTAACTTTGTAAACTATTTAAAAAGCATCCGCATGGAGGAAGCGAAGAGACTGTTGACCGAAACGGATCTGCGGATCATAGAGATCAGTGCCAAGGTGGGGTATGATAACGAAAAACATTTCATGAGAATTTTCAAGTCATCCTGCGGGGTGTCTCCCAGCGAATACCGGAAAAATGCGCAAATGCAGCATTTTTCAACGGGGGATAAAAATGACTGACCTGTTATCAGGTGCGTATAGCATGATGCAGGCTTTTCTCTATGTACATTTTTTTATCCGCTTCGGTAAACAGTTCCTGTATGTGCTCCGAAGTAAATCCGGAAGCGGGAACTGCGGATGCAAAGCCGCAGCTGCAGGAAACAAGATATTCTTTGCTGCTTAGCTTGTTGTAATTGTCAAGATAAGCGGCGATAGATTCTGTGCGGTGTCTGGCTTCTGTCTCAGAGAGTCCGACAGTGAGCATATAGAACTCATCTCCGGAGAATCGTGCACACAGATCTCCGTCATTTGCAGTGCTTTCCAGGGCATGTCCCAATACCTGAATGGCAAAATCACCTTCCTTATGTCCGTAGGTGTCGTTGATCTTTTTCAATCCGTCCATATCGATCATAAAAGCGGTGAGTGGCAGATTCCCAGAAACAGCACGATTTAAAAGCTGCTCCTCAAAATGGCTGTAACCGTGTCGGTTGTACAGTCCGGTCAGAAGATCTTTCATATATATATCTTCCAGGCGGCTTACCAGCATACCGGTGCGTTTGGAATCACAGAGGGTCTGTAACATCTGGTTTATGTTGATCTGCCATTGTACCAGACGAAAATGATAGTCGAGTCGGTTGTTTTCATACCCCAAGGCAATGTAGCCAAATTCCTTATCCTCGAAGAATAACGGTGTATAAATATATGCGCAGTCGGAATCGTTGTAAATATAGTCCGGAAGCAGATTTTTCTTTTGATAACTGCATTCAGGCAGCCGTTTTCCGTTTTTCAGCGCAAGCTTTAACAGGATAGTATCAGTATCCGTGGGCGTTTCTTCATGATTCGTAAGAGCCAGAATATGGCTGGAAACGGAATCCCAGTCAGAATACAGGCAAAGGTAGAATTCACGGCAATTCTCTATTTTATGCACGAACTGTTCCAGTAACTCCATGCTGCTGTCAAGATCGGTAACATGCTGCAAAGTGGAAGACATATTCATGGAGTCGATAATCGATTCCTCTACCGCCTCGATTCGTGAGGACAGCTCCCGCGTGAGGAAGACCGGATTCATATTTTCCGCGGCCTTACAGCCGCAGGAATTACGAATGAGCGGTTTCGCCGTCTGCCAGGTAACGGGCGGCAGGTCGTTGCCGCGGATCAGGGCGAGCAGATTTTCAACGGCGGTAACGCCCAAATCATAGACCGGAAAGGAAACTGTAGTAAGCATCGGTGAAACATTGCGGCCTTCCGGTGTATCATCACAGCCGGTTATGGCGATGTCTTCCGGTATGCGATAGCCTGCGGCAAGCACGGCAGCAAGAAACAGAAGAGCCAGACGGTCGTTGTAACAGATGACAGCTTCCGGTGTTCCTGACTGGCAGAAAAAGGCAAGTGCGTCGCCTACGGCAGCACGGTCATAACCGCAACGGTAAATATCGTTTTCGCCGGGTGTCATTCCGGCTTTGTTAAGGGCTTCCTTATAATGGGTTTCCCGTATATCCGAAAAGAAAGACTCCTCCGAGCATCCTAAGTAACAGACGCGGGAAGCATGATGTACTGTCAGAAAATGGGAAGTCAGTTCTCCCGTCATGGAGCTGTTTTCCAAGGCGACAGACGGGAAATGGCTGTTTGCCACGGCAATCTCCACGATCGGGCAGGAAAGTGTCTCCAGCTTGTTTAGGACCTTTTGTTTCAGATCTAAGGATATATAGGTATCCGAGGCATAAATAATGCCGTCAAAACTGTCATAATTAGGGATTCGCAGAATACTTTCTTCACCAATTTCATAAGTGCCGAGATTTTCACCGTCAAAGGAGGTGAAAATTTCGGCGGTGTATCCGTATTCCAGCGCTTTGTCGATAATGCCCTGGCATACGTCCTGCTGATAGGCACCGAATATATGAGAAATAAAAACACCGATTTTTTTTGAGTGGTACATGAAGAAAGCACCTCCTTAATGTATTTACTCTTATATTGTAAGGGAAAGGAGAGGGTTTTGCAATATTTCTGTGAAAAAGACGGAAAAATATTGTCAAAAAAATATCAATATGATATGATGTCACCGTATTGTATCTCGTATGAGAATAATAACAGGAGGATTCGTACCATGAAAAATGAAAAGACTTATGAACTGGTGCTTACGGCACTGTTCACCGCCATAATCGTGATTATGGCATTCACACCGCTGGGATACATCCCGCTTGTAGTCATTAATGCGACGATCATTCATATCCCGGTCATCCTTGGAGCGCTATTTCTCGGACCGAAGAAAGGTGCATTTTTGGGATTCGTATTTGGTCTGACCAGTTTCATCAACAACACATTTAAGGCAGTTACGGCATCGGCATTCGTGTTCTCGCCGGTCATAGCGTATGACGTAGTCGGCGTATCGGGGATTTTTAAGAGCATATATATCTGCTTCGTACCGAGAATTTTAGTCGGCGTAGTTCCTTATTTTGTCTACATTCTGATCCGTAATGCGCTGAAGAGCGAAGGACAGACAGGTAAGATTGTTGTGAATTTACTGGCATCTTTGATTCTGTTTATTTCCGTCAGGGCATTCCTGATTCATCTGCTGCCTGAGACACTCAGCGCGCTTGTATGTACCATCATCGGTATAGCGGCAGGCAGCGTACTTATGGCTGTTCTCACGGTCAGCGGCAATAAGAAAGAGTCTGTAAATATTGCGCTCGCATACGCAGGACTGGCGGGTGCCTTCACCAACACACTGTTTGTCATGAGCGGTATTTTTATTCTGTATAAAGATGCTTATGCACAGGCGGTCGGCGTGGCGGGAGAGGCCGTGCTGGACGTGATCATGGGCGTCGTAACATTTAACGGTATCGTGGAAGCGGTTGTGGCTGCGATCATCGTTGCGGGTGTCGGCTTTGCGCTTACGAGGGTGAAACCGATCTATTCTATAAACCGAAATAAAGCAGAAAGCAGGGTAAAGACATGATCTTAGCGATCGATATCGGAAATACAAATATTGTTATCGGCTGTATTGAGGGAGAGCGGGTGTGTTTCGTGGAGCGCGTGTCCACGAATCTTGCCAAGACCGAGTTGGAATACGCGGTGGAATTCAGGACGCTGTTTGAATTGTACCATATCGGTATGGAGGACATCACGGGCAGCATCATATCATCAGTCGTTCCGCCCCTGAATAATATTGTGCGTGCGGCGCTTGAGAAGACCTTCCATAAGGCACCGCTGTTGGTAGGCCCGGGGGTGAAGACCGGGCTTAATATCCTGATGGATAATCCGGGGCAGCTCGGCTCCGATCTGGTGGTTAATGCGGTGGCAGGACTGCAATATTACGGTGCCCCGATTATTATGATTGATATGGGAACGGCAACTACCATCAGCGTGGTGGACGATAAGAAGAATTATATCGGCGGCATGATCCTGCCGGGGGTCAAGGTTTCTCTCGATTCTCTGGTCAACAGGACTTCCCAGTTACCCCGCATCAGTCTGGAGGCGCCGAAGAAGGTGATCGGTAGAAATACCATTGACTGTATGAAGAGCGGTATCGTGATGGGTCAGGCGGCATGTCTGGACGGCATGATCGAGCGCATTTTCGATGAACTCGGCTATGAGGCGCCGGTAGTCGCCACAGGCGGGCTGTCGGGCAGCATTGTACCTTATTGCAAGAGAAAGATTGTATATGACAATGAATTGACCCTGAAAGGGCTGGGTATCATATATAGGAAGAATGTTGAGAGTTAGAATAGAATGCATTAAGCGAGACCGAACGGAGGAAGATAAGATGGTAGCAGGCAAACATATTGTGCTTGGCGTGACAGGCAGTATCGCCGCATATAAAATAGCATCACTCGCCAGTATGCTGGTGAAACAGAAGGCTGATGTGACTGTGATCATGACACCCAATGCCACCAACTTTATCAATCCGATTACGTTTGAATCGCTGACCGGTAATAAGTGTCTGGTGGATACCTTTGACCGAAATTTTGAGTTTCAGGTGGAGCATGTGTCGCTGGCGAAACAGACCGATGTATTTCTCGTGGCGCCTGCGTCAGCGAATGTGATCGCCAAGGCGGCTCACGGCATAGCGGATGATATGCTGACAACGACACTGCTTGCCTGCACTTGTCCGAAGATCTTCGCACCGGCGATGAATACCAGAATGTACCAGAATCCGATCGTGCAGGATAACATGAAGACGCTTGCACGGTACGGCATGGAAGTAATTATCCCCGCCAGCGGCTATCTGGCATGCGGCGATACAGGCGAGGGCAAGATGCCCGAGCCGGAAGTGCTCTATGAGTATATCGTAAAGGCGCTGACACCGAAAGACCTGTCAGGGAAGAAAGTGCTTGTCACTGCCGGTCCTACGCAGGAGAAAATAGATCCGGTGCGCTATATCAGCAATCACTCCACCGGTAAGATGGGATATGCAATCGCAAGGCAGGCGATGATGCGAGGTGCAGAAGTGACACTTGTGTCGGGAAAAGTAAGCATACAACCGCCTATGGGTGTGCAGGTAGTGCCCGTGGTATCTGCGGCGGATATGGCGCAGGCAGTCAAAGCGGCGGCGCCGGAGCAGGATATCATTATTAAGGCGGCGGCAGTGGCTGACTATCGTCCCGGTGTGACAGCTGATGAGAAGCTTAAGAAAAAGGATGACGAGATGTCCATCGAACTGGAGCGCACGGAGGATATTCTGGCATATCTCGGCGCAAACCGCAGGGAAGGACAATTCCTGTGCGGCTTTTCCATGGAGACGGAGCATATGCTGGAGAATTCCCGCGCTAAGCTTAAAAAAAAGAACATAGATATGATCGTTGCTAACAATCTGAAACAGGAAGGCGCCGGATTCGGTACCGACACCAATGTGGTGACCCTTCTGACGAGGGACGAGGCGATCGAGCTGCCCATCATGAGCAAAGAGGATGTGGCAGACAGACTGCTTGACCATATTGTAGAATACGGGCGTATAAAGATCCGGCAATAATTGATACCTGATATAACCGCATATGGAGGAGAAAACATGAGAATCGGAATGGGTTATGATGTTCATAGACTGACGGAGAACCGCAAGTTGATCCTGGGCGGTGTCGAGATACCATATGAGAAGGGACTTCTCGGTCATTCAGATGCGGATGTGCTGCTTCACGCCATCATGGATGCACTGCTTGGTGCGGCGGCTCTCGGCGATATCGGCAAACATTTTCCGGATACCGATCCCGCTTATAAGGGGATTTCTTCGATCGAGCTGCTGAAACGGGTGGGAGAGCTGCTTACGGAAAACAGCTTCTTAGTCGAAAATATCGATGCCACCATTATTGCACAGGCACCTAAGATGCGGCCCTATATCGATCAGATGCGGGAAAATATCGCGGAGGCGCTGGACATTGAGACGGAACAGATCAATGTGAAAGCCACCACCGAAGAGGGACTGGGCTTTACAGGCACAGGTGAAGGCATATCGTCCCAAGCAATCTGTATGCTGACCAGTCCGCGTGAACTGTACAGCGAGGATGTCAGCGCAGCTAAGTGCGACGGATGCGGCGGGTGTCCGAGGCAGACTGAATAGTAACACAGATATTATTGTTCAGGCATATTCAATACTCAGCACAGATGGAAGTTAATATCTTAAGGAGCCCCTTAAAAAGCGTCAGCGCTTAACGAGGTTATGAGTTGCAAAGCAACTCACGAGTTTAGCGTCTGCTACGCTTTTTACGGAGCGAAAGCGCGGCTCCGTAGATATTAACTTTCATCTGTGCGGACGGCTTAGATAAACTGTGGTTTAGATGAACCAGATAGAATAGCATTGACAAAACCAAAATTTTTGCATATCCTATTAGCAGAAACTTATCAGATATAAGATGCAAGCGACTAATACGGAATATGGACATTGAAAGGGAAGAGTACCTTTGTCAGAAGCAGACAGAGAGGAACCGCCGTCGGCTGGAAGCGGTTCTTGCGAAGAGAATGGGAAGTGCGCCCCGGAGTCCGGCTTATGCCCGGCTGACCCCGTTACAGGTCTTGAGTGAAAGAATGCAGATGTATTCTTTAAGTAGAGTGGAACCGCGGATCATTTCGTCTCTATTTCCGAACCGGAATAGGGCGGGTACCGCGGTCTTTATATTTCATAGGGTAAGTTCGGACAATTCCGAGTTTGTGAAGCATATTTCGCAAGCGAACCGGTTCGCTTTTTGCAGGGAAAAGGAAAAAGACATGAGTTTTATACAAAATATCAGGGAAGAGATCAGGATCATACGAGAGCGAGACCCGGCGATCCACTCCAATATGGAAGTGTTCTTATATCCCAGCTTCAAAGTGATGATCTATTATCGGATAGCACATAAGATGTATCTGAACGGGCATTACTTTCTGGCAAGATGGATATCTCAGAAGGGGGTCCGTAAGACGGGGATTGAGATCCATCCGGGGGCGCAGATCGGCAAGGGATTCTTTATCGATCACGGCAACGGCGTGATCATCGGAGAGACTACGGTCATCGGCGATAACGTGACACTGTATCAGGGCGTGACGCTGGGAGGCACCGGCAAGGAGCAGGGCAAACGTCATCCTACTATCGGCAACAACGTAATGATCAGTACAGGCGCTAAAGTGCTGGGATCCTTTAAAATCGGCGACAACAGTAAGATCGGAGCAGGCAGCGTGGTGTTAGAGGAAGTACCGCCAGGCTCCACGGTAGTTGGCGTGCCGGGACGGGTGGTGAAGCGCAATAACAGGTTGCTGCCACAGGAAGAATTGGATCAGATCAACCTGCCCGATCCTGTCAGAGAGGATATTGCGGGCCTGCAGCGCGCCAACGCGGAGCTGACGAACCGGTTGATCGAGCTGGAACGGGAAATCAAACGACAAAATCGTGATAAATAATAAAGAGGAGTGTACATTATGAAAGTTTTTAACACACTGTCGAGACAGAAGGAAGAGTTCGTACCACTGCAGGAGGGGAAGGTCAGCATGTATGTCTGCGGACCTACGGTGTATAATCTGATCCATATCGGAAACGCCAGGCCGATGATTGTGTTTGACACTGCCAGACGGTATATGGAACACAAGGGGTATGCGGTTAATTACGTCTCCAATTTTACCGATGTGGATGATAAGATTATTAAGAAGGCAAATGAGGAAGGGGTAGATCCTTCCGTGATTTCAGAGCGTTATATTGCCGAGTGCAGGAAGGACATGAAAGCGCTTAATGTAAAAGAGGCGACCACACATCCGAAGGCGACGGAGGAGATAGACGGCATGATCGAGATGATTCAGACTCTGATCGATAAGGGTCATGCTTATGTGGCAGAGGACGGCACGGTATATTATAAGACGAGAAGTTTTAAAGAATACGGAAAACTTTCGCATAAGAATCTGGATGATCTTCGAAGCGGCGGCCGTGCACTGCTGGTGTCAGGAGAGGATCAGAAGCAGGACCCGCTTGATTTTGTGTTATGGAAGCCGAAGAAAGAAGGGGAGCCTTATTGGGAGTCGCCCTGGTGCGAGGGACGTCCGGGCTGGCATATCGAGTGCTCCGTTATGAGTAAAAAATATCTCGGCGAGGAGATCGACATCCATGCGGGCGGCGAAGACTTGATTTTTCCCCATCATGAAAATGAGATCGCCCAGTCCGAAGCGGCCAACGGCAAGGAGTTTGCCAAGTACTGGCTGCACAACGGTTTTTTGAATATCGACAATAAGAAAATGTCTAAATCGGCGGGAAATTTCTTCACGGTCAGAGATATCAGTGAGAAATATGACCTGCAGGTACTGCGCTTCTTTATGCTTTCGGCACATTACCGGAGTCCGCTTAATTTCAGCGCGGATCTGATGGAGGCGGCTAAGAACGGACTGGAGCGTATTGTTACCAGCGTGAGCAATCTGAATTTCCTTATGGAAAAAGCGGCGGATGTGCCCATGACCGGGGAGGAGCAGCAGCTATTCAAAGAAGCGGAAACGTATATCACGAAGTTTGATGAAGCGATGGACGACGATTTCAATACGGCGGATGCTGTCTCGGCTATTTTTGAATTGGTAAAATTCGCAAATACCAATGTGAATGAGAGGTCGGGTAAAGCATTTATACAGGCAGTGAAAGATGAGATCGTAATGTTATCCGATATCTGCGGTCTGGTCGTGGAGAAAAAGGCGGAGATCTTAGATGCACAGATCGAAGCGCTCATACAGGAGAGGCAGGAAGCCAGAAAAGCGAAAAATTTTGCCAGAGCGGATGAGATCCGGGACACTTTGGCAGCGCAGGGCATTATTTTGGAAGATACACGAGAGGGTGTCAAATGGAAGAGAGCATAACGATCTTAGAGGCCATCAAGAGAGATTTCGGTTGCGGTGAGATCGACATCCGTACCTATTCGCCTTTGACGTTAGCGTATATCGGAGACGCGATCTATGATCTGGTGATACGGACCATCGTGGTGGAACGGGGAAACCGCTCCGCCAATAACCTTCACAAGAAGACAGTGACCTATGTAAACGCCCGGGTGCAGGCAAGGATGATCGATGCGTTGGAAGAGGAACTGACAGAGGAGGAAGCGGCAGTCTATCACCGCGGTCGCAATGCCAAGTCTTATACGTCGGCCAAGAATGCTTCTATTATAGAATACCGCAAGGCAACGGGACTGGAGGCGCTCTGCGGCTATCTGTATCTGCAGGGGCAGCAGGAGCGGATGCTGTATCTGATCCGTGAAGCCATTGCGAGATTAGATATGACGATATAGAGATAGCAAAGTAAAGTCAGCAGAGTATAGACTCAATGAAGAAATATAAAGTCAACCAAAAGGAGATATAGCTAACGAAAGGGATATCACATAATAATGGAACATACAGAATTTACGATCGAGGGCAGAAATGCTGTAATCGAGGCGTTTCGCGCAGGAAGAACAATAGACAAGCTGTTTGTGCAGGACGGTTGTCAGGATGGGCCGATCCTGACCATCAAGCGGGAGGCGGCTAAGTGCGGCAGTCTGATTAAGTACGTCTCTAAGGAGCGGCTGGATCAGATGTCCGAGACAGGCAGACATCAAGGCGTTATCGCATATGCGGCGGCTTATGCCTATGCAGAGGTAGAGGATATTCTGAAGCGGGCGAGAGATAAGGGCGAAGCTCCTTTTATCTTTCTGTTAGATAATATCGAAGATCCGCACAATCTGGGAGCGATCATCCGTACCGCGAATCTGGCGGGAGCGCATGGTGTCATTATTCCGAAGAACCGGGCGGTTGGGTTGACGGCAACGGTGGCGAAGGCATCTGCGGGAGCAATCAATTACACGCCTGTAGCGAAGGTGACGAATCTGGGGCAGACGATCGAGGAGCTGAAGAAAGAAGGTTTGTGGTTCGTCTGTGCGGATATGGATGGTACCTGTATGTATGATCTGGACTTAAAAGGTGCGATCGGTCTGGTGATCGGCAGTGAGGGAAACGGCGTGGGGCGTCTTGTAAAAGAAAAGTGTGACTTCGTGGCGGCGATTCCGATGAAGGGCGATATTGATTCACTCAACGCTTCGGTGGCAGCCGGTGTGCTGGCCTATGAGATCGTCAGACAGCGGCAGTAATGACGGTATGCAGTTCAGGCTTTGAACTCGTTTGACATATGGGGATTACGGCGGTGCACAGAGTTAATTTGAGGCGGTAAGTGGAAAGTCAGATGATTTGAAATGAAAAAAATAAATGAAATATTAGTGGTGATGATCTTTATATTGACGGCTGTTCTGGCGGCTGCAGTCTGTTTCAAGGCATATGATGTGTATGATACAAACAAGCGGCTTGCCAAAGAGCAGGAAGAGATGGAAGTACACCGGATATTCGTGCGGAATCAGGAAGCCCAGAACCGCGTTATGGAAATGGAAGCGGAAATTCAGGAACTGACCGGTGATGTGGCCGGGCTGGAACAGTTGATCGCGCAGATTCAAAGCGGTGGTCAGAATGGTTCTGCCAGTCAGGACGATATGGAGGAGCCTGCCGTTTCCGTGAATCGAACGGTTTCGGAGAATGTTTCGGTATCCGGAAATGGGACAGTATCAGGTAATGGTACGGTATCGGGCAACGCCGCGATATCCGGTAATGGTACGGTGTCAGGCAATGCGACAGTATCGGGCAACGATGCGATATCAGGCAATGCGACAGTGTCGGGCAACATCGGGGTGTCATCGGATGATTTCTTCCGGCATGGTTTCCCGGGACTGATGGGAGAAAATACGGTATCGGGTAACTATTCCGTTTCGGGGAATTTTCCGTCATTTATGCCCGACGGCGTGTCGGATAACGGAGAGATCAATTATTATGACGGATCTATGACGGAGAGCAGTATTTTCGACGCGTGGCGCGGTATCTACGAGCAGCCGGACGGTATGTCACTGGAACAGAGGAGAGAACTGCGCACATCCTTTCAGGAGACACTGGAAGTTAACCAGTCGGACAGAGAGCGGATTGCAGAGAATAAATATGATTTTTCGGGATTAAAAATAGCCTGTCTGGGCGACAGCATCACCGCGGCGGCTAATCTGGAGAACGAGGAAGGGTATCAGCAGTATTCTTATCCCGCAAGGCTGAAAGAACTGTTAGGGGCAGAAGAGGTCTATAATTTGGGAATCGGCGGTTCATCCATCGGACGGTACTGGTCGGACCCTTACGTGGACCGCTATCAGGAGATACCGGAAGATGTTGATGTGATTATCGTTATGGGAGGTACCAATGACGGCTTCTGTGTTTCCGACAAGGAGTTCGGTAATCTGGAAGAACGGGTTTATCGTACCTTTTGCGGAGATCTGGACGAACTGATGCGCGGTCTGCGTGAGAATTATCCCGCTGCAGAGATTTTCTTCGTTACGCCTCTGCCGAATATATTGCAGGATTATCTGATGAATGAGCGGGATTATCTGTTACCGCAGCAGCAATTTGCGGACGTGATACTGACACTGGCACAGGAATATGATTATGAAGTGATTGATCTGTATAACTCTAATATTCTGGACTCTCATGATGCGAATGTGGTGGCGGAGTATATACCGGACGGCGTGCACGGTAACCACGCGGGATATCAAGTTATGGCGGAGCATTTTGCGGCGGAGATTATAGAGTACTATGATGAGAACGCGGAGGATGAGGCAGGAACGGAAGAAATAAGCGATACGGAAGAAGAGATGGAATCGGAAGCGTCAGACAGAACAGAGGAAGAGGCTGATTCGGAAGAGAAAAACGGTACGGAAGAGGCAGAAACAGCAGAAAGCGGTATAGAAGAAGATATGGAATGGGAATAGACGGACGGAATAGGAAAACTGTGCCGAAGAAATCTGCAGAATGAGGATTCATATGGACAAGGACTATGAACAATATAGTGATGAGGAACTTATCGTCCGGCTCCGGGACGGAGACGAGGGCATCACGGAATACCTTATGAATAAATATAAGAATCTGGTTCGGAGTAAGGCCAGATCCATGTACATTCTCGGAGCTGACAATGACGATCTGATCCAGGAGGGAATGATCGGATTGTTCAAGTCCCTGCGGGATTATGATATCGGCAGGGACGCCAGCTTCCTGACTTTTGCGGATCTGTGCGTATCCAGACAGATGTATACGGCGGTGCAGGCCTCCAGACGGCAGAAACACATTCCGCTCAATACTTATGTGTCTCTGTACGGCAGCGCAGGGGTAAATCGGGACGGAGAGGAAGAAGAACTGGTCAATGTGCTGTCTGTCAGCGCGGGGCAGAGCCCGGAAGAAGTTGTGATAGACAAGGAAAATGTAGTGCAACTGGAGCAGACGATAGAGAGAGAACTCAGCAATTTTGAAAAACAGGTGCTGGACTTGTATCTGACCGGTATGGGATATCAGCAGATCGCGAAGGTGCTTGGCAGAGACGAGAAGTCAACCGATAACGCGCTACAGAGAATTAAGACCAAGCTAAAGAAAGCAATTAACAGGACAACAGTATAGTTCACCGGGGTGTGTTCACCGAGAAAGAATTGTTGACAAAGGCAAAAAGACTATGATATACTACAGCATGGTGGTTGGCATAGCATGGCCACCGGAATGCTGCTGTGGCTCAGTCGGTAGAGCGTCGCATTGGTAGTGCGGAGGTCACGGGTCCGATTCCCGTCAGCAGCTTGTGAAATCCCTGGCGTTTGTCAGGGATTTTTCATTTCACAGGAAAGCGCTCCATATGAAAAAGACTTCATTGCTCTTGTGCGACAGTTTAGTTGTGGGTTATGATAATTTTAGAAGGAGGAAGGCAGAAATGAATGTATTGGTGATCAATGGAAGCCCTAAGGGGAAGAACAGCATTACTTATCAGACGATCCGGTTCCTGCAAAAGCAGTTTCCGCAGGATGAATTTGAGACGCTCCATGTGGGTGCGCAGATTCGGTTATTCGAACAGGACATGACGCAGGCGCGGGAGGCGGTAGCAAAGGCGGAACTCATTTTATTCAGCTATCCTGTTTATACTTTTATCGCGCCGTCACAGCTTCATCGCTTTATAGAGCTGATGAAGCAGGAGCAGCTTGATGTGGAAGGAAAATATATGGTTCAGATCACCACATCCAAGCATTTCTATGATATAACGGCTCACCGCTATGTGGAAGATAATTGCCGTGATATGGGAATGTGTGTGCTTCGGGGATTTTCGGCGGATATGGAAGACCTTTTGAAAGAGCAGGGACGCAGGGATGTACTCAAATATTGGAAATATATAACTTATAGAATAAAAAGAGAGACAGATTCCGATTTCAAGACAGACAGAGAGCTGTCCGTGCATGGAAAAGATGAAAAATACCGTGTTGTGATCGTGACGGACTGTGCTAAGGATAACGAGCGACTGCGCCGCATGATCATTGATTTCAGGAAGACATTTCCCTATGTAAGCCATGTGGTTAATCTGCGCAATTTCGAGTTTAAGGGAGGGTGCCTCGGCTGTTTTCACTGTGCCGTAGACGGAACATGTATTTATCAGGATGGATTTGACAGTTTTCTGCGGGAACGGATACAACGATCGGACAGCATTGTTTATGCTTTTTCCATCAAAGATCACTCCATGGGGTCCTTGTTTAAGACCTATGATGACAGACAGTTCTGTAACGGCCACCGCACAGTTACGATGGGGAAACCCACGGCGTATCTTGTGGACGGTGAGTTGGATAAGGAAGAAAATCTGCGTATGATTATCGAGGCGAGAAGTCAGGTAGGAGGAAACTATCTCGCGGGAGTGGCAGTCAACGAAAACGGTGGGGAGGATGGAAGCAGTGATGAGATTCGCGTCTGCGCGGCCGATCTTGCCTATGCATTGGAAAATCAAATGATGGTGAATGAAAATTTCTACGGAATCGGGGGCATGAAGATTTTCCGAGACCTGATCTTTGAGATGCAGGGCATGATGAAGGCAGATCACCAATTCTATAAGAAGCATCATTTCTACGACTTCCCGCAGAAGAAAATCGGGAAGATCATGATGATGCAGGCAGTCGGAGCGTTGATGCGCATGCCGGTGGGCAAAAATCAGCTCCAGGCGAAGATGACGGAAGGGATGCTGATGCCATATGAGAAACTGCTTAACGATCAGTAAAGACATGAAACCATTCACTAAAGCGAGGACATGATCATGAAACAATACCGCAACTACATATTCGACCTATACGGCACACTGGTAGATATCCGCACCGATGAGACGGAACGGAAGCTGTGGGAGCATTTAAGCCTGTTTTACGGTTATTACGGGGCACGGTATGAGGCGGAAGAACTGCACCGGGCATATCTTACTTCGGTACAGGGTAAGGAGAAAGCGCTTAGTCAGGAGCATGCCGTACAGTATGCCCATGAGGCTTATCCCGAAATTCCGATCGAGGAGGTGTTTCGGGAACTGTATGAGGCCAAAAGGGTCAGTCCGGATCAGCAGCTTACCATCCATACGGGGCAGATGTTTCGGGCATATTCCACGAAATATATCCGTATCTATCACTATGCGAAAGAACTGCTTGCAGCACTACGGGAGGCCGGCAGGGGCGTATATCTGCTCTCTAATGCGCAGCGTATTTTTACGGAGTATGAATTGCATTATCTGGGGATTCATGATCTCTTTGACGGAATTCTGATTTCTTCCGACCACGGGTGCAGGAAGCCTGATGAGCGTTTTTACCGGATACTGTTTGAACGATACGGGCTGCAGCCGGAGGAGTCGCTGATGATCGGCAATGATATGGCGACCGATATTGCGGGCGCGAAGCAGGTGGGCATGGACAGCTTCTATATTCATTCTGCCATATCGCCGCGGTCACAGAAGACGATCGAAGAAAAGGACAACATGGCGGATTATGTTATGAGCCGGATGAATCTTCGCTCGTTGTGTAGCCGGCTTCTTGCCACTGACTGACGTGTGGTGTAAAATAAATATCAAGGCTGACAGATTAAGATAGACATGGTTATCAGCATATAATAACAGTAACATATCGCGAGTCTGCTTTTGACAGCGGACAGAAACGGAGGGGATGATGGATTTTTTTGACAGAATCGGTGAGACGATCACAACCAAAGGAAGAGAAATGACGGATAAGGCGAAGGACATGGCCGAGGTGGCGAATCTGAAAGGGCAGATTCATACCTGTGAGGATATTATCAAGAAACGTTACACCGAGATCGGCAAAATCTATTACGATAAACATGGGTCTACGCCGGAGGAAGAGTATGGGGATGCGTGCAGAGATATCGAGAATGCCCAGAATACGATCGTGGATCTGGAAGCTAAGATCAGGGAGATCAAAGGTATATAATGGGGAACTATATTTTACAAGAAATCAAGTGACAGGACTTTTGGTTTATTAAAAAGAGCAGGTACAGAGTTCGTATAGAGTCTGTACCTGCCGTCTTTTTGTTCTATAGGAAATTCTTACGTTCATGCACTAGTTCGCGAAGCAAATTTACTTTTTTTACTGTGCCTCAGGCTGCGGTTGTTCCGCGGCCTGTTGTGCAGCTGCCTGTGCGGCCGCTTGCGCCGCTGCTGCCGCGGCAGCGTTACGCTGTTCTATCTCCGCCCGCTGTCCGTTTACGATCGCTTCCCAATCGGGATTCGCAAAGAACTCCGCGTTGTGAGGACACATATTGGTCTGCGGCGTAGGTGTGGGTGCGGGAATAACGGAGCCGTCTTCGCCGACGACGGGCTCTTCAGGTGTCTCAGGCTGTGCCAGTGCCGAGCCGGAACCGCTCTGCAGGGAGACATCTTCAATCGGTGTAAGTTCCAACACACCCTCTACCTTGAACGGACATCCTTCACATGCGGGCAGACTGCTGTATGTGCAGACCTGACCGGCATAATGTACGTCACAGGTTTCTGTGGGTACGGTTCCCTCGGCGAAGTATTCAGAGCGGAGGGTGCCGCTGCATAACCCGTCAATCGGCAGTTTGCCGGAACGGGAACATACCGTGGCAGTCACGATGCCGGAAGGAACATTGAACGGTTCGTTAGGCAGTTCTTCATGGATCTTAGACATTACGGTACGCCACAGCTTCTTGGCAAGATTCTTTTCATCTCCGGTAAGTTTAACATTATTATCAAATCCTGCCCAGGTAGTTGCTGTATAATAGGGTGTATAGCCGGAGAACCATACATCGTTGTAGTCTGAGGTCGTACCGGTTTTGCCGGCCATTGCCATGTCACTGAAATGCACGGAGCCTCCGGTTCCCACCGTGACCACGTCCACCATGGCGTTGGTCAGCAGGAATGCGGTAGTTTCCTTAATTACCTGTCTGGATTGAGGCATTGTATTGTCCAGGATGATATTGCCGTCGTGGTCAAGTACCTTCGTGTACAGCTTGGGTTTGATGTAAGTGCCGCCGTTGGCAATACATGCGTAGGCAGCGTTTAACTCTTCATTTGTGACGCCGTTGGTAATACCGCCCAGCGCCAGTGCCTGCTGGATATCGGAATATATTTTTCCGTTGATCTCTTTGCGTTCTTCCAATGTGGTAAAGCCGAAGTTCGTCAGATAGTCATAACCGAGCTGCGGCGTGATCTGTGTCAGAGTCTTGACGGCGACGATATTCATGGACTGCGCGATACCTTCCCTGAGTGAAGAGAGCCCTCGGTAAGTCTCGCCGTACCAGTTCGCTACAGGGCGTCCGTCCGCATAGTTAAACGGCGCGTCATTCATCACTGTGGCAAGAGTAAGTCCGGCGCTGTCCAAAGCCGGTGCATAGGTCGATACGACCTTAAAGGTGGAACCGGGCTGTCTGGTGGTGTCTGTTGCACGGTTCAGCGTCCGGCTTCCCGATTTGGCGCCGCGTCCGCCTTCCATGGCAACGATATAGCCGGTGCTCTGGTCTTCCACAACAATGGATACCTGCGGCTGGGGTGTTAGGCTGATGGTCTCGCCGAATACCTCATCGCCGAAGCCCATAACGGCTTCCTTGTATAATTCGATATCCTGATATGCTTCTTCCTGAGAGGAATAGATCAGGTTATAGGACTTGGAACGATTATCTCTCCAGAAGGTACGGAACATTTCCGTGCTGTGATTTTCCCGGTCGCCGTTGCTTTTTTCTATGGTCAGCTCATAATTCAGATACCATTTCGTATTGGCGGGGAAGTTGGTTTCGTCCGCAAAAGTCTCGTCGCATATCTGCTGGATCTTCGGGTCCTGTGTGGAATAAATTTTCAGACCGCCGCTGTAGAGCAGTGTAAATGCCTGTGTTTCATTGTATCCGGCAGCAATCAGATCTTCCAGAACATCTTCCGTCAGTGCATCTACGAAGTATGTATTGACGGCGGAATCCTCATTCTCGGAATCAGCGATCTGGATACGGGAATATACGTCGTCCGCCATCGCCTCATCATACTGCTCCTGTGTAATATAGCCTTCCTTCTTCATATCGTTCAGCACACGTTCACGACGCTCAGCATTGTAATCGGGATGCGTGATCGGATTATATCTGGAAGGATTCTTGGTGATTCCTGCGATGACAGCGCACTCTGACAAGGTCAAATCGCTGACGGACTTGTTGAAATAGCGCATGGAAGCAGCCTGAACGCCCAGTGTATTCTGCCCCAAATTAATGGTGTTCATATAGTTAATCAGGATAGAGTCTTTATCCATGACTTTCTCAAGTTCCAGAGCCAGATACTGCTCCTGTATCTTACGCTTTAACCGGTCGGCAAAAGAATCCTCGCTGGTCCAGTTCGTGAAGACATTATTCTTGAGAAGCTGCTGCGTGATCGTGCTGGCGCCCTCCGTGAAGTCGCCGCCTTTTAATTTATTTACGATGCCCACTTTGGCGGCACGGATGATGCCCTTGATATCGATGCCGTTGTGGTCATAAAAACGGGCATCTTCCACGGCTACGAAGGCGTTCTGAAGATCCTTGGGAACCATGTCGATGGTGACGGGGATTCGGTTGGAATCCGTAGACACCAGCTTCGCAATCTGCCTGCCTTCTATGTCATATGCAAAAGTGGAAAAACCTGTGGGTGTAACGTCGATATTGCCAATGTCCGGGGCTGTGGCGAGTACGCCCTTGAAGATACCGATACCGGCGCTGACGCCGATGATCCCCACTCCGATTATGGCGACCAGACACAATTGGATAAAAGTGAATCCGAATTTTCTTGCCCACTTGGTGGATTTAGAGTGAAGTGCCTGCTGTTTCTTGCGGACACCTTTTTTTCCATAATTCATGATACTCCTCCTTAGGTTGATAGTCCCCCTCAATGGACACATAATACCTTGCAATGCGATCAGGCTTAAGAATGCCCGGCTGATTTAATATGCAAAAAGGTACTATAAACCTATCATGCATTATAGCAAAGTTTTCGGGCTAAATAAAGGGTTTTTCTTCCATATTAAGAATTGTTTACGATTCTGTGCAGTTTTATACATGGGAGGGAGGGACTGTTTATGGGATGTCTAGGACGGACGCTCAGAGGGAAGGCAATATCTACGGAGCCGCGTTTGCACTCCGTTGGTTCCGATCTGTATTGGCGAACTGTTGCTTGACGCTTTATTGTTTGGCGTAGTAGTATTAAAAAGTGGGCAGGCTCATGCTTGAGTCTGGCTGCGTATAAGAACTACATTGTGTAGATTATAGGTAATTGTTCAGAAGGTGCTTCGTAATTGTGAAGAACAGGGTTTTGAACAGTTACGATTATAGATGTATTATAAACGGAGTGTACAAAGATATCATATGGAAAACGGGCATGGTTTTGAGCCATATAAGATTATAGAATATGGGGGCACTGGGGAAATCGAGGAGAAAAAATCTCGTTTTATCGCACATGTTGCGGCGGTAAGTTCCGAGGAGGAAGCGCTGGCTTTTATCGAAGGAAAGAAAAAGCAGTTCTGGGATGCGCGGCATAACTGTTATGCCTATATTCTCGGAGAACAGGCGCAGACAATGCGATTTTCCGATGACGGGGAACCTACGGGAACGGCGGGAAGGCCGATCCTTGAGGTACTTATGGGTTCGGGAATCCGGAATATTGTGGTGGTGGTGACCAGATATTTCGGCGGTACCCTTCTGGGAACCGGCGGGCTTGTGCGGGCCTATACGAAGGCGGCGCAGGCAGGGATCGAGGCAAGCGATGTACGCGAGATGAGCTATGGGTATGAGATGACCATCGTGACAGATTATAACGGTATCGGTAAGATACAGTATTTGTTAGCGAGGAGGGGCATACCGGTGGGGGAATCCGATTATGCCGAGCAGGTGACTGTGCGGGTGAAGATTCCCTATGAGGAAAAAAAAGCCGTGATGAATGAGATCACGGAAGCAACGGCAGGTAAGGTTAAGATCACGGCCGGGGAGCCGGCTTATTATAAAAAGGAATGACGGATATGAGTGAAATCAGGGAAGAATTGAAGGAACCGAAGGTTGGAGCGGGACAGGCAGCAGGTGCAGGACAGGAATCCGATGCGGGCAGAGAGACAGATGCAAGGCAGAAACGGGAAATCTACGAGAGTTATGAGGACTTCGGCAGGGAGGAGATACTGGAGCTTCTGCACAAAGGGCAGTATACCAGACTCAGACAGGTTGTTCAGGAATTAAACGATGCGGATATCGCAGATTATATAGAGGAGATGGATGAGGAAGAGATCGTGAAAATCTTCCGAATCCTGCCCAAAGATATGGCGGCAAGCGTGTTTTCTTATCTGGAGATCGAACTGCAGCAGTCTGTTATTACGTCTCTTTCCGATAAGGATGCGGGTCACATCATTGATAACATGATGTCCGATGATGCGAAGGAATTGATGGAGGAGATGCCTGCCAATGTGGTGAAAAGGCTGATTGCCAACACCAGTGCCGACACCCGCAAAGCAATCAATCACCTGATGCGCTATCCGGAGGATTCCGCCGGAAGCATCATGACCGTGGAGTATGTGGACTTAAAGGAAAATCATACTGTGCGGGAAGCCATCGAGCGGATTCGCAAGGTCGGGCTGGACAGTGAGACCATCAATATCTGCTATGTGCTGGATAACCAGAGGACGCTGGTGGGCACCGTAGCGCTCCGGTATCTGCTGCTCAGTGATGCGGATGCGGTGATCGGGGATATGATGCATCGGAATGTAATATCCCTGCATACCCTGATGGATCAGGAAGAAGTTGCCAGAATGTTCAAGAAATATGAATTTACGGCAATGCCCGTGGTCGATAATGAGGACAGACTGGTGGGTATCATCACCGTGGATGATGTTGTGGATATTCTGGAAGAGGAGACAACAGAGGATATCGAGAAGATGGCGGCTGTGATGCCATCCGACAAGCCATATTTGAAGACTACGGTATTCGATGCCTACAAGAAAAGGATTCCGTGGCTGTTATTGTTGATGATTTCAGCCACTTTTACGGGCAGTATCATCACTTCTTTTGAGACTGCCCTCAGCAGATATGTTGTCTTGACCGCATTTATACCGATGCTGATGGATACCGGCGGTAATGCGGGCGGACAGGCCAGCGCCATCATTATCCGTGGATTGTCGCTTGACGAGATCGAATTCGGCGACTGGTTTACGGTGGTGTGGAAAGAGATCCGGACAGCGGCGCTGTGCGGTCTGACACTGGCACTCTGTAATTTTGCAAGATTGCTGTTGTTTGATAAAGTAACCGTTGCGGTGGCATTCGTCGTCTGCTTCACGCTTCTGGTGGCGGTTATCGTGGCGAAGATCGTCGGTTCTACGCTGCCTATGCTGGCCAAGAGGATCGGGATGGACCCGGCAGTTATGGCGAGCCCGTTCATCACGACGATTGTGGATGCCATTTCACTGCTGATCTATTTCAGAGTGGCTACGATCGTGCTCGGATTATAAGGAGATTAGATTTTATGGCTGATTTCTTTACGGATTTACTGGACGGATTTTTGAATCCGTCCTTTTTGGAGAAAGTGCGTGATAAATTTCATTATGAAGAAACGCGGAGCAGTGAGCTTCGGGCAGTGGCAGAGCAGATGTTTCCTCTGATCCGCGAGGAGGCGTTCTGGGAGAGAAATGTATCTTCTCTGCAAAAATCATCAGGAGCGGTATATGAGGATGTCGTTATGTCTCTCGGAGCCGGAATAGATTCCCTGCAGGATCATTACAGCAGTCAGGGAATGCTGTCGAGAAGTTATATGCTGGAGGTGCTGGCAAGTGAGCTTCTGCTGCAGGGCTACGGAGCCTACAACCGTTATATCGAAAAGAATACCGACCGGCATGTGGCAAGGTATCATTTCCTCGGAAGTGAAGATTCCTTCCCGCTTTCGATGATTCCCCGCCTGTTAGATATAACGGACGGCCGGATCACCTGCAATGAGGCTTACTGCATGTTACCCAAAAAGAGCGTGGCATTTGTGGCGGAGCTGACGCAGGATGAGAAAGTACGCTGTGAGGGAGTCTGTGTCGGATGTAACCGGAGACAGTGCCCGAACAGAGTTGCCGGAAATCATCCCGATCAGGGCATAATAGCGCGTATGGCGGATCTGCCTTTGACCTATGGGTACGGCCGGATTTTCGGGAAAATATAAGAGTGGTTTGTGTTATAGTATAGACCGTGCTATTGACATCAAATATAAATGTGATATACTTTGATAAAATCGAATATGTAACATACAGGTGTCAAAACAGCGTAAGAAGTGCGTGAACGCTGGTTTTGGTGAAAAGGGAAACAGGTGCAAATCCTGTACGAACTCGTCACCGTAATTAGGGAGCAGAAGCCAATATGTCACTGGGAAACCGGGAAGGCGGCGGATGCGATGATCTTTAAGCCGGGAGACCTGCCTGAATGTTGTACGGAAACGTTTGTTTCAGACCACGAGTAACTGGTTGTACGTTTGAACTTGCAGAAGCGCAGTTGTTTATGAAGTGCATTCTGTAGGTTTGTTTGCGTATAAATCCTTTACCTGTTGTAGAGCTCAGACACAATGGCGGAGGATTTTTTTGTATGCTAAAAAATCGTTTCTTACACCTTTACATATTTGGTTCAAACATCAAAATTATTGATGACTGAATAAGTCAATCAAAAGGAGGAGACATGAAGAAACGATTAACAGCAGTATTGATGGCCGCGCTCATGGGCACATTGTGCGTGACCGGATGCGGAAACGATTCGGAACCGGCAGCGGCCCCGCAGGAAGAGGTTACGGAACAGCCGGAAGAGGAGGCAGAGGCACCGGAAACGCCGGAGGCGGAGGATGAGACTGTCAGCGATCAGGAAGCTGCCGACGAAGTTGCGGCTTTGATCGATGCGATCTATGTGCAGCAGAGGACAGAGAATACGGATAAGCAGTGTGCTGAGGCTAAGGCTGCATGGGATGCACTGACAGATGCCCAGAAAGAACTGGTGGAAGGTGAAAATGCCGATCCGGATTATTTTGGCAGGGACACAGGCGATGCTTCCAAAGATGATCCCCGTAACCAGGATGACATCGGGGAGAATGAAATTCTGGTAGTCAGTTTCGGGACTTCCTTTAACGGAAGCCGCGTCGATGATATCAAAGGCATCGAAGATGCGATACAAGAGGCGAATCCGGACTGGGCTGTAAGACGGGCTTTTACGGCACAGATCATTATCAATCACGTGCAGGCGCGCGACAATGAATTTATTGATAATATGGACCAGGCATTAGAACGTGCAGTGGCAAACGGCGTGAAAAATCTGGTGATACAGCCCACCCATCTGATGCATGGCGCAGAGTACGATGAGCTGATAGAGGCTGTGGAGGCATACAGGGATCAGTTTGATTCGGTCAAAGTTGCAGAGCCGCTTCTGGGTGAAGTCGGTACGGACGCGACAGTGATTAATGCCGACAAAGAAGCGGTGGCGAAGGCGCTTACACAGGCGGCAGTACAGGATGCGGGTTATGATAGTCTGGAAGCGGCTAAGGAAGATGGTACGGCATATGTATTTCTGGGACACGGCACATCCCACACTGCGAAGGTGTCATACAGCCAGATGCAGTCACAGATGGGAGAACTGGATTACGATAACGTGTTTATCGGTACGGTAGAGGGTGAGCCGGAAGAAACCGCCTGCGAAGCGGTCATAGATGCGGTTGCACAGGCCGGCTATAAGAAGGTGATCTTACGTCCGCTTATGGTCGTGGCAGGTGACCATGCCAATAATGATATGGCTGGCGAAGACGAGGATTCATGGATCAGCACGTTTAAGGCTTCCGGTAATTTTGACAGTGTGGATACACAGATCGTCGGTCTTGGCTCTATTGAAGCCATTAAGCAGGTTTATGTGGAACATACCGCGGCAGCTTTAGAAACAGATAGTGAAGCAAATTCCGATCAGGCAGCAGGGCTGCCTGACGGAACATACATGGCAGACTTTAAAACAGACAGCAGTATGTTTCGTGTAAGCGAAGCCTGTGACGGCAAGGGCACATTGACGGTCCGAAACGGTGAGATGACGATCCATATTTCACTCGGCTCCAAAAAAATCGTAAATCTTTATCCCGGACTTGCAGAAGAGGCCGGGAAAGAAGATGCGCAGCTTCTTATGCCGACAGAAGATACGGTTACATACAGCGACGGCATGACGGAGGAGGTTTATGGATTTGACGTGCCTGTTCCGGTATTGAATACGGAATTTGATCTGGCGCTGATCGGGACGAAGGAGAAGTGGTATGACCATAAGGTCAGCGTTTCAGATCCGGTGCCGGCTGGGAAGGAAGCACAGGCGGACGGCGGGACAGAGGACATCGCTGCTTTGCAGGACGGCACTTACAGTATGGAGATCACCTTTGAGGGCGGCAGCGGTAAAGCGCAGATCTTATCCCCCGTTACGGTCACGGTAACAGGCAAAAAGGCCACGGCGACAGTGCAGTGGAACAGTCCGAATTATGATTATATGCTGGTGGACGGCGATAAATATCTGCCGGTCAATACAACGGGAGATTCTGTTTTCGAGATACCCGTCAAGAGTTTTGATGAACCGATGGCAGTTATCGGCGATACCGTTGCGATGAGTAAGCCGCATGAGGTGGAGTATACGCTGACATTTCATTCGGATAAGGTGAAATAATACTAAGCCGTGCAGCAAGCATACAGAAATAAAGGCCAACGATCACGGATAGGTGGGAACAGGATGAGAAAGAGAAATAGACGTGTCATGATATGGCTGATTTTCATAGGGCTGTTAGTATTATATGGCTGTGGCTCTCCGTCTTCCGGTTATAAGCCGGAACCGAAGACGCAGGCGGAGACAGAAGCAGATTCCGCGGACGGGGCGGAATCCAATCTGATCCATGATCACAGCATGGAACTTGAGTACGCCGAGAACTTCACGGTAGATTACTATGAGGGCGGATATACTTTGCTTACGACAACCATGGACGGTGCGCGGTTTTTGATCGTGCCGGAAGGCAAGGAGACACCGGAGAACTTAGATATAGGAGGTCGGGAAGAAACAGATAAAGATGTGGTAGTGCTGAAACGTCCGATCAAGGATATATATCTGGTGGCATCTTCGGCAATGGACATGTTCGTTGCATTGAACGGTCTGGATGCGATCACTTTTTCGGGACAAAAGGCAGACGGCTGGTACATAGAAGCGGCAAGAGAAGCAATGGAAAAAGGCGATCTTCTCTATGCGGGCAAATACAACAAACCGGACTATGAGCTGATCGTCTCAGGGAACTGTTCCCTTGCCATAGAAAATATGATGATCTCCCATGCTCCTGAGGTAGTGGAGAAGCTGGAGGATTTCGGAATCCCTGCCATGATCGAGTATTCCAGTTATGAGGCTCACCCTTTAGGCAGAGTGGAGTGGGTAAAATTCTACGGTGCGCTTCTCGGAAAGGAAGAGGAAGCGGAGAGGATATTTAAAGCACAGGCGGTTGTTCTTAATAAGGTGAGCGGCGATGAACGGACAGATCAAACGGTAGCTTTCTTTTTTATCACGTCAAATGGGCTGGTGCAGGTGCGGCAGTCCTCCGACTATGTCCCGAAAATGATAGAGATTGCGGGCGGAAAATATGTTTTTGAGAACTTAGGCGATCCTGAGACAAGGCGCTCTACCATGAATATGCAGGTGGAGGAGTTTTATGCCGGCGCAAAAGATGCGGATTTCCTGATCTACAACAGTTCCATCGACGGCGGGGTTGCAAGTGTGGAAGCGCTTCTGGATAAATGTGAAGCCTTGGCGGATTTTAAGGCTGTGAAAGAAGGAAATGTCTGGTGTACAACAAACGATATGTATCAGCAGTCTCTCTCCATCGGGTATCTGATTGAGGATATCCATGGGATGATACGGGGAGAGACCGAGGATATGCATTATCTTTTTCATTTGGAATAGAGACAGGCTGCATACGCCCGAAGCAGCACTAAGAGAAAGGCAGCGTAATTAATATGCGTGAAAACAGGAAATACAGATATATTGCAGCCTTTATTTTACTTATCCTCTGTACCGTGTTCTTTTTTATCCTGAATGTATGTATCGGGAGTGTCACAATTGCGCTGTCGGATATCGTAAGGACACTGACCGGCAGAGTGAGCAACGAGACGTTTACGAGGATTTTGTGGGATATCCGGCTTCCGAGGGCGGTGGCTGTTCTGATTCTCGGCGGGGCGCTTGCGCTTGCGGGATATCTTTTGCAGACTTTTTTCGGTAATCCGATTGCGGGACCGTTTGTGCTCGGAATTTCTTCGGGAGCTAAAATGGTGGTGGCGCTTATGATGGTCTTCCTTATGGGGCGGTCAGTCAGGGTGACATCGGCGGATATGATCCTTGGGGCGTTTATCGGGGCGATGGTGTCCATGGGATTCGTGCTTTTGATGTCGCGCAGGGTAAACAGCATGTCAATGTTAGTCGTCAGCGGAGTCATGATCGGCTACATCTGTTCGGCGATTACGGAACTGGTCGTGACTTTTGCAAATGACGCAGATATTGTAAATCTTCACAACTGGTCGAGGGGGAGCTTTTCAGGGATGACGTGGGAGAATGTTAAGGTTATGTCGGTGGTGGTAGCTGTAGTATTTATCGCGGTGTTTCTGATGTCGAAACCACTCGGCGCCTATCAGATGGGAGACGCATATGCTCGGAATGTGGGAGTGAACCTTAGGCTTTTGCGGGTGTGCATCGTGATTTTTTCCAGTATTTTATCAGCCTGTATCGTGGCGTTTGCAGGTCCGATCTCCTTTGTCGGTATTGCGGTGCCGCATTTGGTCAAGAAGCTCCTTAACTCGACGGAACCGATTCGGATGATACCTGCCTGCTTCCTGGGCGGAAGTGTTTTCTGTCTGTTTTGTGATCTGCTGGCAAGGATGATGCTTGCGCCGACAGAACTGAGTATCAGCACGGTGACGGCTGTTTTCGGGGCACCGGTAGTGCTTTGGATCATAACGAAGCGTAAGAAAACTCATGTGTAGACGGGATGAGAACATGACAAATTACTATTTTTCTACGAAAAAGATGTGTGTGGGGCATGATAATAAGCCTCTGATACGGGAAATGGAGATTGCATTGCAAAAAGGGGAGATCCTAAGCCTGATCGGACCTAACGGAGCAGGGAAATCTACGGTCCTAAAGAGCATTGCGGGGCAGCTTAAGCTGATCGGAGGAACGGTATACATCGGGGACGGTGTTTTATCCGGGATGAAAGCGGATGAACTGGCCAGGAAAATGTCAGTGGTATTTACGGAGAAGATCAAGGCGGAAATGAAAAGCTGTCGGGATGTGGTGGCGACAGGGCGGTATCCTTATACCGGATGGTTCGGAATATTGTCAGGAGAGGATGAACGGATCGTCGATGAGGTGATGGAGCTTACCCATGTCGCGGATATAGGAGAACAGGATTTTAACAGAATAAGCGACGGACAGAAGCAGAGGGTAATGCTGGCGCGGGCAATCTGCCAGGAGCCGGAGATCGTGATACTGGATGAACCTACTTCTTATCTGGACGTCAAATACAAACTGGAATTTCTATCCATATTGCAGGAAATGCGGGATAAGAAAGGGCTTACCGTTATCATGTCGCTGCATGAACTGGAACTCGCAAGGATCGTTTCCGATAAGATACTTTGTCTGAAAGGGGAATATACGGAGCGGTTCGGTACGCCGGAGGAGGTATTCGAATCGGATTTTATAGAGCGGCTGTTTGATATCAGGGAAGAGGAATTTGCGGCAAACGGGAGGATGCTTGCGTATATCAGGCAGATCGGGAAAATTTAGAATGGAGTAAATTGTATGGCAAAAGTCATTATGGTGCAGGGAACCATGTCCGGTGCGGGAAAAAGTCTTCTTGTGGCGGGGCTGTGCAGGATCATGAGAAGGGACGGCTATCGGACGGCACCCTTTAAATCACAGAATATGGCGCTTAATTCTTTTATTACGGAAGAGGGACTGGAAATGGGGAGAGCGCAGGTCATGCAGGCGGAGGCGGCAGGGATCAGGCCGGCAGTCTGTATGAATCCGATTCTGTTAAAGCCGACGGATCATATCGGTTCGCAGGTGATCGTTAATGGGCGTGTGATCGGGAACATGAGTGCGAGAGAATACTTTTCTTATAAGAAGAAACTGATTCCCGATATCAGGAATGCATTCCGCAAGCTTGAGGAATTGGCGGATATCATTGTCATTGAAGGAGCGGGAAGCCCGGCGGAGATCAATCTGCGGGAAAATGATATCGTCAACATGGGCATGGCGGATATGGTGGACGCACCGGTGCTTCTCGTGGGCGATATCGACAGGGGAGGCGTATTTGCACAGCTTCTGGGGACTTTGATGCTGCTTTCGGAGGAGGAAAAGAAAAGGGTAAAAGGGCTTGTCATCAATAAGTTCAGGGGTGACAAGACTTTGCTTGATCCGGGGATTGAGATATTGGAGGCAAAAGGCGGCATTCCGGTAAGCGGCGTGATTCCGTATATGGATATCGCTTTGGAAGATGAAGACAGTCTGACAGCGCGTTTCGACAGAAGTGAGAGGGGTATTATTGATATAGCGGTCATCCGTTATCCGAGGATATCCAATTTCACGGATTTTAATATATTCGAGCAGATACCGGGAGTGTCTGTACGTTACGTGGATTCGGTGATGAAGCTGGGTACTCCGGACATGATCTTCTTGCCCGGCAGCAAGAATACGATGAGTGATCTGCAATGGATGCGTGGGAGTGGATTGGAGAGAGCCGTTATGAAAATGGCGGGAAAGATTCCGATCTGCGGTATATGCGGAGGCTATCAGATGTTGGGCAGACAGATTTCCGACCCGGAGGGAGTGGAGTCCGGCGGCACGGTAGACGGAATGGGACTGCTTCCCGTTACAACGCAGCTGCAGGATGAAAAGGTACGGCGGCAGGTGCAGGGCACAATCGACAGGACAGAGGGGATATTCTCTGTGCTTTCGGGACTTAGCTTTGAAGGATATGAGATCCATATGGGGAGAACTACGCAGACAGGCGGGGAGCAGATTTTCTGCTGCGGAGAAAATGATGTGTACGGCACCTATATCCATGGCATATTTGATAAAGGTGAGACGGCATCGGCACTGGTCAAGGCGCTGGCAAAGAATAAGGGTGTTGATGTAAAGGGCAGCAGCTGTATGGAGAATGCAGTGTGTACGGATTACAGGACTTTTAAGGAACAACAGTACGATAAACTGGCCGATATTATGTCTGCATATCTGAACATGGAGGAAATATATGGAATGCTTCGGGAAGCATGCCTGTGACGGGGATGAGAGAAGGGCTTATGACAATGGAAGCAAAAGTCGTTGCAGGAGAGAATTATTGTCAGAATATACTGTAGATACGCCCGATGAGAAAATATACGGCAAGGTGTTGCAGAACTGGGATGGGATTGCGAAACCCCTTGACGGAATGGGAAGATTTGAAACCATCATCGCGAGGATCGGTGCGATTATGGGGACGGATGAGATTGATCTGGCAAAAAAAGCGGTTATTATCATGTGTGCGGATAACGGAATCGTAGAAGAGGGAATCAGTCAGTCGGGGCAGGAGGTTACTGCGGCGGTGGCAAGGCAGATGGGGAAAGGCCTGTCCTGTGTGGGAAGAATGGCGGTTTCTATCGGTGCAGACACGATTCCCATAGATATCGGCATGAATTGTCAAGCTCCCATTCAGGGAGTGCTTGATCGGAAAATCCGCTGTGGGACAAGGAATTTCAAGAAAGAGCCCGCCATGACTGAGGAGGAGACGGTTCAGGCCATTATGACGGGGATAGAGGCGGTTGCAGTCTGTAGAGACGAAGGATACCGCATTCTTGCCACAGGGGAGATGGGAATCGGCAATACGACCACAAGCAGCGCGGTGGCAGCAGCGTTACTACAATGCGATGCGGACACCGTAACCGGGAGAGGCGCAGGACTTAGTGATGAGAAGCTTGTGTATAAGCGACAGATCATTGCAGAAGCCATCGAAAAATATGAGCTTGCCGGAGCAGATCCTTTTCGGATTCTGATGACGGTAGGGGGATTGGATATTGCGGGACTTGCAGGGGTATGCATCGGTGGCGCGCTTTATCATATCCCCGTTGTGCTGGACGGCGTGATCAGCATGACGGCGGCGCTTCTTGCCGATCGGATCGTGCCGGGGACGGCAAAGTATCTGATCGCCTCTCATAAGGGCAAAGAGCCGGCGGTCGAAGTGCTTATGAAGGAGTTAGGTGCAGAGCCTGTCATAGACGGGAAGATGGCATTGGGAGAGGGCACGGGAGCAGTCATGATGATGGCGCTTATAGATATGGCGTTGTGTATCTATCACGGAAGGACTTTGTTTTCGGATATCCGGGTGGAGCAGTATGAGAGGTATTTCGGATGATGGTTTTGGTAATCGGAGGGAGCGGGAGTGGGAAGTCTGCGTATGCGGAGAAAGCGGCGGATTCCTTTTTTAAAGAAAATAATGTGGCTGCTCTGTCAGCTCCGCGAAGCGACATGGCGGGAAGTATGAAAAAATATTATCTCGCGACCATGCAGATCCTTGATGAAGAGGGACGTAAGAAGGTCGAAAGACACAGAAGGTTAAGAGACGGAAAAGGATTTGTTACGATAGAGCAGCCCACGGATATCTGCAGGGCGCTTGATCGGATGGAAACAGGAGAGAGAACTGTGCTCCTGGAGTGTATTTCCAATCTTGCGGCAAATGAGATGTTCTCTGGAGAAGAAGCCGTGGCGGAGAAGGAAGTTGTTGACAAGATCATAAGTGAAATTGAAGTATTGCAAAGAGGGACAACACATTTTGTTGTAGTGAGCAACAATGTGTTTGAGGACGGAATCAATTATGAGGAAGCTACTATGGCATATATTCGAGTTATGGGAGCCGTGAATCGGGAACTTGCCACGATGGCGGATCGGGTTGTGGAAGTGGTGGCAGGAATTCCGATTATGATAAAAGAGCAGGATTAGGAAAAGGCCGAGGTTGAAAGAAAAGCGTTTTCAACTATTGGTTTGAGTCAGATAAAGGAAACGGATGGGCTAAAAAATGAGATTGGTGATAGGCGGATATGCGCAGGGGAAATTAGATTATGTGCTTGAAAAGTATCATCTGCGGGAAAATATGGTGTGGGACGGTCATCTGCCGGCAGATGAGGCAGGACAGGCAGGTACGGTGGTCATTAATCATTTGCACCACTGGGTAAAACGGCGTATTTTGGAGGGTGGATGTCCGGAAGAGGAAATTCTGTCATTTGCAGAGAAGTTCAGTGACTGCATTATGATCAGCGATGAGATCGGAAACGGAATCGTACCGGTCGATCCCACGGAGAGGGAATACAGAGAGCGTATGGGAAAGATTCTTATACGGCTTGCGGACATGGCGGAAGGGGTAGAACGGGTGATATGCGGAATCGGACAGACCATCAAGTGACATTGGTGTTTATACGGCATGGGGCGACAAAGGCGAATAAGGAACACAGATATTTAGGGAGAACGGATGAGGGACTTTCGGAGGAAGGGATTGGAGAGTTGTTATCCTACCAAAGGCAGGGCAGCTATCCGAATGTTGACTGTCTGTTCACCAGTCCCATGAAAAGATGTCTGGAAACGGCGCGTATTCTCTATCCGAATCTGCATCCGACAGTGATTCCGGAGTGGGCGGAAACAGATTTCGGACAATTTGAATATAAGAATTATGAAGAATTAAAAGGCGATCCGCTATATCAGGCGTGGATCGACAGCGGCGGTACACTGCCTTTTCCGGGCGGGGAGAACCGGGAGGAGTTTATTGCACGATGCGACAAAGGTTTTCTTAAGATATGCAATGAGCTGCGTCGGGAAGAATCTGCGACGGCAGGGATTATTGTTCACGGCGGTACGATTATGGCGCTGCTTAGTAAGTATTGTGGCGGCGATTATTACGATTATCAGGTGGAAAACGGCGGCGGATACATATGCCGGATGAAAGGATGGGGAGAAGGAACAATATGCGATACCATATTATTGCATTTTTTGCCGGATTCCTGTTAGACATGGTTTTCGGAGATCCTTATTTTCTGCCGCATCCGGTCAGACTTATCGGGAAACTGATAGCCGGAACGGAAAAGAGGTTGCGGGGAAGTGAAGCCAATAAGGCGGTAAAAACAGGGCAGAGCAAAAGCGGAAAGGCGACCGGGGTATGTCAGGGAATCATACTCGTGGCGGTTGTAATCATTTGTGTTGAATTGGTTGTATTTTGTCTCTTATCGGCGGCGTACCTGCTGCACCCGTACATGGGAACGGCGCTGGAAACGCTTATGACATATCAGACTCTTGCGGGCAAATGCCTGAAGGTCGAGAGTATGAAAGTTTATCAATGCCTGAAAGAGGGAGATTCGGAACAAGCAAGAGCGGCAGTCTCCATGATCGTGGGCAGAGATACGGATTGTCTGGATGAGGAAGGGATAGCGAAGGCGGCGATAGAGACCGTGGCGGAGAATACTTCTGATGGGGTGATTGCGCCGATGTTGTATCTGGCTCTCGGCGGTCCCGTACTCGGTTTTTTCTATAAAGCAGTCAATACGATGGATTCCATGGTCGGATATAAGAATGAAACCTACTTGTATTTTGGCAGGGCAGCGGCGAAGCTGGATGATTTAGTAAATTTCATTCCGGCGAGGATCAGCGCTTATCTGATGATTGCCGTGGTGTTTCTTATGGGTGGGAATTCTATAGGGAAATGTTTTTGGGGAAACAGTGATTCGTCGGATTGCTATTCTGCAAGAAGAGCGGTTACCGTCTATCGAAGGGATCGAAGGAAACACGCAAGCCCGAATTCCGCCCAGACAGAGTCGGTGTGTGCCGGGGCGCTCGGTATCAGGCTTGCGGGCGATGCAGTCTATTTTGGTAAAAGAGTGTCAAAGCCATATATCGGAGATGCGCTTCGTAAGGTGGAATATGAGGATATCAGGCGTGCCAACAGGCTGATGTACGGGACAGCGTGGCTGTGCGAAATCTTGTGCCTTGGCGGTATGATCCTATGCAGTTGTATTCTATATGGAGGCTCCTTATGGCAATGATTCATGGCGGTGATATTTACAGAAACTATGTGAAATCGGACTTTTCGGTCAATATAAATCCGCTGGGGATACCGGAAAAGGTGAAAACAGCGCTTTGCGACGCGGTTGCGATGTGCGGCAGATACCCTGACCCGGAAGCGGAAGCGTTAAAGCGGGCTGTCGCGGCAATGCTGGCGGTGCCGGAAGAATATTTTCTTTTCGGAAACGGTGCGTCGGAACTTTTTATAGCTATCATGCATGGGATTAAACCGAAGAAGACAGTGATACCGGTTCCCTCTTTTTATGGATACGAATATGCGGCGGAAGCCGTAGGCGGAGAGATTGTATATTATGAGATGAGGCGGGAAGACGCTTTTGGTCTGACACAGGACTTCTATTCAGTATTGACAGAGGATGTGGAACTGCTTTTTCTTGCCAATCCCAACAACCCCACGGGAAAGCTTATGCGTAAGGAAGAAATCATAAGGATATTGGAATATTGCAAAGACCGGGGAATCTCTGTTGTGCTGGATGAATGTTTTATTGAATTTTGCGGCTGGAAAACATCTATGATTCCGGAGTGCGCACGGTTTGATAACCTGATTCTTGTCCGGGCATTTACGAAGATTTTCTCGATTCCCGGTGTCCGTCTGGGGTATCTGGCGTGCAGTGACAGTGCGCTTCTTCGGCGGATCAAAAGGCAGCTTCCGGAGTGGAATCTTTCGGTTTTTGCGCAGGAGGCAGGTCGTGTGTGTGCGGGACAGGCAGATTTTATTGCAGAAACGGAAAGCTATATCAGGAGAGAGCGGGAGTATTTGGTAAGTGGGTTGAGAGATATGGGTTATACAGTTTATCCGTCCGAGGCAAATTTTGTCCTGATCTGCCGTGAAGAAGCTCTGCATGGAGAGTGGAGAGAGGAGCCGCACGAGAAGCTGTATGATAAGCTGCTGGCCAGAGGAATCCTGATCAGGGACTGCGAAAATTTCCGGGGATTAGGCAGAGGATATTATCGGATTGCGGTAAAGAGCAGGGCGGAAAATGACATTTTGCTGAACATGATTGCAACGGAAATCTGATTGATCAACGTAGTAACGGCAGAACAGGTTGGGAGATTATGAATGGATAGGATAGAGTATTTACAGCCGGGAGAAATAGAAAAACGCAGTTTCGAGATCATCAGTGATGAACTTATGAGAAGGGGTATCAGTATTCCGCCGGATGAGGAGATGATCACGAAGCGGGTTATCCACACGAGCGCGGATTTTGATTACGCTAAGACGCTTCATTTTTCAAAGGGAGCGGCAGCAGTCATGACGGAACTGATCAGAAACGGTGCGGATATCGTGACGGATACCAATATGGCTCTGGCGGGAATTAATAAGAAGGTACTGGCAGGATTCGGCGGAGAAGCGCACTGCTTTATGGCGGATGAAGATGTTGCGCTTTTGGCGAAGCAGAGGAATATGACAAGGGCGGCTGTCAGCATGGAAAAAGCGGCGGCTATAGAGAAACCGGTTATTTTTGCGATCGGCAATGCGCCGACGGCCTTGATTAAGTTATATGAAATGGCAAAAGAGAGCGACTGGAAACCTGCCTTTATTATCGGTGTTCCGGTGGGATTCGTGAATGTGGAGGCGGCTAAGGAACTGATATTAGAGACAGAAATTCCGTATATTGTCAATGTAGGAAGAAAGGGCGGAAGCAACGTGGCGGCGGCCATCTGCAATGCTGTTTTATATCGGGTGCAGAGAGTGTCGGAAGGAGATGCCAAGTGAGATACGGATTTACCACCGGAAGCTGTGCGGCTGCTGCTGCAAAAGCTGCGGCTTACATGCTTTTGACAGGAAGAAAGAAGACGAAGATCACCATAGAGACGCCGAAAGGGATTCCCTATACGGCACAGATTTTAGATATCAGACGTGGGGAGAACGAGGTGAGCTGTGCCGTGGAAAAAGACGGCGGAGACGATCCCGATATCACCACGGGCGCGTGGATATATGCCAAAGTCTCTTATGCGAGTGACTCTGATGAAAAAGAAAGTAAACGAGGACCGGAAGAAAGGCGAAATCAGCAGCCGGAGCTCAGAATCGAGGGCGGCATGGGCGTGGGGCGGGTGACCAGAGTGGGACTCGACCAGCCGGTAGGAAATGCGGCGATCAACCATGTGCCGCGGGAGATGATCAGAAAGGAAGTCATGGAAGTGTGCCGGATCACGGATTATTCAGGCGGTCTGGAAATCGAGATCTCGGTGCCGGGCGGAGAAGAACTGTCGGAACGTACTTTTAATCCGAAACTCGGTATCGTGGGAGGCATATCGATCCTGGGGACAAGCGGGATCGTGGAGCCTATGAGCAGCCAGGCGATCTTAGACACGATTCGGATAGAACTGCGCCAAAGAAGAGAGGAAGGTTTCGATTATGTAGCGGTTTCACCGGGTAATTACGGTCTGGATTTTATGAAAAAGACTTACGGGTATGATCTGGACAGAAGCGTGAAATGCAGCAATTTTATCGGAGAGACCATTGATATGGCGGTAGAACTGGGATTCCGGAAAATGCTTTTAACAGGTCATATCGGCAAACTGATTAAAGTGGCGGGCGGCATTATGAATACGCATTCGCGGGAAGCGGACTGTCGGATGGAACTTCTTGCGGCGTTCTGTGTCAGGGAACAAATGGAATTAGGACAGGTGAGACGGATACTGGAGTGTGTGACCACGGAGGAGGCATTGCCTGTTTTAACGGAGAGTGGGAAGAGGCAGCCGGTGATGAATCACATCGCAGAGCGTATCTGCTATTACATGGAAAACCGTTCCGGAGGCAGACTGCAAACGGACTGTATTTTGTATGCAAACGGGTATGGAGAACTGGCAAGGAGTAAGGAGGCGGAAGCATGGTTTACTTTGTTGGCGCAGGAACAGGCGCGGTAGATTTGATAACGGTCAGAGGCATGCGGCTGCTGAAACGTGCGGATGTCATTATATATGCAGGTTCTCTGGTCAATCCTGAGCTGCTTTCTTATGCGAAGAGAAGGTGTGAAATACATAACAGCGCCGATTTGACGTTGGAGGAAGTGCTGGAGATCATGCATAGAGCGGAAACGGAAGGAAAGGCTACGGTACGGCTTCACACCGGCGATCCCAGCGTCTATGGGACGGTCAGGGAGCAAATGGACGAATTGGATAAGATGGGGATTGCCTATGAGAGCTGTCCGGGTGTCAGCGCCTGTTTCGGTGCGGCGTCATCCCTGAATCTGGAGTATACACTGCCGGGAATATCCCAATCCCTGATCATTACAAGGATGGAAGGAAGAACAAAAGTGCCGGAGAACGAAAGTATTGAGAGCCTTGCGGCACATCAGGCGTCTATGGCGGTTTATCTGAGTGCGGGAATGCTGCAGGAATTAAGCAGGCGGCTGATACAGGGCGGTTATCGCACGGACACGCCTGCGGCGTTAATCTACAAAGCGACCTGGCCGGAAGAGGAAAGTTATATCTGTACGATAGGGACACTGTATGATACGGCGGCCGGGCATGGTATTACCAAGACTGCACTGGTGTTGGTAGGGGATGCGATTGCCCATCATCATTATGAGAGGTCCAGGCTGTATGCACCTGATTTTACAACGGAGTTTAGACGTGGAAAAGAGTAGATTATATTTGCCATGCAGATCGATGGAGGACGGCATGAAATTATGCGTGATCAGTTTTACCCGAAACGGAAGACGGCTTGCGGAGCATATTGCAAAGGCGCTGCATGAAGTAGAAACCGTATTATACACGAAGTATAAGGGCGGAACAGATGAAACGCCCGGCGTAGTATCAGGCGGAATGTCCGGGGCAGCTTTGGCTTTTGCGAAGACTTCATTCGTGGAGACGTCCTTAAACGAGTGGGCAAAGGTGCAGATGGAGGAGAGAAACGCTTTGCTTTTTATCGGTGCCTGCGGGATTGCGGTGCGGGCAATCGCCCCTTATCTGACGGATAAGCTGCATGACAGTCCGGTGCTTGTCATGGATGAACGGGGAGAATATGTGATCCCGATTCTGTCAGGGCATATGGGAGGCGCCAATGAGCTGGCTTGTTATCTGTCGGAAAAGACAGGAGCGGTGCCGGTGATCACTACGGCGACTGATATCAATGACAAGTTTGCGATAGATTTATTTGCAAAGCAGAATGACTTATATATCGTAAATAAGGAAGGAATCGCAAAAGTTTCCGCGAAGGTATTGGCGGGGGAGGAGATTACCGTGTCTATAGAACCGGGATATGATGACAGGATGCCGGTAGGAATGTGCAGGGTATCATACCCGCCGGTACAGCATGTTGATATTTTGATTACGTCCAAGGATGATGTGCATGATGCGGCAATCTTGTTAAAACCGAAAGAGTATGCCATTGGTCTGGGCTGTAAAAAGGGGAAGAGTGCCGGTGAAATAGAAGATTTCATTATGAGAAAGCTACAAGAATACGGCGTTTCAACCATGCAGATCTTTGCGCTTTCGTCTATCTCAATTAAGAGTGAAGAGCGGGGAATTATTCGATGGTGCAGGAAAGAGCGTATTCCTTTTCTTACCTACACGGCGGAAGAATTGCAGGCAGTGGAAGGGAAAATTAAGAAATCCTCTTTTGTACAGGAGCATGTGGGTGTTGATAATGTATGTGAGCGGGCAGCGTTAAGGGCCTGCGGGGAAAGCGGACAGCTTATATGCGCGAAGTACGCAGAGAATGGCATGACTTTTGCGCTCGCTAAGAGAGTGCGGAAGAGACAGGGATAACAGTAGACAGCGATTGAAAGGGACGGGAATGCAGATGGCTGGCAGAATCTATATTGTAGGAATGGGACCGGGAAGGGAAGAAATGATGACAGGAGAGGCACTGTATGCATTGGAACAGGCCGATGTGATTATCGGCTATACTGTTTACCTGAATCTTTTGCCGGAACGTTTTCGGGACAAAGAATTGTTGTCTACGCCCATGCGCATGGAGGAAGAGCGGTGCAGAATGTGTTTTACGGAAGCCGGAAAAGGAAAACGTGTGGCTCTCGTATGCAGCGGTGACGCGGGAATCTATGGGATGGCTTCCTTAATGTATGAGATCGGGCGGGAGTATTCGCAGACGGAGCTGGTAATGATTCCCGGAATCACGGCGGCAAGCAGCGGGGCGGCAGTTCTCGGAGCGCCTGTGAATCATGATTTCTGCGTGATCAGCTTAAGCGATCTGCTGACACCATGGGGCAAGATTGAACAAAGGCTGAAAGCGGCGGCAGAGGGAGATTTTGCGATCGTGCTCTATAATCCTTCCAGCCATAAGCGAAAGGATTATCTGAGGAGAGCCTGTGATATTCTGCTTGCCGCCGTGGAGGAGGAACGAGTCTGCGGATATGTGGAAAATATAGGCAGGGAGGGAACAAAAGCTGAAGTTTGCACTCTGCGGGAATTGCGGAACAGAGAGGTAAACATGTTTACCACGGTATTTATCGGGAATTCCGGTTCTGAGATTATAAACGGGAAATTGATTACGAAGCGGGGATATCAGATTGAGCGAGATCACAGATAAAGACAAAAGAAAAGAGAAATCGGGGGAGGTACTGGTTTTTGCGGGAACCACTGAAGGCAGAAAGGTATCGGAATGTCTGGCGGCAGCAGGGGTAGGACATACGGTCTGTGTCGCCACGGAATACGGCGGCATTGTTTTAAATCCGCATCCTCTTGTCAGGGTCCGCCGGGGAAGAATGAACAGGGAAGAGATCGCTGCTTTTTTACAACATGAAAGATTTAAGGCGGTGGTGGATGCAACCCATCCTTATGCGAAAGAGATTACGCACAATATCAAAGAGGCGGTGAAGGAGTTAGCGGAGCAGGGAAATAACATTGTCTGTCTGCGGCTGAAACGGGATAACACCCGGGCGGACAGGTTTGGAGATCCTATCGCCTTTTTTGAGACGAATGAAGACTGTGCGGAAGCTTTGGAATATACGGAAGGGAATATTCTGTTGACGACTGGGAGCAAGGAACTGCCGATATATTGCAGATCGGAGAATATGAAAAGCAGACTGTATGTAAGGGTGCTTCCCGGCATGGAAAGTCTTTCTCTCTGTATGGAGCAGGGGATTTGCGGGAAGCAGATCATCGCCATGCAGGGACCCTTTACTGCGGAAATGAACGAAGCGATGATTCGGCAATACCGTATCTCCTGTTTAGTGACAAAGGAAAGCGGCGTATCCGGCGGATATGGGGAGAAATTGGAGGCGGCAGAGAAGACGGGAACACAGGTGTTTGTCATCGGACGACCGGAGGAGGAAGAGGGATACTCTTTTGCCGAAACGTGTGCGGAACTGGAAAAAATCTGCGGGAAAGAATTTCGGAAACAGGGCCGGCTGGAGATTACCCTGGCGGGTATCGGCATGGGCCATGAGAACTGCATGACAGAAGAAGTGCGTAAGGCGGTAGAAGAAGCGGATGTCCTGTTCGGCGCCGAGAGAATGTTTCGGGAGCCGTCATTGAAATGTTGCAAAGGTAATTGCAAGGAGATTTATTTTGCCTACAAGGCGGAGCAGATCATCCCGTGCTTGCGGGAAGCACAGGAAAAGAATCAATTTACGGAAGATAAACGGGCGGTTGTCCTTTTTTCCGGAGACAGTGGTTTCTACAGCGGCTGCCATGCTCTGTACGCGGCTTTGGAGCAGGAGATCCGGGAGCAAAGATTGAGGGCGGAAGTGCATATTATGCCCGGCATTTCTTCAGTAGCCTGTCTTGCGTCCTGCATCGGAATAAGTTATCAGGATGCGGCTGTCTATAGTATGCATGGCAAGGAAGTGTGTAATCTGATCCGCAGGATAAAGCACAATTCGAAGACATTCCTGCTCATGTCCGGCGTTCGGGATGTGAACCGTCTCGGCAGACTGCTGACAGAAGCGGGCATGACGGAGTGCAGGATCGTGACGGGATATCGGCTATCCTACGAAGACCAGATGGTCACAAACCATACGCCGCAGGAGTGCTGTGAATTAAACCGGGAAGGGCTGTATACCTGTTTTGTCAGCAATCCATATGCGACGGACAGACAACTGACGCACGGTATTGCGGATGAAGAATTTATCAGGGATAAAGTGCCCATGACGAAAGAAGAGATACGGGAAGTCAGTATTTGCAAACTGCGCTTACATGATAAGGCAGTGGTCTACGATGTCGGCAGCGGAACCGGTTCTGTGGCGGTGGAAACAGCGTCGTTGTCGGATGATATACAGGTATATGCCATAGAACGGAACAAGGAAGCGGTCTCCCTGATCAAAAGAAATCAGGAGAAATTCGGGTTGCAGAATATTACGGTGGTTGAAGGTGCGGCACCGGAAAGCTTATCCGGCTTGCCTAAGGCGACACACGCATTTATCGGAGGAAGCGGCGGCAGATTGAAAGATATATTGTCGGCGCTCAGACAGATCAACCCCGAAATGCGTGTTGTGATCAATGCCGTTACGATGGAGACTGTCTGTGAAGTGAAAGAGATTTTGTCATTGTATGATATCCGGGAGGAAGAAATCGTGCAGATACAGGCAAGTCATGCAAGAAAAGCAGGGAATTATCATTTGATGCAGGCTGAAAATCCGGTCTGGATATGTGCGTTTCGGTTTACAGGTGATTGATTGGCAGGATACGTGTATAAATTTTGTGCGCGGAATAAATATGGAGAGACAGATCACATGAAGTATAGAAGAATCATGATTGCCGCACCTAAGAGCGGCAGCGGTAAGACCACGATCACCTGCGCTCTTTTGCAGACACTCATCAATGAAGGGTATCAGGCGGTTTCTTTTAAATGCGGTCCGGATTATATTGATCCTATGTTTCATGAGCAAGTAATCGGTGTGCCGTCGAGAAATCTGGATACTTTTTTCACCGGCGAAGAGCAGACAAGAAAGCTTTTTTTGAAGCATGCATCGGGAGACGGCTTTGCGGTTTTAGAAGGCGTTATGGGTATTTTCGACGGATTAGGTGGTGTCAGGAAAGAAGGCTCCTCTTATCATCTGGCACAGGTGACGGAAACGCCGATTGTGTTGGTGGTAGACGCCAAAGGGATGGGGCGCTCTCTTATTCCTATACTTGCGGGATTCCTGGCATATGATAAGGAACAGTTGATAAGGGGCGTGATCCTGAACAGGATGTCCGAGGGATACTATGAGATCATGAGACCGCTGATCGAGAAGGAATTAGGACTTTCGGTCTTGGGATTCCTTCCGGAAAAGAAAGAACTGTATGTGGAGAGCAGACATTTAGGGCTGGTCAAACCCGATGAGCTGACCGGGATGAAAGATAAAATGATGTTGCTTGCCGGGGAATTTGTGAAGACAGTTTCCCTGAAGGCGATTTTGGAAATTGCGGAAAGTGCTAAAGAGATTGGGAACGCGGAGAATGCAGAGAGTAATAAAAATGCGGAAGATTTAGATGTCAATAAGGATATATCGACTGATCGTCCTGTCATCGCCGTGGCAAGAGACGAGGCATTTTGCTTCTACTATGCGGACAATCTCTGCATGTTGGAAGAAAACGGCGCGGAAATAAAATATTTTTCCCTGCTTCATGATGACAGATTACCGGAACCATGCCATGCATTGTTGATCGGAGGCGGCTATCCGGAGTTGTATGCAGATAAGATCAGTGAGAACAGACTCATGCGTACCGCAGTGCAACAGGCGGTAGAAAAGGGCATGCCTGTGGTGGCAGAGTGCGGCGGATTCATGTATTTGCATGCCGCGATTATAGACAAGGAAGGAACCAGCCATGATATGGCGGGAGCCATTCCCCGGCAATGTTATGATACCGGTAAGTCAGTGCGGTTCGGCTATATTGAGCTGCGGGAAAAGAACAGCCATTTTCTGCCGGAAGGAGAAATCATTAAAGGACACGAGTTTCACTATTATGACAGCACGAACAGCGGTGAGGATGTTCTGGCGGTCAAACCGGTGACAGGCAGGGAATATTCCTGTATCATGGAAGGAGATAACTATTGGATGGGCTTTCCGCATTTGTATTATCCGTCCAACCCCGCATTTGCAAAGGCTTTCGTGGAAAAAGCGGCGCAACATCGACGCAAAATGACCGATAGAGAGAAAGGAGTAAAATAAGTATGGAAAATTCATATCGCTTCTTTGAAAACAGAGACTGCCAATATTTCCCCTGCCATAAAGGCTTGGAGGACTTTAACTGCCTGTTTTGCTACTGTCCGCTGTATCTGATAGAAAAATGCGCCGGAAATCCCCACTACATACAAAGAGATGGGAGAAAAATCAAAGACTGCACAAACTGCACTTTCCCCCATCGCCCTGAAAATTATGACGCAATAATTCAATTCTTAAAAGCAAGCAATAATTAGCTGACGGTCATTTGAGTACCATTCATAAGTTAGCCAAAACACCAGCTTGGACAGAAGCCAATATCTTAAGGAGCCCCTTGGAGAGCGTCAGCACTTAGCGAGGTTATGAGTTGCCCCGCAACTCACGAGCTTAGTGTCTGTTACGCTCGGAACGGAGCGAAAGCGCGGCTCCGTAGATATTGGCTTCTGTCCAAGCGGCCTTATTAGAAGTTGCAAATATTATTTCTTACTCGCCGCAGAAATAGCCGCCCTCTTTCTAAGCGTCGGATCCAAAATCTTCTTACGTATCCTGATCGTCTTAGGAGTCACCTCCAACAGCTCATCCGTATCAATAAATTCCAAAGCCTGCTCCAGACTCAAAACCTTCGGCGGTGTGAGCCGCAGCGCCTCGTCCGCGCTGGAGGAACGGGTGTTGGTGAGCTGCTTCTTCTTGCAGACATTCAGCTCGATGTCCTCGCCCCGTCCGTTCTGTCCCACGACCATGCCGGAATATACCTTAGTGCCCGGTCCGATGAAGAGTGTGCCCCGCTCCTGTGCGTTGAAGAGACCGTAAGTGATCGCTTCGCCTGCCTCAAAAGCGATAAGAGATCCCTGTTTGCGGTACTGGATATCTCCCTTGTAGGGACCGTAGCCGTCGAAAATGCTGTTCATAATGCCGTTACCCTTGGTGTCCGTCATGAACTCGCCGCGATAGCCGATCAGGCCGCGGGAAGGAATGGAGAACTCCAGACGGCTGTATCCGCCGGAGGCAAGTCCCATGTTCAGAAGTTCACCTTTGCGCTGGCTTAACTTTTCAATGACAGTTCCGGAGAATTCCTCCGGCACATCTATATAGCACAGTTCCATAGGCTCCAGTTTCTTGCCGTTTTCATCTGTTTTATATAATACTTCCGCCTTGCTGACTGCAAATTCATACCCCTCACGGCGCATATTTTCAATCAGAACGGACAGATGCAGCTCGCCCCGTCCGGAGACCTTGAAGGCTTCCGTAGTCTCTGTTTCTTCCACGCGGAGGGAAACATCGGTATTTAACTCTCTGAACAGTCTGTCGCGCAGATGGCGGCTGGTCACATACTTGCCTTCCTGCCCGGCAAGAGGAGAGTCGTTGACGATAAAATGCATGGCGATGGTCGGCTCGGAAATCTTCTGGAACGGAATCGGCTGCGGATTTTCGGGAGAACAGAGGGTGTCTCCGATATGAATATCCGAGATGCCGGAGATCGCCACGATGGAGCCGATTCCGGCTTCATCGACGTCTACTTTGTTTAAACCGTCATATTCATATAATTTGCTGATTTTGACTTTGCGCATCTTGTCGGGGTCGTGGTGATTGACAATGATCACTTCCTGATTAACTTTGACGGAACCGTTGTCTACTTTGCCTACCCCGATACGTCCCACGTACTCGTTGTAGTCGATGGTACTGATCAGCACCTGTGTGCCGGCGTCGGGATCGCCCGTGGGTGCCGGAATATGCTCCAGAATCGTGTCGAAAAGGGGAGTCATGTTGCCGCCCTTCACGGTGAGCTGTGTGCTGGCGGTTCCAGTCTTGGCGGAAGCATAGACGAAGGGACAGTCTAACTGCTCATCGTTGGCATCCAGATCCATGAAGAGTTCCAGTACTTCATCTACCACCTGGACAGGTCTTGCTTCCGGACGGTCGCATTTATTAATACATACGATTACGGATAAGTCCAGTTCCAACGCTTTCTTCAGAACGAATTTCGTCTGGGGCATGGGACCTTCGAAAGCGTCCACGACGAGGATGACACCGTTCACCATTTTGAGCACACGCTCCACCTCGCCGCCGAAGTCGGCGTGTCCGGGAGTGTCGATGATGTTGATCTTTACACCCTTATACATAACGGCCGTGTTCTTGGACAGGATCGTGATACCGCGCTCTTTCTCGATATCATTAGAGTCCATGACACGCTCCGCAACTTCCTGGTTTTCCCTGAAAACACCGCTCTGTTTTAACAGCTCGTCTACCAGCGTCGTCTTGCCGTGGTCAACGTGAGCGATGATTGCTATATTTCTTACATCTTCTCTTGTCTGGTTCATGGTTGATCTTGCCTTTCTTAATTTTATGAACAAAAAACTCACTTTTACAAAACCTATTAATTATATCACCACATGTCTGATCTTGCAAGCACTGCATTATTCCGGATTTCGCGATTTGCAATTGCTTTTCATACCCACGCCACAGCCTAAGCTCAGAGGGGAGTTAATATCTGAAGGAACCCCTCAAAAAGCGTCGGCACTTGACGAGGTATCTCACGAGTCTAGTGTCCGCTACGCTTTTTGCGGAGCGAGA
>JAAUZT010000053.1 GCA_014804485.1 Lachnospiraceae bacterium
AGAACAGTGATAATCTGCGCTCTGTACTGAGGCGGAAAGATTAACGGTACAGGAAGTGAAGCGTCATAAAATGCAGCCACATGAAGTCCTGACCGAAGCTGTCTGCTGTCAATAATCCGCGTTTCCGACGTTATCATGAAGTTCACAATACCATTCTCTGTACGAAGTGACATCATTTGACTGCAACAGTCATTTCCTCTTGTCATATTGATGATAGTACCGATTATCGGTTCAAAATTACGATATGCCATAAAAACTTATCCTTCTACAAAAACTTACTTTTATTTTAACATATGTTCCCACGAGAAAGGAGTGATTGATTCTTCTGGGAAAATACTTATAATGAATTTATGAGAGGCAAATAAGCTTTATCACGAGATTGATTAAAACACAAAATGTGAATTGTGCGAGGTATATGAAATGATTGATTTAGTAGAAGTTAAATCTGAACATAGAGAAATCTTATGGAATATGCTTCAGAAGTATCTTTATGAAATGACAAACTATTATGACGATGAAATGGATGAGATGGGAAATTACCATTACAGATACTTTGATGATTATTTTACAGAGCCAGAGAGAACAGCATTACTCATATATGATGATAAGTTACTTGCAGGATTTGCTATGATTAATCCATATTCCTACATCAATGAGCATCCTGACCATGTATTGGCGGAATTTACGATTTTTCCGATGTATCGAAAGAAGCATATCGGAAAATGCGCAGCGGAGCTCATTTTGAAAACCTACAAGGGACGATGGGAAATAAAATACAATGAGAAAAATGCCGGAGCAAGAGCGCTGTGGAATAAGATAACAGATTCCTATCATCCGGTGAAGCATAGATATAGTACTGATGAGACAGTTCTATCTTTTTTGAGTTGATAAAAGGTGCGTATTATAATAATCTTGCTAATGGCGACAAAATTGTGTACATATTTATTGAAACCAAGAGGATAGAAATATGATGTTAAAAACTGTAATTTTAGAATGCAATAATGTTGAAATGCTAATTGATTTTTATTCAAAGCTTTTAAATTGGCCTGTGGTGTTTAAAGAAAATGAATTTGTCAGAATACAATCACCTGAAAATGGAATGGGGATTGCAGCTCAATACGCTGAAGATTATATTGCTCCTGTTTGGCCATCAGAATCAGGAAAACAGCAGATGATGGCTCATTTGGATTTTGGTGTTAATGACAAAAACGAATTACAAGAAATGCTTGATAAAGCGGTCAAGTTAGGGGCAAGAGTTGCTGAGACTCAGTATGGGAATGATGAATGGATTACTTTGCTTGATCCGGCAGGACATCCATTTTGTATTGTGATTTGGAGCTGACAAATAGAATTTGGAGGAGAAAGATAAGAAATCTTATGAGAGAAAGCAAAACAATGTCATTGTTAATAATTATAGTAAATGTAATTGGAGTCATTTGTCTAATTTATTATGCCGTTCCGTGCCTTATTCATGACACTACGATAGTATATCCTAATGCAATGTTACCGGCTGAAGCATGGGATCGTGCAGGTATGATATTGACATTTGGATTTATACCGCTTTTAGTTGCGAATGTTTTAAACTTTCTATTCGTGAGAATAAAGCAAAAACTTATAAGATTTCTTCTTTTTATTCCCAGCGCGGTATGTTTTGTCTTAGTGGTAAGCTACTGGACAACAGCTTTGACATGGAGAGGATAAGGGACTTATGATTGCTTACAAATTATTGCAATGCACATGGGGATTGCCACAGACATTAGTCGGTGCAATATATTTTTTATAAATGATGATGTTCAATTGTGGAGGCTGAGATGTATAAGTCGATTGTGTTTGATTTAGGCGGGACCTTAATGGAATATGCAGGAATGCCACTGAATTGGAGCGATTATTATATTTGTGGATTTAAAAAGTTGAATGAAATTATGAGATTAAATTTATCAATAAATGATTTGCAAGAATCTGCAGATAAATTAAAATCATATAACCCTCGTACCAGTAAGAGAGAATATGAAATAAAGCCAGAGACTATTTTTAATGACGTTATATCAAACTGGGGAGAAAAACCCGATATAAACAAAGTAATAGAAATATTTTTTGAAGGCTTGAGCTTAAAGGCAAATATATATGAATATTCCATAGAATTAATAAAGAAATGTCGAAATTTGGGGTTGAAAACAGCTTGTTTAACAGACCTGCCAAATGGAATGCCAGACTATATATTCAAATCTGCAATAGAAAGAATTCTTCCCTATTTTGATTTATATATATCATCACAAATATGTGGCGTGAGAAAACCTAATAAAGGCGGAATATGTTACATAGCAGATGTATTTGACATTCGAGAAGCAGAGATATTATTTGTCGGCGATGAAGAAAAAGACTTTTTAACAGCTTTGAATGCCGGATGTGATTTTAGTTATATCAGTGATTTTCTGAAAAATGAAAAAATGCTGCAAGCAAATTCAGCGGTAAATGAAAGCATATGCACTAATGATTAGTGGTAGACACACCCTGTCGGGTAGTAAAGTACGGCATTTCCCGCTTTGTGTCCTGTTTTTTATCAGGCAGTTTTGATACGGTTTTTCTGAAAGGAGGGAAATAGTGAACCAGGAAAAAATCGGAAACTTGAATGTGACGACTTGAAAGGAATTGCGAGATTTACCAAGAAAGGCGAACTGCAAAGCAAAATTGACCGCAAGAATGAGGAAATAGACATTCTGAAAATCGGCTTGTCTGGTATTGCCAAAAGATGCGGTTATAAGAATGTGCAAGAATTTTACCGTACTTACCATAAATCCCACGGTGCCTATATCGCTTATAAGGAACAAGTGGCTGAATGGGATAAAACTTATGGGGATGATAATCAAAAGCAGAATAAGGAAAGTGTGCTTGAACGGTTAAAGAATCCGCCAAAGAAAACAGCGGACTATCAGAAGCAAAAGACTGATAGGGTCAAAGAACGAGGGGCGAGGTAGCCTCCCAACGCCCCTTGTCATAAATGTGCTTCTAACCATTTTGCTACTCCGTCAGCATTATTACTTTCAATGATTCCCGTAGCAATTTCCTTTAATTCGTCAATTGCGTTTTGGGTTGCATATGCTTCATCTGCCATTTGAAACATGGAAATATCATTTGCCGAATCGCCAAATACAATTACCTTTTGACAGCCGCATAACTGCTTTACTTTTTGAATTGCTGATGCCTTTGTTGCATTCCCCGGACATAGTTCTAACCAATATTCCGGTCTGTATTTATCCTGTTGAAAAACACAATTAATTCCCTCTATATGTTTTACACGTTCATAAAGGGGCTGTAATTCATTTTTGGGTGCAATAAATGTAAAGTAACAGGTTTTCCCTTCGTACAATTTATCTTCTGTATCAACTATATGAATACGTCTGTCAGTAGAATGGTTTTGCAAATAATCCTGAAAGCCTTCATTCATTCTTCCTGCCAGGCATAATCTTACTTCATTCGAGCCATAATAAGCAGTTGCGAATCCCGGGATGGTGGTGTCAGCTAAAGCCTGTCTTATGTGTTGCAATTCTTCTCCAAACATCGAAATTTCGATTTCTTCCCTAGACTGAGGATTGGCAAGAATTGTTCCATTGCGGATAATGACAGGCAGATTAAAGGAAATATTTCCTGTAATTCTAGAAGCAGAACTAAGCGATCTTGCGGTTGCATATGTAAGTAATATACCCTGGGAGAGCAGACGATTCAATATGGCAACACTTTCATTTGAAATTATTTTATCATCCCGCATTAAAGTTCCATCTAAATCAGTAACATACAATGTTTTCATAATAGAATTATTTCACCCTTTCCGCAATCATAATATCCATACAATGCTGATGTGGGATTCCACCGCTATTGCAGTTAAAAATGATTTCTTCTGTCTTATGTTTGTGCATTCTCCCATTTTGACACTGCCTGACAAGAAACATTCAACTTATCCGCCAAGGTTTGTTACGTACAGCCTAAAGCCTTTCTTTTACTCATAATCATTGATCCAATATTCATATAAACATCTTGTTTTAAAAAGATAAACATATTTCAATCCTTGTTTCTATTGATTCCATTTTAATATAGATAATTGAAATAATCCATAACCGTGTCGGTTAGTTCGTCTTATAAATTCAACCAATAGTAGAAGTTAAAATATATGAATAGCGATTCAGTTGCATTCGGAATATAAAACAAGTTACAATCTTTGTGCGAAATTTATCCATGACAGGGTGTGTATGGGCTCTGCTGCACCTATGGCAGTTTTGTTTTTATGCTGTTTGCCTTTCTACAAGCGAAAAAATCTCTATTTTTGAAGAAATTAAGAAAGCATTTCAATCAGTTCTTCCTGCCCTATTTATATTGTGTTATAATTTGTTACAGGTTTTTCTTTCCCTTTTTTGTCCTTATGAGAGTTCGTAACATGAAGGAAAAGGATATAACACGAGGGAAAGCGTAAGGGCAAACTCGCTTGCTATAAATTTAGCATTTTCAAGGGTTTGCGAACTTTTTGAAGATAAGATATAACAGTTAATAAATGCCATAAATTATGTCTTATCAGAATTCCGGTTTATCAGCAAGTTGCTTCATCCATGAAATCAGGATTATTTAATATAGAATACCAGATAGAAGATAATAGATGAATAAGGAGAGAAATGATAGATTATAGTGTACAAAATAAAAGAGCTTGGGAATACAATGCCTATGAATTTTGGGTGAAACAGTCTGGAACACCGTCCGAAAGAGCAAAAAGGGATATAGAAAATCCATTGGGCATGTTAAAAAGATATTCTGAATATTTTGATACATATAAGGATATCAGAGTGGCGAATATCTGTGGCTCCTGTGGGAAAAAAGCTATCCCATTGGCTATTTTAGGTGCAGAGGTCACTGTTTTTGATATTTCAGATGATAATAAGAGATATGCGCTTGAAGTAGCAGAGGCGGCGAATGTCACTATCAATTTTGAGGTATGTGACGTATTGGAAATCAATACAAAAAAATATGGAGATTTTTTTGATATAGTTTTCATGGAAGGCGGTATATTGCATTATTTCCATGATATTGATGCGTTTATGCACGTTATGTATTCTTTGCTGAAAGATAGTGGAAAAATGATATGCAGTGATTTTCATCCGTTTACAAAGATATCAGATATATTGGATTTTGAACAACCGGCTATGAGTTATTTTTCAACAGATGTTTTTGATGGTGAAATGGCACATGCCCGCTTTTTTGAAAAAGATATCCGGGAGCAGATGCCCAAGTGCAGTTACAGGAAGTATACAATTAGTGAAATTATTAATTCCGTCATAAACAACGGTTTTGTTTTAAGAAAATTTGACGAGCATCCTGCATGGACAAACAGCAAGATACCGGGAGAGTTTACTATTATAGCAAGTAAGGGATAAATTATGGTTTGGAGATAAACAGAGCACTAAACAGAAAGCAAAATCGAAGGTTTAATGAGGTATGAATATGGAAAATGAACGATATATGAAAAAACTGATTGTACTTAGAGGGAATTCTGGTAGTGGAAAAACCACAATTGCTAAAGAATTGCAAAAAAAGTTTGGAAAGAATACCATGCTTATTTCACAAGATGTCATTAGAAGAGATATTCTTAAAGTTCCTGATGGTGAAAATACATTGGCAATACCTCTTATGAAAGAACTTTTGATATATGGCAATGGTCATAGTGATATTGTTATATTAGAGGGAATTATGTATGCCAATTGGTATAAACCATTAT
>JAAUZT010000054.1 GCA_014804485.1 Lachnospiraceae bacterium
AATATGTGCGCTGGGGGATGAGGAAGATCCGGTGCATGGAACGGTAAGGGGAGTGGACGGTGGCTTTTACCAGCCCGAAAACGACCCAAACGGTGCGTGGGATGGGGCTTGCAGTCCGGCACGTTATGCAGATTTCATGGAGTTTGGCATTTACATGAACCGTAAATTCTACCAGATGATGAAGGATTATTTACACTCTCTTGGTGTGAAGGTGCCGATCGTTACCAGTAACTTGATTGCAGGCGCGGCAGATGTATATGGTCATACGGATGGAAATATGATGGAGAATAACAGCTATTTTAACCATCCGCTTCTTCCGGTTCAAGGAAATACGTATATGGTAGTGGGCCCTACAGAATATGTTTCTGCCAATCCTCTAGTCATGCAAAAGGGAGTAGGTTCCATGGCAACAACGCTCCTTAGTCTGGCGTCTGTTGCCATCGTGGGCGGAAAACCGTTTATGCTCAGTGAATGGAATGAATACGGACTGCACCCTTTCCATTCAACAGCATTTTTGCAGACGATTGCATATGCCTGCCTGAACGATTGGGATGGTCTGATCCTGTATAACCATCATACGTCAGAAAAATGGGATGATCAGCCGGCAGATGAAATCCTGAATGTATTTGATGCATACAATGATCCGGCGGTTGTCTGTCAGTGGGGATTTTTAGCCTCTGTATTTTTAAAAGGTCTGGTGTCTGCAGCAAAAAATAAGGTAGATGTGGTCTACACCCAGAATGATTTGCGTACATTGCCGAAATTCCATTCAATGCCTTCCACATTCTTCCCTTATATCACGGCAACCCGCAATGTATTCTTAGATGGCGGGGATTCCTATCAGGGGGATGCGGATATTGCGGTGAATGCAGGATTTTTAAATGGCGCTGATTTGTCTGATGCAAAACACGGCGTATATTATGCATGGTCTGCTTACCGGGATGTAATGCGCCGCTATAAGGAAGAAAAACGTCTGGCAAGGGCTGCAAGGGGAACGAATGAAATTCAACCGGGTGTGCATTTGGGCAAACAGGCTCTGGTATTTGATGAGATTGCAAAGATTGCGGAAGAAGGCGATTACCGTACCTTTGCAAAGCTGTCGGACCGGGCGATGAAAGAGTGGGGCGTGATGCCGGAAGGTACAGGATATGTGGATGGAAAACTGGTTTCCGATACCAAGGAAATCGTATTCGATCCGGATCATTCCCGATATATGGTTAATACACCGTATTGCGCCTGCTTCAGCGGCGCGCCGGATGAAAATATTGAGCTTTCTGACAAGATAAGCGTACATTCTGAAAATGAGAGGATTTCCCTTACATTGATCCCGGTAGGGGAAGAACTGCTTAAGGATGCAAAAGAGTTTGTCTTGACGGCGATGGGAACAACGGGAATGGATGAGACGGCTTATAATCCGGGACCGGAAATGATGGGTATGCCCTTCACCGCAGTAGAACTAAAAGGAAAATTATATGCGGAGACTCTGGAAGGTACGCTTCATGTGAAAGCGGAGAAGGCAACGCTTCAGGTTTTGAATCCGGTAGGTGAGGTTCTGGCGGAAATGGATGGAGAAAAAACAGGCGGGGATATCTGCTTTGTCTTGAAAGGGAATGTTCCGGGGGTACAGTATCACTTAAGTATCGGATAACTTCTGAATTTCTTTTGATGTTCTTTATCAGGAGTTGAGAGAACATTACACAAGACAGTCTTTATAAAAATAATAATAGTATTTTGCAATTATAAAGAGTATATTGCAATATTGGTTCGAAGAGGAATGGTAAACTTAAATCAATAAAGATGTGGAGGAGGTAATAACATGGCAAAGGATAAAAATGAGATCCGCTATGATGCAGACGGTGCAAGGCGCGTAATGCGCGGCAAGGATTATATGGCTGATTTTGGCGGACAGTTGGCCCTTGGACTGATGGGGAATATTGTAGGACAGATGACTTACTTCTATACTGACAAGGTCGGTTTGGCAGTGGGCAGTGTTGGTATTGTTATGGCGATCGCAAAAGTCATTGACGCGTTCACAGATGTAATCTTTGGAAATGTCATAGACCATTCCAAAGGCGGTAACCGGAAATATTATCAGTGGATGCTTCGTATGGCGATTCCGGCGGCAGTGATCATGGTGATGATGTTCACGGTTCCTATTCAGGCAGGTCAGACACCGGCGCTTATCTATGCGTTGATAACAAATATTCTCTTGACAGCAGTCATTTATACGATGATCGCAACACCCTTTTCGGCGGTTATGGTCGTCAGGACGAACAGTCAGAGTGAACGCGGCAGTATGGGAATTTTCCGTGCGGTAGGTAACTATGGGGCAGGTATGGTAATTGCCATTGCAACTATCCCGGTAACAAATATGCTGGGTGGAACGCAGAGTGCGTGGATCAAGTATGGCGTTATTTTGGGAGCGGCGGTTCTTCTTTTGTTCTTGATCTGTTATAACAATGGGCGGAAAGCAGTTTTTGCATCTGATATAGGGGATGAAATCCATGAGGAAGCAGAAGAAGAGGTAGTGCCTTTCAAAGAAGCAATTGTGATGTTGTTCCATAATAAGTATTGGGTGATCGTATTACTATTCAATCTGATTACAAATATCACAAATACAATAGCTGGCTCCGGCGGAACATATTATTGTAAGTGGATTTTTGGAAATGACGCTTTGGTAGGGCTGATAGGAGCGGCAGGAATGCTTGCGACTGTTATAGGGTTTGCAGTTTCTAAACCGATCATAGCAAAGCTGGGTGTGACCAGAACCATTTATGCGGGAACATTGGGAGCAGCGATTGCGGCGGGGATTCGTTGTTTTGTACCGACAAACTTTGTTTTATTCGTAGTGACCAGTCTGTTGGGTAGCTTTATTCAGATTCCGCTTATGTGTCTGTACGGCGTGCTGCTGGCAATGGCGGTTGATTATAATGAGTGGAAGTACGATAAAACTTTGGTTGCAACTTCCAGCGGTGCGATTGGATTTGGAAGCAAGGTAGGAGGTGGGGCAGGTTCTCTGCTGCTTAGTCTGTTCCTTGTACTGGGTTCTTATGATGCAACACTGGCAGAAGCAACAACGTCCATGCGATATTCCATTTACGGATTTTCCAATTATCTTCCGGTAGTGATCAATCTGCTGATGTTTGTTATCTTCACCAGATTTGATTTGGAGAAGAAGCTCCCTGCAATGCGTCAGGAAGTGGCAGAGAGAAAAGCGGCCAGACAAAAGTAAAAGTGTAAGAAATTGAGGAAGTAATCGCTATTTAACCGGTGCATGAAAAGGATTATTTTTGTGCACCGGTTTTCCAAAGCAGTGATAAACAGGGAAAAGGAGCATGTTCGTAGCTATGGAAAACAGCAGGAATAAATCTAAGCACAACAGGATATATAAATTTACGCAGGATGGGAACGCCTGCATTATAAAAGAACCAAGAACACCCAGATACTGGTATAATTATTTATGGAACGAAAGCCGGTATTGTGCACAGGTTTCCCAGATTGGTCATGGACGCAGCTATTATCTTAGTGAGAAAGCCGATATGTGCATGATCAACCGGGATGATGCGCGGTATGTATATCTTCGGGATGAGGAAGACTGCTCATGTTGGAATATTGGCTTCGGACCGTTAAATACCATGGTAGAAGAGTATCAGTGCACCCATAGTATCGGCTATTCCCTGATACAGTCAAAATATCATGGAATACATAGCTCATGGCGGATTTTTGTGCCGCAGGAAGGGTTTCATGAAGTTTGGAGCCTGAATATTCAAAATATGGGAGAAAGGGAGAGGACATTGAGTATCTTCCCGGCAGTAAGCTTTTATCTGGAAGGCTTTTCCTATCCAAGATATTATGAGATGTACCGATGTATGAAAACGGATTTTGACAGGGAACTAAATGGAATCTATTGTGATTCTTCCCATCCCTTTGCACCCCATGACAGGTATCATGGTTTTCTTGCTTCTTCGGAGCCGGTATATGCTTATGATGGGGATCTGGGCAAGTTTTGCGGCTCCACAAGCACGATCACACAGCTGGATGCTTCTGCCTGTGCGTTGTTTCAGCGTCCGGATGTGGTAATGGAGGGAAGAGACTGTACGAATTCCGAGGCGGCGCTTTTTATTCTGGGTGGTGTATTGCAGCATAAGATCACCCTTCAGGCAGGTGAATCAAAAGAAATTCACTTGATATTTGGAATCAGCGAGTCCCGACAGGAGGCGAGGAGAGCAGCTTCAGGCATTTTAAGCGGGGAAGCTGTGGAACAGGAATTTCAGAGAGCGCAGGAATATTATTACCACAAATATGCTTCGCTGTCTGTGAAGACGCCGGATGAGAAAATCAACAATATTATGAATAACTGGGTAAAGAAACAGGTGGATTTCTGTATTGTTGGGAAAAAGGGCGTCAGGGATAATTTGCAGATTGCAGCGGCATTATTGAATTACAGACAGGACAAGGCAAAGGAAGAAATACTGGAATGTTTAAGACATCAATTTCAGGATGGTCATGGGGTGCTGACATGGTATCCTTATGACGATACAAGGTATTCTGACCAGCCATTCTGGATTATCTGGGCAGTATGCCGACTCATCAAAGAAACAGGAGATTTTTCTCTTCTTGCGGAATGTATCTCATGGCAGGATGGCGGAGAAGCCACCATGCTGGAACATATAAAGGCAGCTGTGAACAGGTTGATTGCCGATAAAGGGAGAAATGGCCTGGTGCGCATTTATTTTGCGGATTGGAATGACGCGCTGAATATTACCACCGATCCGGAGGCAGAATCGGTGATGCTCTCCCATCAGTTTTGCCTTGCTTTAAAAGAGCTGGAACTGATGATGACAAAATATGGCGATTATGAATATGCACAGACGATTGCAGAAGAATACGAGATTTTGAAGAGCAGCATTAATGAGAAAGCATGGGATGGCGGATGGTATATGCGGGCTTTGAGCCCGGTGGAAAACATCGGTTCAAAGGATAGTGAGGGAAGCAGGATTTACTTGAATGCTCAGACATGGGCGGTGCTTGGCGATGTGGCGGATGAATCAAAACTTCCTCTGGTATTGCAGGCAGTAGACAGCATGGAGCATGATTTCGGCTTTCCCTTAAATATGCCACCATACCCCGAATATTTGCCCAATGTGGGAAGGATGTCGGGTATGCTTCCGGGGCTGTTTGAGAATGGAGGCGTGTACTGCCATGCGACGGGCTTTAAGATTCTGATGGACTGTAAGACCGGGAGAGGCAGCAAGGCGGTGGAAACCTTAAAGAAGATCATGCCGGACAGTGATCAGAATCCTTCTATGCAGTCCGGGGCGGAACCTTATGTGTTTACCAACTGCTATTCCACCAATCCGGGATATTATGGGAAATCTTATCAGTCATGGACTACCGGTACTTCCGCATGGTGCCTTATGGGGCTTTGTGAAGGAATTATGGGAGTAAAGCATGATTATGACGGGCTTCGGATAGAACCCTGTTTTCCTTCCGGTTGGGAATACGCGGAGATGACAAGGCATTTTCGGGGAGCGGATTACCATATAGCCGTCAAGAATCCTGCACATTTGGAGAATGGAATTGCTGAAATCACGGTGGATGGTATCAATGTTTCAGGAACGGTTTTACCGGATTTCAGGGATGGCAGGAAACATGAGGTGGAGGTAATTTTGAAGGAGAGAACAGATAGCTAGCCACGGCATTACATAAGTGTGTATAATGAGATTATCATATTATAGATTCAGGTGGTAAACAGAAAGGAAATAAGCGATATGGGAGAGCAATACTTAGATGAGACGAAAACCCCACAGGATCGTGCAACAGCTCTTTTGGCGGAGATGAGCCTTGATGAGAAAATGGCGCAGGTCAACTGTATTTTTCCTTTCGGGGAAATGTATGAGGATATGGAGAAGATTTCGGAAGGTACACCCTTTGGAATCGGGGAGGTCAGCACTCTGGAAATGCGCAGGATAGAGACTCTTGAAGAGGCGGCAAAATGGCAGAGGAAAGTCCAGCAGATCGTGATGGATAACAGTCCGCATCATATCCCTGCTATTTTCCACATGGAAGGGTTATGCGGAGCGTTTATTCAGGATACCACCAGCTTTCCGGCGGGGATTGGGAGAGGTTCCGGCTTTGATCCGGAACTGGAAGAGAGGATTGCCGAAATCGTAAGCAGGCAGGAATCGGCCTGCGGCATTACCCATGTGCTGGCACCAGTACTTGATATATCAAGGGATTCCCGTATGGGGCGGCAGGGAGAGACTTATGGGGAAGATCCTGCGCTGGCTTCGGCAATGGGAGCCGCATATACAAGAGGGATTCAAAAAGGGGAGACGGCAGGGAGAAAGACTGAGAGTGTGGCAAAGCATTTTCTTGCTTTTCATAATTCACAGGGCGGAATACATGGCACACACTCTGATACGCCGACACGGCTATTGCAGGAGGTATACGGAAAGCCTTTTCAGGCTGCCATTGCGCAGTCCGGGCTGAAAGGGATCATGCCAAGTTATAATTCTATTAACGGGGAACCTATGTCGGCATCCTATACGCTTTTAAAATCGCTTTTGCGGGATGAGATGGGATTTGAAGGACTTTGTGTCAGTGATTATGGCGCAATCAGCGGCGTACACCATGTGCAGCACGTTGGAGAAAGTGAAGCGGAGGCCGGGCTTCTTTGTATGGAAGCGGGAATGGATATCGAGCTGCCCGGTACTACCGGCTACGGAGAGGAATTGAAAAGAAAATTTGAAAGTGGCGAAGCGGATATAGCATTGCTTGACAGGGCAGTGCTGCGTGTCCTTACTGCAAAGTTCCGTATGGGGCTTTTTGAACATCCATATGCCTTTGAAGGGGAAGAACTGAGGGCAGCAGTATGCCATGAGGAGGACAGAGAGATATCCTTACAGTCAGCAAAAGAATCTCTGGTTCTGCTGAAAAATAATGGGGTTCTTCCGTTAAAGAGGGATAAGAAGAAAATTGCCCTGATCGGACCACATGCCGACTGCGCAAGGAAATTTTTTGGCGGATATACTCATCTGTGCATGATGGAATCTACTTATGCGGTTGCAAATTCCATTGCAGGGGTGAGCGGTGCAGTGCAAGCGGATACGGACAAGATCAAAACGATTCCGGGAACCGACATCCAGTCAGATGAAACAGAAGAATTTGATGCGATACTGCATCGTCAGAAACCGGAATGTAAAAGTCTTCTGGAGGAAATGAGAGGACGAATGCCGGAAACGGAAATTGTGTATGCCTATGGTTATCCCATTGCCGGTGCGGATGAATCCCATTTTGCAGAAGCGTTGCAGGCAGTAAAAGAAGCAGATGTGGTCATTTTGACTCTTGGGGGAAAACACGGAACCTGTTCTATGGCATCCATGGGAGAAGGTGTGGACGCAAGTAATATCAATCTTCCGTACTGTCAGGATGCATTCATCAGAAAAGCATCAGAATTTGGGAAGCCTCTGATCGGGGTTCATTTTGACGGACGACCTATATCCAGTGACACGGCGGATGAATGTCTGGATGCCATATTAGAGGCATGGAGCCCGGCGGAAACCGGGGCGGAGGCGGTAGTCAGTGTACTGTTCGGGGAGTATAATCCGGGTGGTAAACTGCCGGTATCCGTGGCATACCATGCAGGGCAGATTCCGATTTATTATAATCATCCCAATGGTTCCGCATGGCATCAGGGGGAGAGTATCGGATTTGTAAACTATGTGGACTTGCCCCATACGCCAAGATACTGCTTCGGGCATGGACTTTCTTATACGACATTCGCCTATTCGGACTTGAAGATTTCTAAGGGGGAGATTGAGGCACAGGGAAGCGTCCGAATGGAAGTGACGGTATGCAATACAGGCGAATACGAGGGTGATGAGGTGGTGCAGCTTTATCTGATTGACAGATATGCGAGCATGACAAGACCGGTAAAAGAATTGGCAGGGTTTAAGCGGATAACATTAAAACCGGGAGAGAAAAAGACAGTTGTATTTGAGGTTTCGGCGAACCAAATGGCATTCCTTGACAAAGATACGCGCTGGAAGATTGAGAAGGGAGCCATCGGAGTGGAGATAGGAAGTTCTTCTGAGGATATCCGGCTTACAGGGGAGTACATAGTAAAAAATGACGGATGGATAGAAGGAAGAAACAGGGCATTTTATGCCAAAGCCCAGTGTATTGTTGACTGACGACAACGCGGCAGTGATGCAAATAACAGATGATATTTGGTCGATTATCTGTGCAAAGGTGCACTGGCACCAGAGGATAGATAGTATGGAGGTAAACATGGATAACAGGGCAATAGCAAAGAATATTGCAGGGGAAGCAATTGTACTTTTAAAAAATGATGAACACCTTCTACCTTTTTCTAAGGGTCAGAAGGCGGCATTTTTCGGAAGAGCGCAGATTGATACCGTCTATTCGGGAAACGGGTCGGGTGCCGCCCACAAATCGGGATGTAAGACGATACTGGAGGAATGTGAGAAAGAGGGAATCTGTGCAGACCCCGGACTGAGAGAATTTTATAGGAAGCAGATTTCAAAGGAAGAGACAACGAAAAAGGATGAATTTGATTGGGCTGATATAGGCAAAGTGATCGCCAGTGGCGCTATGTATGAAATCTTCGGAAAGTATCATGCACCCATAGAGGAATATGCGATATCGGAGGAACAGATGAAGACTGCCGGACAGTATACGGACACAGCAGTTCTGGTGCTCGGAAGGAATTCCGGCGGCGAGGAATGCGACAGACATCTGCAGGGAGATTATTATTTGACAGATTCGGAAAAAGCTCTGGCGGAGCAGGTGTGCAGACATTTTGAAAAGGTAGTCCTGCTCCTAAATGTCAATGGACTGATAGATTTATCATGGGCGGAGGAGTATCCGCAGATTAAGAGTATTCTGTTTGCCGGGATTTTAGGGGAGGAAGGTGCTGCTGCACTGGCAGAAATTTTGACCGGCACAGTCAAACCTTCGGGAAAACTGGCTTTTACTATTGCGAAGCGATATGAGGACTATCCGGCAGCCGGTCACTTTTCATGGGATAAGGAAAATGAGGAAAAACTGCTTACTTACGAAAGTTATGGGTTAAGCGCAGAGGAAAACGGAAGCACGGGATATGCCAAAAGTCCGGTTACTGTTTACCATGAAGATATTTATGCAGGATATCGTTATTTTGATACCTTTGCAAAAGAACCGCTGTATGCCTTCGGCTATGGATTATCTTATACGGAATTTGAGATTAGGTGCCTTGGTGCAGTAAAAGGAGAAGAGGGTATTGAAGTACAGGTATGCGTAAGGAATATCGGAAATATGCCCGGTAAAGAAGTAGTGCAGCTATATCTGGCAAACAGCAGCGTTGCTTATGAACATGCCTTTCAGGAATTAAAAGGGTTTGAAAAGACAGAGCTTATACAGCCGGGAGAGGAAGAACAGCTCTGCATTACGGTTCCGTGGAAGGAATGGAGCAGTTATGATGAAGAAAAGGCGGCTTATCTGATCCGGCAGGGGGAGTATCGGATTCTGGTTGGGAATTCCTCACGAAATACACAGGATGTTGCGATGGTGCGGGTAGAGCAGGATATTCTCGTGGAGCAGTGTACAAACCGCCTCGGTATAAAGGAATGCAATCGTGGGAAGTTGGAATTTCTGACTTGCTTGGGGAAGCGGGGAGAAAGTAATGTTTCAGAGAAGATGATAGAAGGAAATACTCTGGGGAAGATGATAGCAGAGAATGCTCAGGCAAAAATGTCAGATAGGAATTTGCCGGAACAAGCGCCGGGCGGAAATACATCGGAAGGAGACCTACGTGTACCGGAAATTTGCGTAAAACCTGAGGATATTAGAGTAATGGAGCATATGAATGTTCCGGAAGCCTGTGATCATATAAGGGAAAAGGTTGAGAAACTGTCCGTCGAACAGCTGGCGGCGCTCTGTGTAGGATATGGGCCAGGCACGCCGTTTGCTGCTTTTCGGGAGGAAAACGATCCGGAAACGATTTATGACCGGAACGGAAAACCGATTACAACCAACAGCCATCCCACCGGTTACAATGGTTATGTATCGCCGGCGATCGAGGAAGCGGGAATATATTCTGTCTTTTATAAGGATGGACCGGCGGGAATCGGTGAGATGGCATGGCCGTCGGAAATGCTGATGGCTTGTGCGTTTAATAAGAAGATTTGGTATGAATTCGGGGATGCCGTAGGAGCGGAGTGCGAAAAGCAGCAGGTAGATGTCTGGCTGGCACCGGCGGTAAATCTGCTGCGACACCCTTTGGGCGGGAGAAACTTTGAGTATTTTTCGGAAGATCCTTACTTAACCGGAATCTGTGCCTGCGAGGTGACAAAGGGGGTTCAGAGAAATCACCCGGTACTGGTCTGCCCCAAGCATTTTGCGGTAAATGAGCAGGAAACATTCCGCCGGGGAAGCAGCAATAAACATTATGACGCGGCGGATTCCATTTTAAGCGAGCGGGCGGCAAGGGAGATTTATCTGCAACCTTTTGAAATGCTGGTAAGAGAGGCGGATGTTGTCTGCCTGATGACATCTTTTAATAAGATCAACGGCGTGTTCGCGGCCGGAAATGCAGATCTTTGCACCCGTATCTTAAAGGAGGAATGGGGATACAGAGGTGTGGTCGTCACGGACTGGGGCGATATGGATGTGGTAGTGGACGGCGCGGATGCCGTTGCGGCGGGCAACGATGTGGTCATGCCCGGCGGTCCTCCGGTAATCATGCAGATTCTGCAAGGGTATCAGGAAGGCAGGGTGGCCCGGGCAAATCTGGAGGACGCGGTCAGGCATTTATTGTATATGACTGAGAAAATATCCGATTCAACGCTCCACTAAATTTTCCGCTTTCGGTTTCCGAAGCACAAGTATGCCGGTTACCAGCAATACGGGGAAGATGACTGCTGTCAGAATACCCATTTTCAGATCATCCGAAGCGATGCTGGAAATATAACCTACCAGTGTGGGACCGCCGGAGCACCCCAGATCGCCGGCCAACGCCAGCAGTGCAAACAGGGCGGTTCCGCCGTTTCTGATCGATGCGGCAGCCTTGCTGAAGCTGCCGGGCCACATGATGCCCACAGACAGCCCGCAGATGCCGCATCCCACAAGCGACAGGGCAGGGGAGGGCGACAGGGAGATCATTAAGTAGGAAAGGATACAGAGGATGCCGCTCCCGATCATGAATCTGTCCAGATCGATCCGGTCCCCGAATTTGCCGTAGAAGGATCTGGCGCTTCCCATCAGGACGGCAAAGGTCATGGGACCTGCCAGATCGCCCAGCGTCTTACTTACGCCAAGTCCTCTTTCGGCAAAAGTAGATGCCCATTGGCTCACGGACTGCTCGCTTGCGCCTGCGCACATCATCATGAGCATAAGCAGCCAGAAAACTCGGTTTCGGCACAGTTCCCACATGGACATGCCGGTTTCACCCTCATCTACCAGAGGCGCGATAGGCGCTTTGGAGAAGATAAAAGTGTTTACGATGGGAATGATGATCCAGATGCAAGTCAGTATTTTCCAATTTGCAATTCCGAATATTCTAAAGAAGAGCGTGGAGAGAAGTACGACTCCCACATGCCCCCAGCAATAGAAAGAATGAAGAAGACTCATCGCCTTTTCCTTATTATCCGTAGGGCAGCTCTCCATGATCGGGCTGACCAGTACTTCCAGCAGCCCGCCTCCGAGGGCATAGATCATGACGGAGATCAGAAGTCCGGCGTAAGCGCTGGGCAGCAGTTCCGGCAGCACGGCGAGACCCAGAAGTCCTGTTGCGGACAGAATATGGGCGAGCAGGATGGAAGCCCGGTAGCCGATCTTATCCACGAAGCCCGCCGACAGCAGATCCACCAGCAGCTGGATGCCGAAGTTGAAGGTGATCAGTATGGTGATCTGACTGAGGGGGATGCCGTACGTGCTCTCGAAGGTTAAAAACAGCAGCGGGATGAAGTTATTGACGATCGCCTGTACGATATATCCTACGAAACATGCGTAGATTGTCTTTTGATAGTTGGGATTCATGGGAATGCTCCTTGTTTTTTTTCGTATTCTATAAATAAATCCTTATGACGAAACGCTCCATTTTGTTAAGTCCACGCCCATTATACTATCACAACTGTCTTTTGCACAGATATTATTTCTTTTTCTTTCACACTGGCGTCACGCTTACATCTTGCTGCGAATGTATGAACAGTAACTATATTTTCTCATTTCCCAAAGTGCGGTGTCATTCTTGTTTTTTCCGATTCCCTAGAGTAGAATAGTTGTAGCAAAGGGGAGGAATAATTGGTTATGAAAAAAAGAGCGATTGCAGCAGTTATGACGACGGCGCTGTTTATTAGTACGCTGAGCGCGTGCAGCGCGGGACAAACGACCGGTGAAGTTATAACGGAAGAGACGCAGGAAGGGGCTTCTGACGGGCAGCAGGCACAGGATCAGGAATCCGAAAACGGGGAAACTGCTGAAACGGCGGCAGGCGATACACAGCTTGGTGAAAACACAGCGACGATTCGGGAGATCGAGATCACGCCCTGCGTAGAGCCCTATACGGTGGAACCTGATCTGAGCAACATTGATAATTTGTGGCAGTTCTGGTATGACGATGATACCAGAGAGAAGCTGGTTCAGAACGGCTTTATCGTGCGTGAGGGCGGCGGCAGGGAATTTTTTGATCAGTACGAAGAGAATCGTTATCTTGATCAGGCCAGCTTCGTGACGGTGGATTCTCTGATGAATACCTATCATTTGTATTTCGGACATCTTCTGAAAAACGTGGAGCGGGACTATCTGTCGGACCGGCTGGGACAGTTGAGCCGGCTAATGCTGACGGACAGTAAGGAGTACTATGACCGGCTGAAAGGCAGTGAGTGGGAGGGTGCGGCAAAGCGCAATGTCGCTTTTTTCACCATAGGAGCGAAACTGCTTGACGACAGCACGGAGGTAGAAGATTATGTGAAAGACTCCGTGCTGTATGAACTGGGGCGTATCGACGAGACGGAGGATATCTTCGAGTCATCGATCACCGGTGAGATGGAGGATTATACGCAGTACATACCGAGAGGCTATTATGAGGGCGATGAGACGCTGGAGCGGTATTTTAAGGCGATGATGTGGTATGGCAGGGTTCACTTTGAGCAGGATAAGGAGGAACTGGACAGAAGCGCACTGTTGATTTCACAGGCACTTTCGGAGGATACGCAGGCTTATGAGCTCTGGCAGTCGATCTATGATGTGACGGCTTTTTTCACAGGAGAGAGTGATGATGCGGATGTAGCGGATTATCTTCCGATCATACGGGAGGTATACGGAGAGAATGTTACAACTGACACGTTTGTCGGAAATGAAAAGGCGTTTGAACAATTTCATTCCCTGACGGCTATGCTGCAGATCCCGCAGATTAATTCCGTACCCATCGGGGACGGGGAGGACAATGTGATTCCGGGTTTTCGGTTTATGGGACAGCGGTTTAGTGTGGATGCCGCAATCATGCAGAAACTGATCTACAGCGATGTGAAGGAGAACAGTGCCGGGGATAAGCGCATGCTTCCGGACGTGCTGGATGTACCGGCGGCGCTCGGCAGTGATACGGCGCTTGCGATTCTGGAGGAGAATGGTGCGACGGAGTATCGCGGATATTCCGAGAATATGGAGCGGCTCAGGAGTGTTCTGGGTGAGGAAGATCAGGGCAGGTGGTCGGCAAGTCTGTATGCCGGCTGGCTCAATACACTCCGTCCCTTATTGGAGGTAAAAGGTGCGGGATATCCGATGTTTATGCAGTCAGAAGAGTGGGCGAAGAAGAATCTGGAGTGTTTTGCGGGCAGCTTCACGGAGTTAAAGCACGATACCATACTGTATACGAAGCAGGTTATGGCTGAGATGGGCGGCGGTTATGAAGAGGAACCAGACGACAGAGGATATGTGGAGCCGGAACCGTTGGTGTATGCCAGATTTGCCGAGTTGTCAGACCGGACCGTGGAGGGACTGAAGAAGTACGGAATGCTCAGTGCCGCGGAGGAAGAGAATCTCTCGCGTTTGTCACAAATCGCGGATCAGCTGTTGACGATCTCGAAGAAAGAACTTCTGGATGAAGTGCCCACGGAGGAAGAATTCGAGTTTATCAGAAGTTACGGCGGTAATATCGAGCATTTCTGGTATGAGGCGGTGAAAGATCAGGCAGACGATCCCGATCAGATATTCAGTGAGGAGTATCAGGCGGCGATCGTGGTGGATATCGCAACAGACCCTAACGGCACCGTGCTGGAAGCGGCGACAGGAAGTCCTTCCGTTATGGATGTGATCGTGAAAGTAGATGGTAAGCTGAAGATCGCCAGAGGAAGCGTCTATACCTTCTATCAGTTTGACTGGCCGATGAACGACCGGCTGACAGATGCGAAGTGGCAGACGATGATGGGCATGCGGCCTGACGAAGAAGGCGTCTATCATTATGAGAACAAGCCGGTAAAGCAGCCGGCGTGGACGGACAGTTATCGGTATCGGTATGAATGGGAATAGAGCGCGAATGAGAAAAATACTAGTGTGCATAATGGCGTTGGTGGGAACCGGCGCCGTTTTGTATATGCTGTGGATGAACGGAACCTTTTTGCCTCGCTGGATCAGGTGGGAGAGTGGAATAAGCTATGACTCGTCAGAAAAATATGAAATCATTCTGGCGCAGAAAAAGGTTTCTGTTGAATATGACAATGGTGTCATATGGGCTTCTCCGAAGGGAGTCAAAGTGCAGAGTGTGTTATCTGCGGATATAGACGGCGATAAGATGGAGGAAATGATTCTGCTTTGCTGGAAAATCGGACGGTACGGCAGGAGCAAACCGTTCTGGGTGGAGGAGGATGAGAAGAAGTGGTCACAGCATATCTTCGTATACGGACTGCATGAAGGGAAAGTCAGACCGAAGTGGATGTCTTCGTATATCGGGCAGGATGTGTCGGAGATGGCGGTGAAAGGACAGGCTCAGCAGGCGGAACATATCATGCGGGTTCCTCGAAATCGTCTGCTGCTGACTGCTCCTGATGGAAGAGTGAACAGTTGGATCTGGGATTCGTGGGGATTTAAAAAAGAAACGACAGAAGTGTCATTTGTTGCGTTTGGTGACAACTTGATTCATGAACCAATATACCGATACGGTTTACATAATGACGGAAACTTTGACTTTTTATTTGAAAATATAAAGGAGACCATTACTAAGAGCGATATCGCCGTGATCAATCAGGAGACGCCGCTTACCGATGATCCTGCCATGTACGGTGATTATCCGCGGTTCGGCACGCCGGCACAGGTGGGGGATGCAATAGCGGATGCCGGGTTTGATGTGGTGACATGCGCCACTAACCATGCCCTTGACCGGGGAATGGCGGGGATTGATTTTACGAAGAAGTTTTTCGGGGAGCGTGATATCATTTGTCTCGGGATACAGTCGGTCGAGGAGAAAGAATACAAAGCATATGACATAATTGTCAGAAATGGAATCCGGTTTGTCATGCTTAACTATACGTACGGCACCAACGGGATCGGGATTCCGGAAGAGGCTCCTGATTCGGTGCACCTGCTTGCCGACGAAGAGAGGATCAGAGAGGATATCGGGGAAGCAAAAGCACAAAGCGATGTCGTAATCATTTTCGCACACTGGGGGACGGAATATGAGGAAGAACCCGATGATTTTCAGAAGAAGTGGGCGGAAATTTTCCTGGAGAGCGGGGTGGATGTAGTCGTCGGCACCCATCCTCATGCGCTGCAGCCTTATGAAGTCCTGCGGGATGACAGTGGACATGAGATGTTGGTTTATTATTCCGTCGGAAACTATATCAGCGCCCAGCCGGAGCAGTCCTGTGTGAAGGGCGGCATGGCGGAGTTTACCGTATCGCTCACGGCCGACGGGTACGCGATTACCGAGTATAATCTCAGGCCGCTTGCGATTACGTGGCAGGAGGGCGGGAAGTGTACGGTGGATTTTGCACAGCCATAAGAGACGGCTTGCATATTTCCACAAAATATAGTATATATAGATAGACCGTAGTGCAACAGAATAACAGGGGCGCTGGACACAAGTCCGGCTGAGATGCAGAGGCGTAATGTCGCTTCCGGTCCCTTGAACCTGATCCGGGTAATGCCGGCGTAGGAAGAATATTCGACGTAACAGTCTGACTTGTGGGTCGGACTGTGACTATTTGAGCAACAGAATAGTAGTCGTTTTTTTCGTACCGCGTTATGCCTGAATGCACGCGGTACATTTTATCAGGAGGAAACGACTATGACACAAAAAACAAACAAAATCCGTGCGCTGACTGAGGGCGCTATCATGATCGCTGCGGCGACCGTACTGGGATATTTTCGGATATTCCGTTTTCCGTTCGGTGGTTCCGTTGATCTGGCACTGGTACCGATTCTGGTGTACTGCTTACGCTGGGGACCGCGATATTCGCTGTTGTGCTGTTTTGTCAACGGTGTGCTGCAATATTTTCTGGGCGGAGGCATTGCAATCTCATGGCAGTCCATGCTGCTTGATTATGTGGTGGCTTATACATTAGTATTCTTATGCGGATTCGGCGCCGGTAAGAAATTGGGATGGCTGTGGGGCACCGTTCTGGGGTCTTTCGGACGATGGGTATCACTGACCCTGTCGGGGGGACTGCTGTGGTATATGTATATGCCGGAGACTTTTCTGGGAATGCCGATGGTGAACCCGTGGGTATATTCCATATTGTTAAACGGCGTGCTTGTGCTTGCCGTGATGGCGGTTGATCTTGTCGTGCTGGGTGCCATGCAGAGTGTTCCGGCGCTTCGGCGGCTGGTTTTAGCCTGTCAGACGGAAAAGAAGTGCAAGTCTGAAACAGAGCAATAGGGCAATAACTTCGATTGCGTTCACGTTCTGAGCAGGTGAAATGTACGGGAGATATTCTGTCAAGCAGTGTACAAAAGAGACGGCGGAGGGGCGTATTATGTTCAAGAAATATAAGAAGGCAGACTTTTTATCCGGAGATATTTTCCTGCCGATGGTACAGTTTGCGATTCCGCTTCTTTTTTCTACATTGTTTCAGCAATTATATAATACGATCGACACGCTGATTGTCGGGCGTACATTAGGAGAGACGGCGCTGGCGGCGATCGGTGCATCCTCACCGATTTATGATATGTTGATAGGGTTTGCACTGGGATTCGGCAACGGTCTTGCCATTGTGACGGCCCGGTGCTTCGGTTCCCGCGATGAGAAGATGCTTAAGGATTCCGCTGCTGCGGCTATTGTCATCGGCGTGGCTGTCGTGGCGGTGATCACCTTGATGTCGCGGGTTGTTTTGCTGCCCCTCTTGCAGATCTTACATACGCCGGAGGAAGTGATGGCTGAGGCGTACCGGTATATCTCTATCATCACGAGATACACGCTGGTTATGTTTGCCTATAATTTATGCGCGGGATTGCTGCGGGCGATCGGCAACAGCCTTATGCCGCTCATCTTCCTGATTATCTCGTCATTTGCCAATATTGTATTGGATTATGTATTTATTGTGGTTATGGGCAGAGGGCTTGGCGGGGCCGCCGAGGCGACAGCGATTGCACAGGGCATTTCCGTGCTGCTCTGCCTGATTTATATCGCGAAAGCAGTCCCCATTCTGATACCGAAAAGGGAAAACTTCAAGGTCGATATGCCATTGTATAAAGAAATGACTGCGCAAGGATTTTCCACGGCATTTATGATGTGCTTTGTTTCGATCGGAAGCGTAATTCTGCAATCGGGAATTAACGGATTGGGGTATCTGACCATTGCGGCGCATACGGCGGCGAGAAAATTGTATTCTTTCTGCATGATGCCTTTTACGGCGATGAATCAGACCGTCAATACATTTGTCTCCCAGAATTATGGAGCAGGACAGCCCGGGCGCATTCGCAAAGCCATGAAATACTCGTATATATATAATGCGGCTGTGACAGTAATAATAACAATTGTTATTTGGGGCTTTGCGCCGACTATGATCCGCTGGCTCTCCGGGTCTGATGAAGAAGTTCTTTTGCGGAACGGGACATTGTATCTGCGGGTGGTTGCGCCCTGCTATTTTATTCTCGGCGTACTCAATAATACGAGAAGAGCTTTGCAGGCGATCGGTCAGAAAATTCTTCCGGTTTTTTCGAGTGTGATCGAGCTGGTTGGTAAAATAGTATTCACGGCATATTTCATTCCTAAGATGCAGTACACGGCAGTTATCATATGCGAGCCCATTATATGGTGCTTTATGGTCGTGGAACTGCTGGTGGTCTTTTGGAGAGATCCGTTTATAAGGGAAGGAAAGTCAGAGTAATAAAAATTTAGAGAACTTAAAAACGGAAATTAATTGACATTATGGAAAGAATATTATAATATAACCATAAGAGGTGCTGCCCGTAAAGCAAACGGTTCACCTCGGTTACTAGTTGCTAATCAAAAAAGCAACCATCACTTTTGGCGGGTGCGGTTGCTTTTTTGATGTTTATGTTCCCCGTAGGATTGTATGATACTGATCAGAGTAACAATAATACTGATGATTGTCACTACAATACCAACGATTCCTACCGTCGTTTCCATCATCATATCTTGTACCTTTCACTATATTTTCCATATGTATCACCTCCAAAATACAGGAAGTTCTCAAATGTATTCATCCGGCGAAAGGTGAACCGCTTACCGTTTAGGGTAGCACCTGAGAATATTATAGCACATAGAAGACGAATTGCAAAGATAAAAACAAACGTAATAACGATAATCATATTAAACCAACTTGCAAAGATATGAAGAAAAAAGTTTTGAGAGAAAAGTATATCATTGTATGCTATACTTAGATTGTTTAAGCTCTATATTTAGGTATACGGACGGAGGAACGGAAAGTGGAACGAGAGAAACTGGGTTCGCGGATGGGATTTATCTTATTGTCTGCCGGATGTGCGATCGGAATCGGAAATGTGTGGAGATTTCCTTATATAACGGGACTATATGGGGGAGGCGTGTTCGTGCTCTTCTATTTGTTTTTCCTGATTACTATGGGCGTGCCGGTGATGACCATGGAGTTTGCGGTGGGGCGTGCCAGCCGGAAAAGTATCATTAGGAGCTATACCGAACTGGAGAAGCCGGGACAGAAGTGGCATCTGCACGGATATCTGGGTATGGCAGGTAATTATCTTCTTATGATGTTCTACACCACGGTGGCGGGGTGGATGCTGTACTATTTCTATCAGATGCTGACAGGCAGATTTACAGGGAAGGATGCTGCGCAGGTGGGAGCCATGTTTCAGGAAATGCTGGAGAATCCTACGGTGCTTATGACAGTGATGATAGTGATTGTCGTGGCAGGGATCCTGATCTGTTCTATGGGATTACAGAAGGGCGTAGAACGCATTACGAAAGTCATGATGAGTCTCCTGCTTATTATAATCGTTGTTCTGGCAGTGCACAGTCTGACGCTGGAAGGCGGCATGGAGGGGTTGAAATTCTATCTGTTTCCCGATTTTGCGAGAATGAGGGAAGTGGGAATCTGGGAAACGATAACGGCCGCTATGAATCAAGCGTTTTTTACTTTGAGTCTGGGAATCGGCGCCATGGCGATCTTCGGCAGTTATATTGACAAGAAGCGCACGCTGCTTGGAGAATCGGTGAATATAGCGCTCCTGGATACTTTTGTGGCAATTGTATCTGGGCTTATTATTTTTCCGAGCTGCTTTGCTTTTCAGATCAGCCCGGATATGGGACCGAGCCTTATTTTCATCACGCTGCCTAATGTGTTTAACAGCATGGCGGGCGGACGTGTCTGGGGAACGCTGTTCTTTGTCTTTATGACATTCGCGGCATTTTCCACGATTCTGGCGGTATTCGAGAATATTATTTCCTGTTGTATGGATCTGTTTCATTGGAGCCGGAAGAAATCCTGCGTGGCCAATCTGTTTGCTCTGATTCTGTTATCTACGCCTTGCGCGTTGGGATATAACTTGTGGTCCGCATTCCAGCCGTTGGGAGAGGGGAGCACGGTTCTGGATTTGGAAGATTTTGCAGTCAGCAATGTGATCCTGCCGCTCGGATCATTCTGCTATCTGCTGTTCTGTGTGACACGGTTCGGATGGGGATTTGACAAATACAGAGAGGAAGCCAATATCGGTGAGGGTATGAAGATCCCGAAGTGGATTCGAGGGTATGTGACGTATGTGCTGCCGGTGCTGTTGCTGCTTCTGATTATTATGGGATTAGTCGGATAATAGGTGGTCTGGGCCGTCCGCTCAGTAATTAACTTCCGTCTGTGTCGGATATGGGTGTGACTTGAACAGTGCCGCTATGGTTAAAATGTTACAGACATAATTACAGATTTTACTATAAGTAATGCTTCCGATATGGTAAAATAAGTATATATAGTACAATCCGGAGGAAGCTTCGGCGCTGTATATGCGGCGGAGCGGCAGGGGATTGTTGCGGATACCTTATAACGGATAAGGAGGGCAAGACATATGGAGAATTATGTGATTACGATTGCGCGCGGATTCGGGAGCGGTGGTAAGGCGATTGGCAGTCAGCTTGCGGAGGAGCTGGGAGTACCATGTTATGCGAAACAGCTGATCGATATGGCATCGGAGTACAGCGGTATTAACAAACAGTTATTTGCGGAAGTGGACGAGAAACTGCGCGGCAGTTACGCCATGAAGCATCTGATGAAGATTCCTTATACTTATGTGGTGGAGCCCAGCGATAAGGAATTCACATCCGATATTAACCTGTTTAATATTCAATCTGAGATCATTCGGGAGCTTGCGAAGACAGAGTCTTTCGTAGTGATCGGCAAGTGTGCGGATTATGTTCTTAGAGATATGCCGAATGTGATCAGCGTCTATGTAGAAGCGCCGGAGAAAGATTGCATAGCTACTGTTATGAATAGAATGCAGGTGTCGGAGAGCAGGGCGAAAGATCTGGTGCATAAGACAGACAAATATCGGGCGGATTATTATAAGTATTATACGCGTGGAAAGAATTGGAGAGATCCATTAAATTACGATTTAACGTTGAACAGTTCTAAAGTTGGTTGGGATAACTGTGTGAAGCTGATTAAAGAGTATTTGAATATGAAACAAAAGGCACAGAGTGAATGATTGATTTGTCCATAGCGGCAACGGTCCGTGACGGAAGTAAATGAGTGAAAATCCCTTGGAATTTATATTCCAAGGGATTTGATATCGTACGGACAAATAGCAAAAGAGCGCATAAATACTGGGGTTTTGGGGACGAAATAAACATAACGGTGGATATTGTATAAACGACGACTGATGGGAGTAAGTTGAAATTTCACATGTTATAAAATGTGCGACGTGTGTTATTTATATGTAGATTAAGGGATGAAAGCAAACATATATTTCGCGGAATGTCTGCTTGGATTGATGAACAAATCGGAACAGTTGTTTCCCTAAAAAGACAACGAGTCAATCGAGTAAATCATGATTTAACACAGAACGCTTATCGGATTGAAGCAAAAAATGAGAAAAACAATAGTTATGCAACACACGTTTTTTATTATATGAGAAATTGCTTGGTAAACTGTGAGTTCACGGAACGAATCTCGAAGTTGAACGTAGCGCAATCTGATGCACGACAACGTGTATGGAAAACAATATAATAACACAATATATTTTATGAAAGGAATGATGAGTATGGAAGATAAAAGATTTGCAATACTGATCGATACGGATAACATTTCATCGAAGTATATATCCGCAATTATGGACGAGATGACGAAGCACGGAATCGTAACATACCGGAGAGCGTACGGCGATTGGACAAGCACACAGGCGAAGGGGTGGAAGACGAAACTGATGGAGAATTCCATCACACCGGTGCAGCAGTTTTCCAATACGGTGGGGAAGAATGCGACGGATTCCACGTTAATCATAGAGGCGATGGATATTTTGTATACAGGAAATGTGGACGGCTTCTGTATTGTCTCCAGTGACGGTGACTTCACCAGACTTGCGGGCAGACTGCGTGAGTCGGGTATGCTGGTGGTGGGAATGGGAGAGGAGAAGACGCCCCGTTCTTTCCGTACAGCATGTTCACAGTTCACGGTCCTTGAAAATCTGATTGATGAGGATGAGGAAGATTTGCAGGAAGAGGAGACACAGGAGTCCTCGAAGGGAGCCGCACAGGAGTCAGCTGCGGCCTCCGGTAAGAGCGGTAAAAATAAGAAAAAAGCGGCGAAGGCAAACGGTGATACGAAGGAATCGACTTCGATCAGTAAGGAAGTGATCGAAAGCGCCATCATCAATATCATTACGGAGAACGAAAACAGAGGCAAGGAAACAGGTCTTGGGGAAATCGGAAGCAGGCTTCTCAACAAGTATCCGGATTTTGACGTGAGAAATTATGGCTACAGCCTGTTGTCACGCTTTTTAGAGGAGATTCCCAGTCTGCAGCTGGTGAAGAATAACACGAGAGTCAATGTTGAGATCAGGGAAAATAGGGAGACGGAAGAAGAGATTACCGATTATATCAAAGCAGTTGTAGGGGAACAGGGCAAAAAAGGCATGCGCGTGAGCGAACTGAGCAACATCGTGCACGGTAAATATAAACGCTTTAAACCGAAGAATTACGGTTATTCCCAGTTCACAAAGTTCCTGCAGGCGATACCGGAGTTGGAGATCTACGGGGATATCAATGCGCGGAAAGTAAGAATTGCCGGGCAACAGGGCAATGCTGCGGAGACGGTACGGCCGGAAGAGAATAATGGCACAGCTGAGTAGAATGACGGCACGCAGCAAATGGCGGAGAGGACGATAGAATTTGGATATACAGGACAGGAAAAGCAATATTCTGGTGATAGATGATGATGTTGATATCGGCAATATGCTGGAAGAGCTGCTGATGCGAGAGGGGTATGGCGTTATGCGCGCCTATTCCGGAACGGAGGCTGTGCTCTTGATGGAGCATGCCAAGCGTTATTGTGGGTTGTCTTCCCAAGACGGTATGGAAACAAGCGCGGTGCTGCCGGATCTGATCCTGCTCGACTTGATGCTGCCGGGAATTTCCGGAGAGCAATTGCTGTCGAAATGGGAAGGGATTCCGGTGATCGTGGTCAGCGCCAAGGCGGGAGTCGATGATAAGGTGCAGCTTCTTCTCGGTGGCGCGGCGGATTATATCACGAAACCTTTTGAGGGAAAGGAACTTCTGGCGCGGGTTGCTGTACAGCTTCGAAAAAATAGAAATAACATATGTAATGAAAAAGATATATTACAGTTCGATGATATACGCCTGTCATTAACCATGCGCACGGCTATGATTGGGGAGCAGACTGTCAGGCTGACGAAGACGGAGTATGCGATTCTAAAGACATTGATGCAAAATCCGACGCAGGTCATAACCAAGTCAGCGCTTTTAGACCGGATCAGTGAGGACACGCCGGATTGTATGGAGAGTTCGCTGAAAGTACATGTCAGTAATCTGAGAAAAAAGCTGCGGGAAGCGGGCGGACACGGCAGTGACGGAGAGTATATAGAGTCGGTCTGGGGAATCGGCTTTCGGATGAAGACATGATAATGCAGAGACAGAATTCGGGAGCCGAAAAAATTTACCATTTTAAATCAAATCTTAACTCTTTTCTTAACCGCTATCTTAACTTTTCCATGCTAGAGTCATACATGTCAACACAGGATCGGAACGGAATGACAGGAGGAAAGGGTTATGGAATATTGTCTGACAACAGAGGCACTGTGCAAACAGTACAGGCATACGAAAGCATTAGACGGGCTGTCCATGCATGTGCCCAGGGGATCGATCTACGGATTCGTGGGTAAAAACGGTGCGGGAAAGACGACGTTGATCCGGATGATTTGCGGATTGCAGAAGGTGTCTTCGGGTGAGTATACCTTATACGGAGTAAAGAACACCGACAAAGGGATTGAAAAAGCCCGGGGAAGGATAGGAGCGATCGTGGAGGCACCGTCTGTCTATATGGATATGACGGCGGAGGATAATCTGAAGCTGCAGTACCGGGTGCTGGGGCTGCCGTCCTATGAGGGAATCAAAGATTTGCTGAAACTGGTCGGTCTTGCGGATACCGGGAAAAAGAAGGTAAAAAATTTTTCGCTGGGCATGCGGCAGCGTCTCGGAATCGCTGTTGCACTGGCGGGCGATCCGGATTTTCTCATATTGGATGAGCCTATTAATGGGCTTGACCCGCAGGGAATCATAGAAATCAGGGAGCTTATTTTGAAGCTGAACCGGGAACGGCAGATCACAGTACTGATTTCCAGTCATATTCTGGAAGAATTATCTAAACTGGCTACACATTACGGTTTTATTGACAGGGGACGCATTGTCAGGGAGATCAGCGCGCAGGAGATGGAGGCGGCGTGCAGAAAGTGCGTCCGCGTAGAAGTAGATAACGCAGGGGCGCTGGCGCGTGTGCTTCATCAAATGCAGATTGGATATCGGGTGTTATCAAATGCGGAAGCGGAAATCTATGCGGACATGAGTGTGACGAAGCTGGTACTTGCCTTGGAACAGGAACACTGCGAGGTGCTTTCTTACAGGGAATATGACGAAAGCCTGGAAAGCTACTATGTCAATCTGGTGGGAGGTGAAGTGTATGAATAGGTTACTTACCGCCAATTTTGCGAGACTGTGGAGAAGCAGGATATTTTATGTATTGGAAATTTTTATGATCGGTTACAGTGTACTGATATATACTGACACTTACATTACCGTGCATAAGAATCATAAAGAATACGAGAATTGGAATTTATTTTTCTTTAACGAGATGTTGTTCATCGGTGTTGCGCTGGCGATTTTTATTTCTCTATATATCGGGGTGGAGTACAGCAACGGGACGATCAGGAATAAGCTGTCTGCGGGGCATTCAAGGCTCCATATTTATATAGCGAATCTGCTTGCCTGTTATGCTGCCGGAATCATAGCATGCATTACTTATAGTGTGACATCGGCGATTATGGGACTTGCTTTGATCGGAAAAGAAACGGTAGCTGGTTTGTGGAAACCCGCTCAGGGCATGAGCGTTGCACTTTTTATTTTGCTGGCGTATGCGGCGATTTTCGTGTTGATTTCCATGTCAGATATGAATACCGTACGGGCGACCGTAGTCAGTCTGATGCTTTCCTTCGTTATTCTGTGTGCCGGATTGTATGTATGTCAGTATCTGTCGATGACCGCGACAATAGAGAGGGTCACTGAGGTGGAAGATGAATCCGGTGAGATCAAGACAGTGGTGGAGACTGAGTATAATGCAAGATATCTGAGTGGTACGAAGCGGAAAATATATGAGTGGGCAGAGCTGCTATTGCCCTCCGGACAGGTAATGTATGTTGCAGACCATGGCATCAATTATTCGGTGAAACAGCCGATATGTATGCTTGGAGTTGCGGCGGTCTGTACCGGAGCGGGAATCTGGATATTTCGGAGAAAAGATATTAAGTGATGGAAACAGATAATAGATATCGGCACTTATTTAATCTATAGAATTTTAGTGTCAGAAGGTGCTTATGAAAGGCTGAGAGGGCAGATTGTACAAAATGTTCTCTCGTGTCGGGCTGCGTCATATGGATTTTCTAAAATATTCCGGCAAAGTTGTGTAAACTGACGAAACCGCCCTCTATTCGCCATCCGGGCTCATTACGGGCTTTCCGGGACATCCGTGTCCCGGAATTTCTGGATATCGAACGGAATATTAAGAAAATCTCATATTCCTCCGCAGGACAGCTTCGAGAACATTTTGTGCAATCTGCCTATGAAAATATAATAATGTACCCTCTGACATCCGAATCTCTATAGGAAATTGGTCGTCATGCACGAGTTTGTGAAGCGAATCTCGCAATTGGGCGAAGTTCATTTTTTATTTGCAGAAAGGAGGATCATATACAAGTGCAGAATTGGATTATATGTGGCGTACTGCTTAGTGTCATCCTTCTTTTGATATGGAAAATAGGGGTGATGCGGCAAGCGGCACGGGAGATTCGGGAAGGACTTACAGAAAAACTTGACACAGAGACGAATACGCTGATCACGATCGACAGTCAGGATCAGGCAATGAGGGGGCTTGCAGACGAGATCAATACGCAGCTGCGCCGTCTGCGCGCACAGAGGCAGAGGTATGAACAGGGGAACTTGGCATTACAGGAGACGATTACGAATGTTTCCCATGATATCAGAACGCCGTTGACTGCGATATACGGTTATCTGGAGCTGCTTGAAAAGGAAGAGAAGTCCGAGGCGGCAGAGAAATATCTGGAGATTATCAAAAAACGTACGGAAGCGTTAAAAGATCTGACCGAGGAACTGTTTGTGTATGCGGCGGCGGTTCCGGCTGGGGAAATACCATCCGGACAAGAAGTGACAGGAGTGTCATTTTGCGAAAAGGTATGGGAAGATGTAGATTTGAACCGGGTTTTGGAAGAGAGTATTGCGGCTTATTACGGCGCGCTTAAGATGCGGCAGATCACACCGCAGATAACAATGCCGGAAAAGAAAGTAGTCCGCAGGCTGAATCCTGTCGCTCTTTCACGCGTTTTTGAAAATGTGTTGAATAATGCGCTCAAGTACAGTGATGGGGATTTGAAGATCATGCTGTCCGAAGATGGTGAGATAGAGTTCTCCAATCATGCCGCAGCGCTGGACGAGGTGCAGGTGGGCAGGCTGTTCGAGAGGTTCTATACGGTGGAGAACGGGGAACATGCAACGGGTTTAGGGTTGTCGATCGCACGTCTTTTGACAGAGCAGATGGGCGGCAGTATTAAGGCGCAGTATACAGACGGGGTGCTTACGATCCGCGTGAGCTTCCGTGCATAGAGAGACAGGCTGGTTGCCAATATTGAAAGAATCCCCGTGTTAGTATACTGTCTCCACATTTTTGATTTCATTATTCTCTACCTGGAACCGCCATACGGAATGCCCGGGCAGGCGGTGCTCTGTTAAATAATATGCGTTATCTAATTGCGTGATATAGTAGGGCGTACCGCCGCCGATAAAATATTCATAGATATCTTCATATTTGCCGTCTGCCAGATTCGACAGATCGCGGGTGCGCAGGATGGTGGCATAATCCTGACTGCCGGTGATGTCCGTGGAGACGGTAATATAGTAATAATCCTGAATGCGAGTGAGCTGGATCATGCCGGCGATGGTGTCGGGAACGAGGTACGTTTCTCGAATCTTGAAACTCGCAAGGTCGGCCCGGATAATGGAAGAGTTTCCCGCAACAAAATAAATGTCATTGCCGATGATCGTAAACGAACGCACATAGACGTTATCGAGGGATTCGATACGGCGGATCTCTGTCAGATACATGCGTGTATCATCAGGATTGTGGCGGAACAGATACATTTCACCGCTCATGGAGCTCCATGCATAGAATGTATCAGTGGGCTCGTGATAGATGATATAATGGGGTCTGTTGCCGATCTCATCAAAAGTCTGTGTGTGCGCATAGGCACTGCCTTTTTTCTCAAAAATAAGGATGCGGTGCCGCTCCGTATCATCAATCAGATACACGGAGCCGTCACTTGCAAGAGTGTGGCCTTTGTCGATCTGATTCGTCATAACTTTCCACTGTGAGAGCGGCGAAGTAAGATTGTCGTTATAGATTACTTGATTATGATAGCAGTCCACCAGAAAATAGGTGTCGTTCACCTTTGTAATATAGGTAGGGACACTTAAGTCGGAGTAGGGATTGGTTCTGATACTTGCGGCAGATGTGACAAATATGTCATTTGCGCTGGCTACATCGACTGTCGTCGAAATATCGGAAAAATTGCCGGAGTCAGCTTCGGAGACGAGTTCGGACGCGCGGATGTATTCTGTGATCAAACCGGGTGTCCGGTGATGCCGATAGAGTCCAAAACAAAATACGGCGAGAAGAAGCGCCGCCATGGCAGATGTACAGTAAATAAGTTTTCGGGAGTTTCTTTGCTTTTTCTTCATCTTATGTTTCCTGTGATATTATGGCATACATCGTTACTTTTCACACATTGGACAATACGGTCGCTCTGAGCTTAGGCTGTGGAAAGTAACCATACATCAGTTGCTGTTTGCTTTTGTTACTATAATCATAACACAGTTTAGGAAAATATGATATAATTCTTAAAATAGCCGAAAAGAAATAAGCGGGTAGAAGTATGACGCAGACAATGCATACACAGGAAGACCAATACAATTTGACGTTTTGCATTCTGGCGGCACTGACGATCATTATGGTGGTGGCAGGGCATTGCGGGTATCATATTCTGACGGTGGGGGAGCTGTTCCCGTACTATTCTTTTCATGTACCGCTTTTCATGTTTATTTCCGGCTATTTTTATAAAGATTCGGAGGAGGAGAAGCCTCTTAATTATGTAAAAAAGAAGCTGAGCAGACTGATTGTGCCCTATATGATTTGGAACCTGATCTATGGACTGATCGCGTGGGCGATGCGTGCCGCCGGATTTGCCATGGGTGAGGGAATCAGCTTCCGGACACTTTTCATAGCGCCTTTTTTGCATGGGTATCAGTTCATCTACAATTATGCGGCGTGGTTTGTCCCGGTCTTGTTTGTCGTAGAGATGATGAACCTGCTTGCGAGGATTATTTTGCGAAACGTGATACGCGGCGTATGGCATTTTTATAAGAAGGTGTCCGACAGAACCGTTGAAGAGAGTGATTTGTCTAAAGAAAAAGAAGGGAATATTACTGAGTGGATCATGCTGACAGGAAGCTTACTGGTCGGCATTACGGTTGTATGGCTTGCTATCGGCGGGCATGTGTGGGGCTATTATAAGATGCCGGGAAAGATTCTGCTGCTTTTCCCGTGCTTTCAGATGGGGCAATTCTATTTGAAAAAGCTGGAAAAACATGACACATTGGGAAATGTGCCGTATTTTGCTGTTTTGATCGGGATTCAGGTGATCCTGAATGTATTTTTCAATGGGCTGGCGTTCAGTGCTGTGTGGTGTACCGGTTTTGCAAACGGTCCGGTGATGCCATATATCACGATCATATCCGGAATCGCCTTCTGGCTGCGGGTTGCCAAAATCATTACCCCGGCTGTCGAAAAGAGCCGGACAGTGCAGTATCTGGGGCGTAATACTTATGCGGTGATGATGCACCATGTAATGGCTTTTATGATAGTGAAGATAGTCATCGCGGCGGTGGCGGCACGTACAGGAGCGTGTGTGGACTTTGATTTTGAACAGTTTTACACCAATATCGATTACTATTATCTGGTAAGAGGAGCAGAGCAGTTTGAAATGGTCTATCTGGCGGCGGGAGTGATCGTGCCACTCGGAATACAGGTCGGGCTGGATCGGATGAAGAGCAGGATTGCGTTTGCAATCCGCAGGTGAGTATGCTACTCTTAGGATGTTGGTAAGACAGAATATTAAGAAACTATCATATTCCTACGCAGGACAGCTTCTCGAATATTTTGTGCAATCTGCTATCTTGGTTTAAGAAAAGCACCTTTTGACACCCGAATCCACATAGTAAAGAAAGAGAAGAGGAGAAAAAATAATTTGTATCAGGAATATATGATTGGAATGACAATACTGTCAGTTTTGCTGTTGGTTGTGCTGTATGGCATCCGGCGCCGCACGGTGCGTATTTATAATTGGAACGGAAAGCGTTATTGTTATCTGGGACGAGCCGGGCTTCACAGGAGCGGTGACGGATATTTAGTGCGTATGGGGGAGCGGATGGCTGACCTGTCGTACACGACACTGTACCAGATCTGTCCGTCCAAAGGCTTTGTGCGCAGGAACAGATACAAGGATATGGTGTTTACTGCGGGCAAGGCACGGTGTCTGCTGCATGTGGACAGATGTATGAGGGAGACGGTGTACTACAGGTAGACGCAGAATAGGAAATACCGAGATATCCTATGGGTGAAACGTAAGAAGGATATGATTATAAATATTAAATGAAATGCAGTTTTTGGTTTGGCGGAAGGTTAGACAAGAAATTTAAAATACTATATAGCAGGAAAGGCACAAGTTATGATTACAGTCAGCCTATGCATGATCGTGAAAAACGAAGAACGCATCTTAGCAAGATGTCTGGACAGTATTGCGGATCTGATGGACGAGATCATAATCGTCGATACGGGCTCCACGGATGCCACCAAGCAGATTGCGGCAAAATATACGGACAAGATCTATGATTTTACGTGGATCGGAGATTTTTCGGCGGCGCGGAATTTCGCTTTTTCCAAGGCTGGCATGGAGTATATCTATTCTGCTGATGCGGATGAAGTCTTGGATGAGAAGAACCGGGAAGCATTCCGACAACTGAAAGCGACACTGCTGTCGGAAATAGATATCGTGCAGATGTATTATGCCAATCAGCTTTCCCATGGGACGATCTATAATTTTGATAAGGAGCTCCGGCCGAAACTTTTTAAGAGACTCCGCACGTTTCAGTGGCAGGGAGCGATCCATGAGCAGGTAGGCTTGGAGCCGGTGATCTATGACAGCGACATCGAAATACAGCACATGCCGGAGAACAACCATAAGGACAGAGATCTGGCGGCATTTGTGCGGCGGACGCAGGCGGGAGACCGGCTGGACAAGAGACTTCACAATATTTACGCGAAAGAGCTCTTTATCTCCGGTGACGATCAGGATTTTACAGCGGCGAGGGAATTTTTCCGACAGTCGTGTCATGATATGGAGCGCAGTGAGGATGAGATCAAGGAGGCTGCCTGCGTAGCGGCAAGAGCAGCACGGATCTGCGGGGATGCGGAGGATTTCTTTAAATATGCATTGAAAGTGATAGCTTGTGACGGCTGTGCGGAAATCTGCTGTGAATTAGGAGAATATTATCTGCAGAAACAGGATATAGACGAGGCGGTCATCTGGTTCTATAATGGAGCCTATGAGACAGAAAGTATATTGAATATTCACTGTGGCGGTGATCTGCCGCTCTTCGGACTTGCCCGCTGTTACCGTGCGGCGGGTAATGAGGAGCAGGCTGCAGAGTATGAGCAGCTTGCACGAGCGTGGAAGGTGCCGCAGCCTGAATGAGAAACCATATGAGTCATAAAATTCAAGTGATATAGGACAGAATAAGAAAGGCATGACAACATGAAATGGGAAGAAAACGTGCGAAAGGTGGTTCCCTACATACCGGGCGAACAGCCAAATCAGGCACAAGTGATCAAACTGAATACCAATGAGAATCCGTATCCGCCGGCACCGGGGGTGCAGAAGTGTATCGCTGCGCTGAAGCAGGATAAGATGCGGCTGTATCCGGAATTCCCGGAGCAGACCGAATTAGCGGAAGCGCTGGCTTCCTATTATCAGATCGACAAAGAACAGCTCTTTATCGGTGTCGGGTCGGACGATGTGCTTTCACTGGCGTTCATGACCTTTTTTCAATCAGGGAAACCGGTCTTTTTCCCGGATATTACCTACTCCTTCTATGATGTATGGGCGGATCTGTATAAGATACCTTATGAGACGAAGGCACTGGATGAGCATTTTTGTATCAGACCGGAGGATTACAGGCAGCAAAGCGGCGGAGTGATATTCCCGAACCCGAATGCGCCTACAGGTGTCCTGATGGATGTCGGACAGGTGGAGGAGATCATCGAGGCGAACCGTGACGTGGTGGTGATCGTGGATGAAGCGTACATTGATTTCGGCGGCACAAGCTGTCTGCCGCTGATCCGTAAGTATGATAATCTGTTGGTGGTGCAGACGTTCTCGAAGTCCCGGTCGATGGCGGGAATGCGGATCGGGTATGCCATGGGGAATCCGAAGCTGATCAAGTACTTAAACGATGTGAAATACTCGGTGAATTCCTACACGCTAAACTATACGTCGCTGCAGCTGGGAGTGGCATCTGTTAGGGACGTGGCATATTATCGGGAAACCTGTGACAAGATTATGAAGACCCGTGACCGTGCGGAGGAAGAACTTAGTAAGCTGGGATTTACTTTTCCGAAGCCCTATGGTAATTTTATCTTTGCGAGCCATGAGAAGGTTCCGGCGAAAGAGATATTCGAGCGGCTGAAGGATAATGACATATATGTCAGATTCTGGGATAAAGAGCGAATCAGGAATTATCTGCGCATTACGATCGGGACAGATGAGCAGATGGAGGCGTTATACCGGGCGCTTCGGGAGATTGTGAAGGCCTGATTTGCGGGAAAGAATCAAGTTTTATGGTGGATAGACATATACTTGTAGAGGAAAAGCATTAGAAAAAATATGTGCTGCGGAATACGGAGATATTGGTCGATTGATTTGCGGATTCCGACAGTACGGCCGGCAGGAAAATAGCAGTTTAACTGACCGGCAGATATATTAACGAAACGGACAGGGAGTAAGAGAGTATGGAAAAATTAGCGGCAGCATTTGCAGTCACGTTGGGGAAATATGTTTCAAAAGAAGTGGTGGTTTTCATCATATCGATGATTCCGATTCTGGAACTGCGGGGAGGGCTGATCGTATCCCAGCTATTGCAGATTCCTATTACCACGGCGATTCCGCTGTGCATCATCGGCAATATCATTCCGATTCCGTTTATTCTTCTTTTTATTAAGCAGATTTTTAAATGGATGAAGAAGATCAAGATTTTCCGAGGACTGATTGAGAAACTGGAAAATCGTGCCATGAGCAAAAGTGACAATATCAAGAAGTATGAGTTCTGGGGGCTGGTGCTGTTCGTAGGTATTCCGCTGCCGGGCACGGGAGCGTGGACGGGGTCTCTGATCGCCGCGCTTCTGGATGTGGACTTTAAGAAGGCAATATTGGCGGAGTTATTGGGAATTGCGATTGCGACAGTTATCATGTCGTTCTTGTCTTACGGACTGCTGGGAGCTCTGCTGGGTTAGAAAAAAAGAAACATAAAGGTGTATGAAGCATACAGGCTAAAAGTTGTATCAAACTGGGTTATGGGAATGAAGCAGAAGAAAAAGAAATATATCGTCGTAATCTGCTTATGTGTGCTGGCAGCAGTTTCTGTCGTTGGAGCGGCATGGCTGCTTCACATTCGCGGAGACCAAAGTGCAAACTTAGCGCGCAGGAGGGGCGTGATTGCCACCTGCGACAGCACGGAGAATGAGGAGTTGTCGGCATATAAGGCAATCGACGGGAATGCGGAGGATTTGTCTTCGCGCTGGTCGAGCGAGAATGACAGAGAGGATGCGTCCCACTATATAGAACTGGAATTTCCGGAAGAAATTTCAGTTTCTTTTGTTATTCTCAGATGGGAGCGGCGCAATGTGATTTCATATGCGCTGGAAGGCTCTATGGACGGCGAAGCGTGGGACGTATTGGAAGCTTTTGATGACGCGCCGGAGATTAGGGACCAGGAGATTGTGCTGGAAGACCCTGTGCAGGTGAAATTCCTGCGGCTTAGCACCTATGCAGTATCCGCAAGAGAAGAAGATTTTTCCAATTATTATCAGAACGTGTCCCTCTATGAGTTTGAGGTTTATGCGGACAAGCCGGCTGCTTACCGGCTGGGAGAGCCGGCGGTCGGATACGGTGCAGACGGCAGCAGATTTCTGGTGGTGCCCGAGGCGCCGGAGGGATATGAAGTTACTTATCTGGGAGCGGACTACGAGCAGGTCATAGGTGCGGATGGCAGGATCTATGATACGATTCAGGATAAAAAAGTAACGGTCGGATTCCTGTTGACAAGCAGCGAGGATTCTTCCGATACGCAGGAGGTTGCCCGCACGCTGACAGTTCCGGCATACGACAATAAAGGCGACAGTACGGGTAGTGACGTGCGGGAGGCGGAGAATCAGGAGCGGCGTTATAACGATTGCCCCGAAGTGATTCCGGCGCTGGCAGAATGGCGTGGCGGAGAGGGCATTTTTGAGCCGGGAGACCATTTCCGTGTGATCGTGGAAGAAGGCTCTGATTTGCAGGATGTGGCGGAACTTTTTGCGAGCAGGTATCGCCGGATGGTGCGCTGTACGGTGGAAGTTGTAAGCGGCAGCTTGGAAGAGACCGAATCCGGAGATGTCTATCTGGGATATGCCGAGGAATCTGAAGGGCTGGGTGCGGAAGGATATACGTGCGATATAAGTGACATATGTGTCATAAAAGCGGAGACGAGTACCGGCGTGCGGTGGGGAACGGTGACGATCCTGCAGATCCTGTCAGGGGATGTCTCACTGCCCAGAGGACAGATCAGAGATTATCCGCTCTATCAGGTGCGGGGATTCGGCATAGATGTGGCGCGTAAGGCAGTGTCGATGGACATGCTGTATGCTATGATGGAGCATATGTCATATTATAAGATGAACGATCTGGCGATTCATTTAAACGACAATATAATCTTAAGCACCAGCGGATTGACGGATTCGGTGGAACAGGCCATGACCGCGGACAGTGCATTCCGGCTGGAGTCGGATATTAAGAATGGTGCCGGCGCAGAGCTTACGTCGGGAGAGTATTCTTATACGAAACAAGAGTTTGCACAGTTTATTAAGACGGCGAAAACCTACGGTGTGACGGTTGTTCCGGAGATCGATACACCGGCCCATTCCCTGTCTATTACAAAGCTGTATCCGGAATATGCGCTTGCCGCAAATCCGGAATCGGTGGATCAGATCGATCTGGATCAAAAGGAGGCGGTTGCGCTGATCCGGAGAATCTGGCAGGAAGCGCTGGGCGGAGAGGATGCGGCGTTTCGGGAGGCCGAGATCGTCAACATCGGTATGGATGAGTATTACGGGGACGGGGAGCGGTATCGGGTGTATGCAGAGGAAATGGCAAAACTGGTACGCGCGGAAGGTAAAACTGTGCGCATGTGGGGAAGCCTGAGCAATATGGCCGGAAAGACTATGCCTGCGCCTGAGAATCTGCAGATGAATCTGTGGAGTACCTTGTGGGCTGATCCGAAACAGATGTATGAGGCGGGATATGCCCTGATCAATATGCAGAATAACCACCAGTATGTGATTCCGGGCGGCGGATATGATTATCTGGACGGCAGAGAATTGTATACGAAGTGGGAGGCGAATAAGTTCTATGATAATGATACGGTGGTGTTTCTGCCGGGCTATTCTCCGCAAATGCTGGGAGCTGCTTACATGATCTGGAATGATATGAGTGGCAATCTGGATCTGGGAATCAGCGAATATGACTTGTATATGCGGTTTGCGCAGCCCCTTCCGGTGCTTAGCGCCAAGCTATGGGGCATGGGTGATTCCCGGAAGGATACGGGAGACACAGATGCAGGGAAGTCGAAGCAGGATGCGGGTGAATCGGAAGAAACCTATGAGGATTTCTGCGAGCGCGCCCGGTTCATGGAGCGTCGTCAGTATGGCATAGAAGGAGAAACGAACCGGGTCTACGAGGAAGCGGTCGGAATAGAGCCGTCCTACGAAGTGGAGATACAGGTATATCTGGAAGAGGCAGGTCTGCGGACAGCAGCGGATGCAGAGACACAGGAAGCAGCAGTGGAAGCGGATGGACAGACAGTAACGGGGAGAGAGGATGTGCAGGTGGACGGGCAGAGTGTA
>JAAUZT010000055.1 GCA_014804485.1 Lachnospiraceae bacterium
ATCTGCAATACCCAGTCATAGTTAAGCGGTCTTGCATTTCTGTCAGACTCCCCGCCGACAACAACTAATTCTATATCGTGTAAATATGCAGAGAGATCGATGTTTTCAAGTAGCGGCTGGCAAACGATATTTTTGTGCTTGATGGGTAGTCCGGAAAAAATGCCCAGGCGGTAATCTGCGTTTTCCTGATTTTCAATCGTGCAGCCAACCGTAACATTTTCGTACCCATCTTTCCAATCGTGCGGAATACAATCCATAAATCTTTCAATCCGTTTTGTCAGAAAAAGAAAATGTAAGTCGGAGCGTTCCCGTATCATTTCCCAACATTCAGTACGCCATTCATCAGCGTCCTCTATTAAGAAATCTGATGAAAAGCATACAAAAACCAATTGACCGGATTTCATTTTATAAGCTCCGTTTTTTGTTTTTTCTATAGGGGCATAAAATTTTTCTGTTTTCGTAACAATGTTTGTATCAATTCCTCTTTTATAATCCCCTTTATGGATATAGCAATATTTACAGCCCGTACTGTATCTGTGACAACCACGCCAAGGGTTCCATGCGCCCATAAATATACCTCCGTAAAATTTATCAGTATAATTATATACGGTTAATCTGATAAAATCAAAGTTCCATAGTATAGTTCCAATGAATCCTCTGTATCCGCCCACATCTGCATATTTCCGGCAAGATAGAGGCTTGCGAATTTTAGAAAGCATTTCAAACAGTTCTTTCTGCCCGATTTGTTTTATGTTATAATTCTTGCCAAGGCAAACTTGTTCAATAAGTTTTTCTTGTATGTTAGAAAAATGTGTGAGGTGAATGAGATGTATCAGCACATTGTGCAGTATTATGAAACAGATAAAATGGGAATTACGCATCATTCAAACTATATCCGTTGGATGGAAGAAGCCAGAATAGATTTCTTGTCGCAAATCGGATGGAGTTATGCAAAACTGGAAGAAGAGGGGATTATTTCCCCTGTGGTATCAGTTGAGTGTAAATATATGCATTCGACAACATTTGCGGATACGGTTGACATAGAAGTGATAGTCAGAGAGTTTAATGGAGTGAGATTAAAGCTGAAGTATATTATGAAAAATGACAAAGGAGTTACAGTGTGTGAAGCCTGCTCGGAGCATTGCTTTCTGGATGAGAAAGGAATGCCAATAAGGCTGAAACAGAAATATCCACTTTTTTACAATACGCTTATAGAATGTTGTTCGTATTAATATATTAAAAATTTTATCTATGAAGATGATAACACAGCAGAAAAGTCATACGAAGAATACGAAAATAATCATGGAGAATATCCGAATGGAAAGGAATAGGTGTAATGATATAAATCGATTCTTTAGAACGATATAAAATTGGATATAATATAAAAAGTTTATTGCAAAAAATTACTATCGGAGGCAGATTTGTGAATAATCAAAAAATGGACATAATAAATGATATGGAATTTACTTCTTTATTTCAAAAATCAAAAAAGCTGATTGACAATGCCCGAAGCAATATGGGACAAATGGCAAATACCATTACAGTCATTACAAGTTTTTTGTTAGGACATTATATTGTCGAACAGGAACAGCAGGGTCAGGAACGTGCAAAATACGGTTCAAAGGTGATTGACTCCTTATCTTCTTATCTTACAAAAGAATATGGAAGAGGATTTTCCAGAAGTAATGTTGCGGGGATGAGACAGTTCTACTTGACTTATAAGGACAGAGAAAATGAAATTATCCAATCGCAAATTGGACAATTGGGACCGGAAATCGGAATTGTCCAATCGGGAATTAGACAATTGGATATAGCATATTCTAAATTGCCATTTAGGCTGAGTTGGACGCATTATCAGGTACTTATGCGCATTGAAGATAAAGATGAGAGAGATTTTTATGAAAAAGAAGCGATACGTTCCGGTTGGAATGTATCTACTTTGAAAAGACAGTATCATTCCAGCCTTTATGAAAGGCTTGCTTTAAGCAGGAATAAAGATGATGTACTGCGATTGGCAAATGAGGGCGCAAAACCGCAAAAGCCGGAGGATATTTTACATACGCCATATATTCTTGAATTTGCCGGATTGGAGGACAAGGCATCTTACCATGAAAGTGATTTGGAATCGGCAGTCATTGATAAAATGCAGAAATTTTTGTTAGAATTGGGGAAAGGTTTTTTATTTGAACAGCGTCAGAAGCGCTTTACGTTCCATGACAAAAATTTTTATGTTGATTTGATTCTATATAACCGTTTGTTGCGGTGTTATGTGCTTATTGATTTCAAGGTAGATGAGCTTACTCATCAGGATTTAGGACAGATGCAAATGTATGTCAATTATTATGACCGTTATGAAAGAATCGAAGGAGAAAATCCAACAATCGGCATTTTGCTTTGCAAAAAGAGTGATGAAGCACTGGTCGATTTGACATTGCCGGAAGATGCCAATATTTATGCAAAAGAGTACGAATTATACCTACCAGACAAAAAAATATTGCAACGAAAGTTAAAAGAATGGCTTGACGAAGAACAAGACAAAACCAGTGAGGTATAGAAATCTTTAGTCCTTTCTCTGTTTCCCAACAGTCAATTCGCAAATGTTTTGCACTCGAATATGTTTATACATTTTCTGTAGCAAGCTCCGGTAAATTAGTGTTCACCGGAGCTGTACATTATACTTTTAATCTAAAAACATATTTCGCATTTCTTTCAAATATAGATTCTGCCAACATCTTGTTAAGTCTAAGATTTTTTACAAACTGTATATGTTCCTCTTGATTGCAGCCGGAATAGTCTGAACCGAACAGTACTCTCTCTGGCACAGCTTCAATTAACATCTTAATCTTTTCTTCTATATCGTTTAATATTGCCCGATTATCAGCTATTGAAGAAATGTCAAAATACACATTTGGATATTTGACAAGTAATTGGCATTTATCTATCCTTGGAAAAAAACAATGGCAGCAAACCAATTTCAGGTTTGGATATTGCATTGCAACCTCTGCCGCAACATTCACATCACTATATTGATAGTTATCCCACCCGGAATGAAATAGTACAGGAACATCATATTGTTGAGCGAGTGCATATACTTCTTTTAACCTTTCATCCGACAGATAAAATGCTTCATGTCCGGTATACAACTTAATTCCGACAATCAAATTCTTATCAAGATAATCCCTGATTTTCTCTAACTGTGTTTGAAATTCAAAAAAAGGGCTAATTCCGCCAACAACATCAACATTATCTGATTCTCTAAATAATTCCACGCATTCATTTAGATTTCCAATATCACTTTCCATGCAGGAATCTGATATTACGATACATCTATCTATATGATTCCTCTCAAGTTCTTGGAACAATTTCTCACGTTTCCTGTATAAATTACTGCAGTCTTTTCCTATCGGTAAATGTACATGTGCATCAATTATCATCTTTCTGTTCCTCACTTATAACCTTGATCATAAATAAACAAGGATTTTCTTCATCCCAAAATGTTGTAAGCACTTCTAATGGATAAAAACCCTCTTTCTTATAAAATGCTCTTGTAGCATTATATGGTTCATATACTGCTGATTCATCCAATGTCTTCACTGTCAAAAACTTATAATTGTTCTGTACACAATATTGAACACAAGCCATAATTAATTGGTGTCCTATTCCCATTCTGTGGTATTCTCTTAGAACTCCCAAATTATAAATATCAGCGGTATATATATTGTGAATCTTCAATGCTGCAAATCCGACGGTTTTATCATCATCATACGCTGCAACAAAAGGATATTTCCTATGTGTTACAGATTTATTTACAATATCTTCCGGTGGTGAGAACCACTCCGGTAATGCATTCATAATATCTAAAGTCACTCTTGTCTTTTCTTCTTGATCCTCAACGAATTTAATTTCTATCATTTTTCCTCCGACTTCTAACAAGGCACAAAAAAGCTACAGATATCACTCTGTAGCCAAACATCAACTATATACAGAGCAAAAATCATTCATGACATCAAAATAAAAACTGTATTCACAGTCTCTTATTTTCTATTCATTTCTGATTGTTTGCTCATTCCGTCTATTTTCCTATCGGTAACCGGTAGTACGATAATCGGGTTAATCACTTCCTTTTCCTATAATGTTGCCTTGTTATATATAACGTTACCACATTACTGTCCAAAATGTAAACAAGAAATATTAATCAATGTTCGGAACAGCGGCAACTGTGTATCAATCATCAAAGGGGCAGCCCATCTTCGTTTATATTTTTGAAAGTATTTTAATCCATTCTTTCAGCCCTGTCCGTAATGTGTTAAAATAACAGAAATGTCTCCAGTAGGAGCCATTTCTGTGTTACAGTTTTTCTCTTATTTTTGCACTTATGTGAGTCCAGTAACAAAAACAATCTGATGGATTGTTTGGAAAAGGATATAACAGTTATTAAATGCTATAAATTAGGTCTGAGCAGGAATCTGGTTTATCAGCAAATTGATTCAACTATGAAACTGGGATTTGACGGAGGAAGGCAATGATAAAGATTAGAGTAATGAATATAGAAGATTATGATGGAATATATGATTTGTGGATTAACACACCGGGCATGGGACTTAATACAACAGATGATAGTAGGGAAGGAATTGATAAATATCTAAAACGTAATCCTACGTCAAGTTTTGTTGCAGAAGATGACGGTAAAATAATAGGAGTGATTATGTCAGGTCATGATGGGCGCAGGGGCTATATACATCATACAGCTGTTTTACCGGATTACAGAAATCAAGGAATAGCTAAAAAACTTGTAGATAATGCTATGAACGCTTTGGATAAAGAAGGCATAAACAAGGTTGGCTTAGTTGCTTTTGAAAGAAATGAAATAGGAAATGGTTTTTGGGAAAATATTGGATTTGTTGTTAGAGATGACTTAGTGTATCGAAACAAAAATATTCATGAGCTCCAAAGAATTGATACCTAATATTCCGGGTTAGTGAAAAGCTGCTTAAAATATAATCTTGAATTTGAGGGAAAAATCGGAAAACTGAAGATTTTAAAATCCCGGAGGAAATCAAATGAGAATAATCTATAATGACTTATGTATTAGAAACGCAGTGGAAACGGATTGTGAACAGCTTGCAACCTGGTGGAATGACGGAAGGGTTATGGCACATGCAGGATTTCCCAATGGACTTGGAACTACAGCTGCAAAGATTAAAGAGCAAATTACGAATGATAGCGATGATTTGAAAAGACGGCTTATTATTGAATATAGAGGAGTATCGATCGGTGAAATGAACTTCTGTGTTTGCGAAAGTAAAAAGGTCGAGATAGGAATCAAAATTTGCAATACAGATTTTCAGGAGAAGGGTCTGGGACGAGTAATATTAAGTATGCTTATTGAAGAACTGTTTAGCATGGGTCATGAACTTATTTTCTTAGATACCAATCTAAAGAATACAAGGGCACAGCATGTCTATGAAATGTTAGGATTCAAAAAAATTGCGATAAATGAAAATTCATGGATAAATCAGCTGGGAGAACCGCAGACTTCGATTGATTACGAGCTCAAAGCATCTGATTTTTGCAATGCTAAATTGATTGGTTGAAGTAAGAAGATTCCGGTTTTTCGGGACGTTAAATTGAGCAGCAATTGAGAAGGAATTAATTTGGCATATGTAAATTGGGAGGGATTGTTGAGTGTATTTTCATGCTTCACCTATAAAGGGAATTGAGATACTAGAGCCACAAATTTCAAATCATGGAGTACCTTTAATTTACTTTTCAGAAAAGCGGGAAAATGTATTGGTATATCTTAGTAATGCAGTTGAGAAGTATTGTAAAAATACAGGATTTGATTACGCCGGAAAATGGACTAAATGGGGACCTTATGGCTTTAATAAAGACGGCACACAGCGTATAGAGGAATATTATCTCAATGCACTGATAGATACATATAAAGGCGTATCGGGATATATCTATGCTGTTCAAGCGATAAAGGTTTCGGATTTTCAATTACATATACCTGATGCGGTTACGTCGGGTGATCCAACTCCTGTAGAATACTGCGAATTTGTTCCCGATGCTTATGAAGCGATTCTTGCGGCAGAAAAAGAAGGGCTTATTACAATTCTGCGATATAAGGAAAGAAGCAAAGCACAGTTGGAGTGGGTCGAAAGAACAATTCGTGAGGAATATGAAAATGCGGTAAATCAACCTGAATACCGACATTTTATTGAGGGTAAATTTCCCTTTGTTAGACTCTGACTTTAAATTAATTAGGGATAAGGACGGAAGAAGATGGAGTGCAAAATCCCATCGCCGAAGGCGATTTTAAATGGATTTTGCATTGTAACTGTGAAGGTATTTAACAGTTACGACGAATAAATAAATTACAGGCTGGGAGAAAAATGAATATTGAGCTTGTGAGATTAACCGGTGAATATAAGGAACAGCTATTTGAAATGCTGACAGAATGGAAGAGCGATATTATAGTAAATCATACAAATACGTCTCCATGGAAAATATGGGCAAATGATTTTCATGATTTTGATAATTACCTGAAAAATCTTGATACAAAGGAAGAGAATGCAAATGGCTGGGTTCCTGATACAACTTTATTTTGTCTTGATAAAGACAGAAACATTTTTGTAGGAGCTGTTAACATTCGCCACTATTTAAATGATGAACTGCTAAAAACAGGCGGCCATATAGGTGATGGAATCAGACCTTCTGAAAGAAGAAAAGGTTATGCGACAGCAATGATTGCATTAGCATTAGAGGAGTGTAAAAAACTTGGTATCAACAAAGTCTTGATCTGTTGTGACAAAGATAACATTGGTTCTGCGAAATCAATCATTCATAATGGCGGAGTATTGGAAAATGAAGTTGAAGAAGACGGACATATCGAACAGCGTTATTGGATTCAGTTATAGTGTAGAATCTGACGTAGAAACGCACTACAGATTCAGATGGGCTGCCTTGGAATGAAAGCCGGCGTTGATTTCTCGGTCAGGACATATTAGAGCAAAAAGCGGTGGAGCATAATTCTATATTAAAGTGGTGGAGGACGCTATGAATATCATTTTACTGCGACATGGTGAAACAGACTGGAATCAGGCGGGACGGTTACAGGGACATATGGATATTCCGTTGAATCAAAACGGAAGATTACAGATTAGTCATGCCGCACAGATTCTTGCGGATTTGTATCCGGATATCGATTTGGTAATCTCGAGTCCTTTATCAAGGGCGTTCAGCGTTTGAACGGATCATAGAATCGTTTGCTGATAAAGAAAATATCCTTGTGGCAGCCCATGGTGCTATACTGTATGCAATGGTGACGGCAATAACGAATGGACAGATTGCATATGGTGGAGAAAAAGTTAAATTTGAATCGGGGAGTCTTCATTTAATAAGGTGTTTAAACGGAACGATTGAAGTGGCGGAATACAGTGAAGAAAAATCAGCATTTGTGGAAACGAGGTGATTTCCACCGACTATGTGGGTGCGCCCGGAGGCAGGAAGAACTGTACGGATATCGGAGAGTGCATCTGTATGATTCCCGTGCAACAGTGGATCGATGAGGACGAATCTTTAAACGGGACCTTGAGGGATTAGAGCTTGAAAATCGGAAGTTGGGAGGTGTATGAAAATGAACAATATTTGGTCTGATAATATTCAGGGAATAAAGACCCTGTACTTGAGCAGAAAACTTAGATTTGACGATTTTTTCTATGGGCAATACGAGGCGTTATTCTCATTAGATCAGAGCAAAAAACTTAGAATATTAGAAATTGGTTGTGGTCCTGGCGCTTTAGCAGATGCATTACATAGATGGTATCCGAATGCAGATATTGTTGCAATTGACCGGGACAGTAACTTTATCAAATATGCGAAAGAAAACATATCGGGAGTGGAGTTCATAGAAGGCGATGCTACAGCATTGCCATTTGAGGCAGATACTTTTGATGTAACTATTTCGAATACTGTTTGCGAGCATATTGAACCTACGATTTTTTATGCGGAGCAGAAAAGGGTATTAAAAGATAAGGGTGTGTGCCTGGTGTTATCACAGAGAAAAGGATTTAATCAGCTGGCGGAATGTCTTAAAATGACAGAGGCTGAAAAAGAATTTTGGGATAGTATTACAGAGGAAGAGAATATCCTTGAAAAATATGCTGTCGGAAAATACAGTATGACCGAAAAAGAATTACCAAAGGCAATGGAAGATAATGGATTTGTGAATGTTTCCACAGGATATGCGGTAATTGATTTAACACCGGATAATCCCAAATACACATCGCAAATGGCTGAGAATATGATAAATACAGAGCGGGATTCGGATATTGAAGCGGTTCAATCGACAAAATCTGAGGAGGCGAATAGAATTATCGATGTAATAAATGAAAAATATGATTCCCGCATAGAATTGTACCGAAAGGGGGACAAGCAGTGGGATACAAACACGTCAATAACAATGATTATTCGTGGGATCAATAAGAATGGGGAAACCTCAAAAAAATATTGACAATTATTATATTTTGGTGTAAGTTAACAGATATTTAGCAAACAGTAATACAGACTGAAAGAAAGGAGAAAGTCATGAAGATTAGAGTGCATTACGATAACTACACAAGTGAATCAACAACTTACAGAGTATGCAGTGATTTTCATGACTTATCCTTATGATAAACCGGTCTGAATAAAGAGAAATATAACATGGATGTATTGGTAGCTCTGTTAGTCATTTTGTGATAACAGAGCTATTTTTATATTCTGTTCAAAAGAGGGAGGTAACAATGGGAAACAGTGAAAGCATCATCCGGCTTAAGGATGTAATGAAAGAATTTAAAATATTAAACCGGCATGAAGGGTTAAAAGGAAGCCTGCAGGATTTATTTTCCAGAGATTACAAGATTATAACAGCGGTGAACCATGTTTCACTGGATATCGCATCAGGAGAGATTGTCGGTTATTTAGGACCCAACGGCGCGGGTAAATCCACAACGATTAAGATGATGACCGGGGTGTTGGAGCCTACAAGCGGTGAAATTTTTGTCAACGGCAAAATCCCGTATAAGAACCGGGAGGGAAATGCCCAGAATATCGGAGTGGTATTCGGCCAGCGTTCCCAGCTCTGGTGGGCATTGCCGCTTGTGGAATCCTTTAAGATATTAAAGGACATTTACCGGATTAGTGACAAGGACTACCGGGATATGCTTGACCTTTATGATTCACTGATTGATTTGGGGGATTTATATTCCAAACCGGTAAGGCAGATGTCTTTGGGGCAGAGGACACTTAGTGATATCCTTGCAGCGTTTTTACATAACCCGGCGGTTGTATTTCTGGATGAACCGACAATCGGTCTGGATGTGTCCATGAAGGCAAAAATCCGTAATCTGGTCAGCTCCCTCAATCAGGAGAAGAATACGACGGTCATCCTCACCACACATGACATGGGAGATGTGGATGCACTGTGCAGACGGATTGTGATTATTGATAAAGGTACTATGCTTTACGATAACGATATCGAAAATCTCCGCAGTTTCTTTGGTGCATACAGAACGCTTAAAGTGAACATGAACAAGAGGGAAATTACGGAGGAAATGAAAGCGGAGCAGCTTCATACGGTGGAGAAACTGCTGTCGGAACAATTTTCCGGTATTCCGTTTACCTATGATACAGAGGATAACTGGATTAGTATTCTGATTGATGAATCACGGGTTCCGCTTATGAAAGTTTTGAATTATTTACAGGAAAATGTAAAAATAAACGATGTCCGTTTGGAAGAAATCTCAACAGAAAGTGTGATCAAGAAAATATATGAAAACAATGAAAAAGAAAGAAAAAAGCAGAATTAATTTAAAAGCATATGGTTCTCTCATGCGCTCAGGCGTTATGGAAATGCTGCAATTTCGGATGAGCGCAATTGTCATGCTGTTTGGGAACATGGTTTATCTTGTGGTAATCTATAACCTTTGGAGGGCAATTTATGCGTCGGTGGATACTCCGACAGTAAATGGCATGACATTTACAGACACCATGATTTATCTGGTGCTTGCTTCGGCGCAGTTTGCATTTATGGAGGCTTATCTTGTGTGGGAAATGGGAAGGAGTGTACAGGACGGAAGTATCATTGTCCAGTTAATCCGGCCAATGTCCTATGATACCTATCAGCTGTTTTATATAGCAGGCGGGAATATTTTTAATTTTGTGGTTACATTTATTCCAACCTTTATCATAGTGGAAATTATTACGAAGGGTGCGGTTCCGATCGGCATAAATATCCTGTACTATCTGGTGTCGGTAATCTTTGGCTCACTGATTAATTTTGCGGTGGACTACTTTGTAGGAACCATATGCCTGTACACCCAGTCTATCTGGGGAATCAACATTATGAAAGAGGTGCTTGTCACGTTCCTTTCCGGTGCTACGGTGCCGTTGGCATTTTTCCCGGAAACATTACATAAGATTGTCATGTTTCTTCCGTTCCATGCTATTTATAATACACCGCTTACCCTGCTGATTCATAATGATCTGCCGCCAGAGGAAGTAGCCGGGATGCTGTTTGCCCAGTTTGTGTGGGTCGTTATTGTGTTTGTCCTTGCAAAGGCATTTTGGAAGGTGTCGGAAAGAGTGATTACCGTGAATGGAGGTTGAAAAATGGATAAAATAAAGTTTTACATAAAGATATATTTTAAAATTCTCGGTCAGGATATAAAGAGCAGGATGAGTTACCGCTCAGATTTTATTATATCCATGATTGGAATGGTATTCACAAATGCAGCGGAACTGGCAGCATTTTATGTTATGTTTTTAAATTTCCCCAGTGTATGCGGCTGGTCTTATTTTGAAATGCTGTTTTTGTATGGATTTTCACTGGTGGCACTGACCCCGATGCAGTGTCTGTTTGAAAATAACTGGAATTTGAGCCGTAATGTCCACCGGGGGGATTTTATAAAATACTGTTTCCGTCCGATTAATATTTTCTTTTACTATATATCGGAGATATTTGACATCAAAGGTCTGGGACAGCTTGCCATAGGAATAGGAACCCTTGTCTATGCATGGAACAAGTTAAGCCTGCCGGTATCCCCGCTGATTTTACTGGAGCTTTTGGTTGCGCTTATGTCAGCATCCTTATTTTTCATTGCGATTATGAATTTTTCGGCAGCCGTCAGCTTTTTCTTGGTAAATACCGGGTTCCTGATTGGTACAATGAATAAATTCAGGGATTATGCGAAATATCCGATTACGATATTCCATGAGGCATTCCGGTTCATTTTTACCTTTATCATACCAATCGCGTTTATTGCATATTATCCAAGTCTTGTGATTATGCGGCCGGACGAGATTCCGGTGCTTACCTGGATTGCACCGGCATTTGGGATTTTCTTTTTCTACCTGTCGTATAAGTTCTGGATGTTTGGTGCGGGGAAGTATTCGGGGACGGGGACGTGAAAAACAGTGTGAAGGCATTTTGAACAGTTCTTTTTTTCCGATTTATTTTATGTACAATAGCAGAAATGTCTCCAGTGGGAGCCATATCTGTGTTACAGGTTTTCCTTGTTTACCAAGAAAGGTGAACTACAGAGCAGGATTGACCGCAAAAATGAGGAGATTGACATCCTAAAAATCGGATTATCCGGCATAGCCAAGAGATATGGTTATCAGAATATGCAGGAATTTTATATGATCTATCATAAATCCCACAGTGCTTATACAGCTTATAAGGAACAAGAGGCTAAATGGGAGAAAATTTATGGAACGGACAGCCAAAAGCAATGACAGAGGGGCTAATCAGCTTTTTCCCAAAAAGTCCAATGAATCAAAGGCTTGAAACCTATCTTTTCATAAAATGTATTATCACCACCAGTCATATGTGTTGCGCCTAAGGGTTTAAGCCTGCGGTAATGCTCTGAAAGTGCCGCTGCTGCCAAGCCTTTCTTTCGATATTTTGGAATAGTACATAGTGGTTCCATATAAGCGAGGTGATTTTCTGGCGTCCACCACATACCCGCATAACAGACATACTCCCCCTCGTCATTTTCAATGACAATCGAATCCTCCGGATTCATGTGCGGTGCCATTAATGTATAATATCCATGCTCAGCATCGCCATCCCAAGGACCTTCCTCTTTTTCATGGTCAAAACCTTTCCAACAGCATTCCGCTATTTTTTCTACAGAGAGCTTTTTAGACTCCACGAAATGAAATCCATCTGGCAACGAATAATTAAGTGATTGTTCAAAGTCGAAGACTTTCTCTATATAGCCAAAAGATTGTTGGAAACCAATTTTTGCTGCTGCTTGTTTAATTGCATTTTGCCCATCAAAAATCACAAATCTGAGATGACCATTTACATGTGGCATAAATGAAACTGCATACGTAACCATCTCATCCGCCAACTTCTCATAGCCCGGACGCAGACTGAAATACACATCATTTACAGGATTTTCGTAGAAAACAAGACCTACTATGCGTCCATTATCCTCCCAAATTTTCCAGCGATGTACCAAGGATTTATCCATCCAATCACTAGAAAGCGCATACTCCAAAAATGGAGCAGGAACACCATTTCTCCAATCTTTTTCATAGATTTCAATCATAAATTGATAAACATCCATAAAATCACATAAAACTCTAAAGTTTCTTGAAATTATTTTAGTCATAAATGCAGCCTCCTCATACATAATATACGTTATTATAAAAAAAGTATTATGTATAAACAAGTGGCAAGAATAGCTATAATCAATATTACCACAAAAAGACGCCTGCTTACGCAAGCGCCCCTTAATTACCCATATATTATTTTTTTCAGTGTGCTATGTGCCAATCCGTATCGTTGCGACAGGTCTTCTATGGAATATCCATTTTTAAAAAGAAACTGTATTTCCTTATTTCTTTTTTGATAAAACTCGCGTGAACCACTAACGGAACCCCATACCTTTTTGGCTGATGTCTTGGGGATATATAACACATCTCCATCAATATACGTCTGAATCTCCCTTAATAATTTCTCCGGAAGTATTTCTGCTGCATTTATATATTTCATTCTTACCGCTCCTTATTTATCTTTTTATAAATAAAGTGCAGACACAGCAGAACATATAGTTTTATTCGCCCATACAGATTTCTATATGTCTGCTATTCTGCATGGGCAAAGGTGCTCTTAAGACCATTTTGATATAATGCTCGCATTTTTCTATTCATAGAGCATTGCTCCTTTCAAATTTCCTTTGACAACAATACATATATGTGTCTATAAATGTTTGCATGTACATATCTATCCATACGCAAACACATTGTATCATAAATTTTTATATTGTTCTATCTGATTTTACTACAATTCCAAGCTATGTATTCTGCATATATAAATCTCATATCTTATCTGTCCTTCCTTTGTTAATTAAATTTTGGGAGAAATTAAGAAAGCATTTCAATCAGTTCTTCCTGCCCTGTTCATTTCATGTTATAATTTGTTACAGGTTTTTCTTGTCTACGCTCCGCTTCGGTCGGCACAGAGCAGATGTCCACCGGACATCTTGTGCCCTTATTTTAGCCCTTATGAGGGTTCGTAACACGAGGGAAAAGGATATAACACAATGGAAAATCTAAGGGCAGACTCACTTGTTATAAATTTAGCATTTTCAAGGGTTTGCGAACTTTTTGAAGATAAGATATAACAGTTAATGCCATGAATTATGTCTTATCAGAATTCAGGTTTATTGAGAAGCTGATTAAAATATAATTTGAATTTGCATTTGAAGTGCAGGAGATATGTAATGAGAGTTGAACATATAGCAATGTATGTAAACGACCTCGAAAAAGCAAGGGATTTCTTTATTAAATACTTTAATGCGACAGCGAATGATGGTTATCATAATAAAACCACAAA
>JAAUZT010000056.1 GCA_014804485.1 Lachnospiraceae bacterium
AAATCTGTATCAATAAGCAGAATATACAGGATGTTGCAAGGGGGAGCCTGCGGCAGAATGTGGCTATTGTTTTGCAGGACACGGTGCTGTTTTCCAATACTGTCCAAAACAATTTAAAATACGGAAATGATACAGCTACGCAGGAACAGTTGGAAACAGCGGTAGAAATGAGTCAATGCCGGGAAATGATTGAACTTTTGCCCCAGGGATACGATACGGTGCTGACCGGTTCCGGCGCTAATATCAGTCAGGGACAGCGACAGCTTCTTGCCATCGCCCGCGCGTTTGTTGCCGACCCTAAAATTTTGATTCTGGATGAAGCGACATCAAATGTAGATACCCGTACCGAAAAAGCAATACAGGATGCCATGCAGCGCATTATGCAGGGGCGTACCAGCATTGTGATCGCACATCGCTTGTCAACAATCCGGGATTCCGACCTTATTGTTGTTATGGATCATGGCGAGATCGTAGAGAGCGGCAATCATGAAGCGCTTCTTGAGAAAAAAGGCAAATATTATGAACTGTACATGACCCAGTATGCGGGATTTGCGACATGATAAAGAAAATCAGATAAACAGTTTTATATACGTATCTGCCCAGGCAATGCTGGAACAGGAAGACCATTGTTCCATTCTGCTCTCACGGAGGAGGACGTTTCGGACAAAGGAAAAATTAATACTTGCCATTTACGATTTATTTCTTATCTCGTCTATATTCTGGCTTGCACGGTAACTTTTCGGGCTTACCCCGAATTTCTTTTTAAATGCTTTGGAAAACACAAGCTGGTCGTTATATCCAACCTGGTTTGAAATCTCTTTGATGGACATCGTAGTGCTGACAAGGAGGTTGGCAGATTTATGCATGCGGAAGTCTATCAGAAAGTTTTGGATGGAAATATTAAGTTCCTGTTGAAATACGTGATTCAGATGGGAGCGGGTAATGCCGATACTGTTGGCAATATCAGACACTCCGATTCCCTGCATATACATTTTGTTAATGTAATCAATCGCAAGATTTACATAGGTATTATCACTATATCCGGTCTGCCCATGCTCGCCCTTTTGGGTATGCGTGGCATGATGGTTGGCAAGGATGGCAAACAGTTTAAGCAGAATGGACTCGCGGTAAAGATCATCGGCAAAGCCCGTGTCTCTATGTGCAAATAAATCATCAAAGCAGCTCATGTACTCATCGGGAGCAGGAGCCGGTAGTGTTAAATGATTTTTGGAGAAACCACAATTCTTTAATATCGTATCAGATCTTATCCCCTTGAAACCAATCCATACATACGTCCATGGGTTATTCACATCTGCACAGTAAACGATAGGTTCATTGGGATAGACTAAGAACATCTGACCGGAACCGAGATAATATGTATTGCCGTTTGCCGAATAAAATCCCTCACCCGACAAAATAAAATGAAGAATATATTCATCACGGGCGGCAGAGACCGCATGATAGGGTTTGCAGTATTCTCTGCCTGCATGTACTAAGGTTATTTCCATGGAGGTTTCGCTGAAGTCCTGCATACAAATGAATTCGCCAGCCTGCATAGGAGTCTCTTCCTGCATATCAATATCTCCTTCCCGTCAAGATATAAAATATAATTTCATTTTACCATATAATCTGCGATTTTGACATATTAATATTCGCATATAATCATTTTTTCAAGTTATTTTTTCCCGACAATTAAAATCATATAATAATTTCATCATAAATGATTCGGAATAAAATGCGAAAGGAGTAATACATATGAGCAGAAAAGCAATGTGTGCAGTTCCGCCTATGGGCTGGAATTCATGGAATACGTTTACGGAGAATATTAATGAGGATTTAGTGAAAGAAACCGTAGATTCGATGAAAGAGCAGGGATTTCTGGAGGCCGGATATGAGTATGTGGTAATGGATGACTGCTGGAGTCTGAGAGAGCGTGATTCGGAAGGGAAACTGGTGGCAGACCCTGAGAAATTCCCGAATGGGATCAAAGCGCTGGCGGATTATATTCACGCAAAGGGCTTCAAATTCGGTATGTATAGCTGCTGCGGGACCAGAACCTGTGCAAACTATCCGGGCAGCTTCGAACATGAATTTGAAGACGCAAAGCAGTTTGCCCGGTGGGGTGTTGATTATTTAAAGTATGATAATTGCTTTAAACCGCAAAATCAGGATGGAAGAACACTGTACCGCAGAATGGGAATGGCGCTTGCGAATTCCGGCAGAGATATCGTATTCTCAGCGTGTCAGTGGGGGACAGATTCCGTACATGAATGGATTCGTTCGTCAGGAGCACACTTATTCCGGTCTACAGAGGACATTAACGATTCCTGGCATTCCATCAAAGACATTGCTCTTTCACAGCTTGATAAACAGGCATTTTCGGGCTCTTACTGTCACAATGACATGGATATGCTGGTGGTTGGTATGTATGGAAAAGGCGGTAATGAATATATTTCTGCCGGGGGATGTACCGATGAGGAATATCAGACTCATTTTTCCCTCTGGGCAATGATGAATTCGCCGTTGATGATCGGATGTGACATCAGAAAGATTAACGATGCGACCAAAAAGATTCTGCTGAATCAGGATATCATTGCGATCAATCAGGATATAGAGTGCAGGTCGCCGTTTCAGTTGAACTGTGTATCAAACAGTATTGATACATTTGTATTAGTAAAGTTTTTATCGAACGGAGACATAGCGGTCGGTATGTTCAATTTGGGAGATGTTCCGGCTATGGTTACGGTAGATTTCTGGGATATGGGGCTTACTGCCGGATCGGGCAGGGGATTAGAGTTCTATGACTGTATTAAACATGAGAATATAGGTGTGAAGAAAGAAATATTCTCAGAGACAGTGGCAGCGCACGGTTCCAAAGTATACAGATGTAAGATGGTGTAAAAAAATCGAGCAAAGCTCGATTGCGAGATTTGTGTCTGCGCATTGCTTGACACAAACTCGTTCAGGCGCAGAGGACAGCGCAGAAATGAGGAAAAATGACAGATCATTATTGTAAAACATGCAGAACGCAATTGATGTCTGATGAGATTGCCTTGCATAGGAAGCTGTTTAACAGGGCTGCAAAGGAGTTCCTGTGCCTTGGCTGCCAGGCAGCGTATTTAAATGTGGAACGCAGCAAGTTAGAAGAGGTAATAGAAAGATATCATCAAAGCGGCACGTGCGTCCTTTTCTCGAAACGAGCATAATAGAAAACATGATTGGAGTATCAGATATGGAAGAAAAGAAAAATATAAGATGTCAGATTCATTGCCAAAAAGGAAAAGAGATAAATGCTGAGCTTTCCATAGATACAGGAATATATGAACAGGACGGCATTCGTATTGAAGTGAAAAATCATGCCACAGACGGATGTCGGTACGGAGAAATCCGTCTGAACATAAAAAATGAGTCCTGCAGGGAAAACTTTAATTTAAGGATGGAAAAGCCGATCAGGGTATATCTGCCGATGACAGAGTGTCCGGAAAAGATCACGGCAATGTACCTTTTTAATGAATGGTGGACCAGACCGGCGTATGTCAGCGGATTTAAAGATATTCCCGATTTTACGCAGGTGGCTTTCTTCAAATATCAAGATCGGTTTGCGTGTTTCGTGCCGATGGTAGGACGGGATTTCAAAGCATATATGGTAAGCGGGACAGAGACGGAAATCTGTCTGGAAATGACCTCCTATTTAGGCGGGCAGAAAGAAGTTGACGAACCATTATATTTACTGGCGGAGGCACCTACATTGGAAGAAGCAGTACATAGGGCTTTTACATGGCTGGCTGAATATAAGGGAATCCGAATGAGGGAAGCACGAAGAATTCCGGAAATGTTCCGCTATCTGGGATGGTGCAGCTGGGACGCATTTTACAGGGAAGTATCGGAAGAAAATATCCGTCGGAAGGCAGAAGAACTGATGGAAAAGAATGTTCCGGTAAAGTGGATGATCATTGATGACGGATGGCTTTCCGTACAGGATGAACTGCTTTATGATTTTGCTCCTGATCAAGAGAAATTCCCTAACGGATTTAAAAATATGATACGGGATATTAAGGCAAAAGGCGATATCAGATGGTTTGGTGTCTGGCACGCACTTGGCGGTTATTGGGGCGGTATCTTACAGGGAAGTGAGCTGGACTCTAAAGAGCGCTCTTATCTTTACAGAACAGTAAATGGAAAACTCGTTCCGAGCCCGCAAAGCGGAGAAGGTTTTTACAGAGACTGGTATAAGGAACTGCGGCATGAAGAGATCGATTTTGTAAAGGTAGATGGACAGAGTGCGGTTCCGTATTATTTCGAAAACAGCCTGCCGGTCAGTGAAGCCGCAAGAGGAATGAATCAGGCTTTGGAAAGCGGTGCGTCATACATGGATGGGGCGATCATCAACTGCATGGGAATGGCGATGGAGAGCATTCTGGCCAGACCGACTTCCGCAATTTCAAGAAACAGTGATGACTTCGTACCTGATAAAGAAAACGGTTTTGCAGAACACCTGTTGCAGAATGCATATAATGCACTGTATCACAACGAATTATACTGTTGTGACTGGGATATGTTCTGGACGAAACATGAAGACAGCGTGAAACATAGTCTGTTACGGGCGATCAGCGGAGGACTGGTATATGTCAGCGACAAGATCGGGGATACGAATCCGGAAGTGCTGAAACCGCTGACATATGAGGATGGCAGAATCCTGATGATGGATCGTGCGGCAAAACCTACGGAAGACTGTATTTTTTCTAATCCAATGGAAAACGGAGTTTTGAAGCTGCATAATGTGGGATCATGGGGTGAATGCGGAAAAGGCGGAGGAATCGCCGCATACAACCTGACCGGCTTAAGGCAGTCATATGCGTTCAAACCGGCGGATATACCGGATATTGAGATGGCAGATGCGTACTGGGTTTATGACTTTTTCGGCAAAAAGGTTTTTGCCCTGGACCGGAATGAAAGCTATGAGGGGATTCTGGAAGCAGACGGCTTTGCGTGGTTTGTGATACTTCCGAAGAAAAAGACAGGCTCCTGTCTGGGACTTCTGAATAAATACGCTGGATTTACGGCAGTTGAAAGCATGCAGGAAAATGATGGGACACTGATTGTAGTTGTCACGGAATCAGGAACGTTGGGATGGTTATCTGAAAGAGAACCGAGGAAAGTAACGGCGGGTAGCGCCGATGTCACAGAGAAGGTGCTAAGGGATGGTAATTTGTATTCTGTACTACTCCCCGAGAGCTCTTCGAAAACAGTACTCTCCATCGTATGGTAACGAGGACAGACATTTATTTAACGACATAAAGAAGGGCCGCATATGCAGTCCTTCTTTTCAAGACATGACTTATCATGTGATATTACCGTAATTTCGTGCGATTTAGCGCACATGGAATCCAAAGTTGACACAATGTATTTGGGTGTCAACATTTTGCCATATAATCTGCGATTTTGACATATCAATATTCTCATATAATTGCTTTTTGGGGTTATTTTTTTACTATGTTCAAAGTCATATAATATTCCCATAGTAAATGATTCAGCGACGGATATGGAGCAGACATATATAAATAATCAGGATTCAATTAAGGGAATCAAATATAAATATAGAAAAACAGATAGGAGGAAATGGAGATGTGGGACAAAAAAGTAATAGCTCTGGCAATTGCTGCGGTTTTGATACTGTGCTTTCCGGGATTTGTGGGCAGAGGCGCAGGAGCGGTCGGCAATTCGGGAGGAGGCAGTGCGGCGGAAGCAGTGCCGGTTCCGGAAGGCTTATGGGATTCGTATGAGCAGGAATTGACTCTGACAACCGTTATGGAGGAAAACTCAGGAACGAGTTTCCAGAATGGCGATACTTATGACGATAATCCATGGTATCGGGCATTCAAGGACAGATTCAACATTAATCTCAAGAATATGTGGATAAGCAACGACTATGGAACCAAGTTAAATCTGGCGATTGCCGACAGAGATCTGCCGGATTTCTGCTATGTTAATGCTTCACAGCTTGCATCACTGGAGAAATCCGGATTGATTATGGATTTGACCGATCTTTTTGATACTTATGCGTCGGATACTTTAAAAAGCTACTTTGAAATAGAAAGTGACACCTATGAGACGGGATGTCTCGGTGGAAGATTGTACGGCATTCCTCAGCTTAGTTACGGTAATATAGATAAGTTCAATTATGTGTGGATCAGAAAGGACTGGAAAGATCAGCTTGGACTGGCAGACCCGCAGACTATGGATGATGTACTTGCCATTGCACAGGCCTTTAAAGAGAATTTCGGCGGATATGCCATGGGAGAAATGCAGAACTTAGATAATATGAACCGTCTGGCTGTTGCCTATGGCGCACATCCCGGTATCTGGATTGAACTGGAGGATGGTACACTTGGGTATGGCACTGTTCAGCCGGAGATGAAAGAGGTGATTGCAGCCTATGCAGAGTGGTATGCGGAGGGAATTATCAATCCTAACTTTACGACTACCAATCAGGATAAGCTGTTTCAGGATGCAATCAATGGTGAGGTCGGTGTAGTTCCGTGGGCACAATGGTTTGGGTATAATCCGGGACCGCAGATCATAGAAAACCTTGGACCGGAAGCAATTTTTGAGCCTTATCCAATCCCTTCAGCCAATGGTGCAGAAGTAGAGGGAAATGTCGGATTTGGAAATATCGGTTATATTGTAATCAGCAATAACTGCAAGAATCCGGAAGGGGTATTTAAGCTGATTAATTTCTGGTGTTACATGATGGATGATGCGGCAGGAAACGAGGATTTGGAGTTTATCAGTTCCCTTTATGATAATAACTATCCGAACTGTGTTCGTTGTTTGACGGTAATCAACCCTATGACTGACTATAACCAGTACACGAAAGTAACGGATGCGCTGGCGAAAGGATTAGATGTGGATGTGACGGAGCTGGGTAAAGACGCATCGAAATATAACAGTTGTGTTGCCTGGCTGACCAAGCAGGATCCCGATGGTGTGGGCGACTGGCTCCAGCAGGGGAATGACAAATCCGCTTATGGCATTGCAAAAGAATATCTGGACAGCGGAACTTATCTGAAGGATGCCAAATGGGGACAGGATACCGCCACACTGCAAAGCGTCGGTTCTACTTTAAATGATATTCTGGTGGAAGGTTTCACGCAGATCATTATCGGCGAGAAGGATATCGACTATTTTGACACGCTGGTAGAGCAGTGGTGGAAAGCAGGCGGAGAAATGGCTACAGCCGAGATTAATGAAACATACGGAAATTAGTAATTGAGGGAGGGAGAAAAATGCCAAGTAAGAAAAAGATAGACAAGACGAAATTGAGAAATCAAGCGCAGTACCATTTGATGTTGTTGCCTGGGGTCATCATAACTTTAATCTTCTGTTATATCCCATTATATGGACTGATTATAGCATTTGAGGATTATAACCCCGGGCTGGGATTTGCGTCCCCGTGGGTAGGTTTGGACAATTTCAAGTTTCTGTTTAACCAGCCGAACTTTGTCAGAACCATTTGGAATACCTTATACATAGCGGTGTTTAAGCTACTTCTGGGAATTATCGTTCCTGTCACTTTTGCGGTACTGCTCAATGAGATGATTTCCAATAAGGTAAAGAGAGTTTATCAGACCCTGATCTATATTCCAAACTTCATGTCATGGGTTATTCTGGCAGGTGTTATGATGGATTTGCTGGGATCGGACGGGGCTATCAACATCCTGCTCGGAAAGCTGGGAATTGAAGCAATTTCATTTCTCGGAAATGCCAAGGTCTTCCCATGGACTATGATCATCAGTGATGTCTGGAAAGGTTTCGGATACGGCACTATTGTATATTTGGCAGCTCTTACGGGAATTGATCCGGGACTGTATGAATCGGCAACACTGGATGGGGCGACGCGTTGGCAGAAAATACGCTATATAACCGTTCCGCTGTTAAAACCTACGATCGTGCTGATGCTGGTACTGGCGCTGGGTGGTGTGCTGAATGCAGGATTTGATCAGGTATTCAACCTGTATTCGCCGGTAGTATATTCAACAGGTGATATTATTGATACTTATGTGTATCGTCTCGGTATTCAGCAGGCGCAGTATTCTATCGGTGCAGCAGTAGGTCTGTTTAAATCGCTTGTATCCTGCATTCTGGTATGTGTGTCCTATTACATGGCGGATAAGCTTGCCGGATACAAAATATTCTAGGAGGGGATGACGATGGAAACGAAAAAATATGGAGTTTTTGATGTAGTATTGCTTATCGTTTTAGGAATTGCATGTGTGACATGTGTACTCCCGTTTATCAACCTTCTTGCGGTTTCCTTCAGCGGCAGCACGGCAGTAGCGGCAGGAAAAGTAGGATTTGTACCGGTTGATTTTACACTAGCCTCTTATAAGTATATTCTGGAAGATGGTAGTTTCTTCCGAGCAATGGCAGTTTCGATAGAGAGGACAGTGAAAGGAACACTGTTAAATCTGATTTTGATGGTGCTGACGGCATATCCGTTGGCAAAACCTAAGGGAGAACTGATCGGCAGAAGGTTTTATGTAGTGTTTTTTGTAATTACAATGCTCATAGGCGGCGGTATGATCCCTACATATTTGCTGGTATCGGGTTTGGGATTAAAGGATACGATATGGGCGCTGATCCTGCCTGGGGCACTTCCGGTTTCTAATATGGTTATCCTGATGAACTTTATCCGGGAATTGCCGGCGGAATTGGAGGAAGCAGCATCCCTTGACGGGGCAACTCCTTTCCAGACGCTCGTCATGATTATTCTGCCTCTGTTAAAACCGGCGCTTGCCACAGTCGGACTGTTCTGCATGGTAGGTCACTGGAATGAGTGGTTTAACGGTATGCTGTATATGAGTAACCCGTCCAACTATCCTTTGCAGACTTACCTACAGTCTCTGCTTGTGAACTTTGAAAACATGCTGCAAGGAGACTCTACTTATGATATCAAAGCATTGCTGTCCATGATGAATGTCAGGACAGGACGCGCGGCACAGTTATTTTTGGGTGCCATACCGATCATGCTGGTATATCCCTTCCTTCAGAAGTATTTTACAAAGGGACTTGTACTGGGTAGCGTAAAGGGTTAAAATTCAATTGATGAAATTGTTGCAGTAATAAGAGTAGCCACTGGGAAACTGGTGGCTGCTTTGATAAACAATAAATGAAATATATGGAGGATCATGATCATGCCGATTGTAATAGATGCGGAGAAGAGACTTTTTACTTTGCACACGGAGAATACGACCTATCAGATGAAGGCGGACAACCTTGGAACTTTGCTTCATGTATATTATGGGAAGCGGACGGATGACAGTGATAAGTCTTATGCGATCTGCTATAAAGACAGAGGATTTTCAGGCAATCCTTATGAAATGGGAAAAGAAAACAAAGATTATTCTTTAGATGTTCTTCCGCAGGAATATAGCTGTTATGGTACGGGAGATTACCGTATCAGCGCATTCAAAGTACAAAATGAGGATGGCAGCTTAGCTGCGGCGCTTCGGTATAAAGGGTATCAGGTCAATAAGGGGAAGTATTCCATACAAGGGCTGCCCGCGGTATATGCCGAAGAGAACGAGGCGGACACACTTGAGATTATTATGGAAGATTCGGTTTCCAAGGTGGAAGTGCATTTGATGTATGGGGTACTTGCGGAGAATGATATTATCACCCGTGCCGCGAAGATTATCAATCAGGGAACGAATAGGATCGTATTGCAGAAAGCCGCCAGCATGAATCTGGACTGGATAAGCGGCGAGTATGAATGGACGACATTCTATGGCGGTCATGTGGCGGAAAGAAGTGTGCAGAGAAGCGAGCTTGGTCATGGTATTCATGCCATAGGCAGTGTGAGAGGTACTTCCAGTCATCATTACAATCCGTTTGTCATGGTCAGTGATAAGAATACGGATGAAGAAAAGGGCGGGTGTTATGGTTTTTCCTTCCTTTACAGCGGAGAATTTCTGATGGAGGCTGAAAAGGATCAGGTAGATCAGACACGATTGATCTGCGGCATTCATCCGGATAATTTTGCGTGGAAGCTGCAGCCGGGCGAACAATTTGATACACCGGAAGTTATGATGACATACAGTGCGCAGGGGTTCGGCACTTTGAGCAGGAACATGCATAAGACCATACGGCAGAACATTTGCCGCGGAGAATGGAAAGCAAAACGTCGTCCCGTACTTATTAACAACTGGGAAGCTACCTATTTCAACTTTACAGGGGAACAGTTAGTGACAATAGCAAAGAATGCCGCGGAATTAGGCGTTGAGCTTTTTGTACTGGATGACGGGTGGTTCGGAAAGCGCGATGATGATCATTCGGGGCTTGGCGACTGGTTCCCTAATGAAAAGAAACTGGGGTGTACGCTGAAAGAACTGGCGGAGAGGATCGTGGAGTGCGGAATGCTGTTCGGGCTTTGGTTTGAGCCGGAGTGTATCTCGGAGGACAGTGATCTGTATCGGGAGCATCCCGACTGGGCAGTCGTAATACCGGGGAGAAAGCCTAATCTGAGCAGAGACCAACTGATACTTGACTTTTCCAGAGAGGACGTGCAGGATTATATCATAGGACGGATGTCCGCTATTTTCGCAGAAACGCCTATCAGCTATGTAAAGTGGGATTTTAACAGAAGTATTTGTGATAAATACAGTATGGCGCTTGACGCGCAGAGTCAGGGAGAATTCGCCCATCGGTATGTGTTAGGACTCTACCGTGTGTTAGAGACGCTGACTGCGAAGTTTCCTCATATTTTATTTGAGGGATGCAGCGGTGGCGGCGGACGTTTTGATGCGGGTATGCTGTACTACACTCCGCAGATATGGTGCAGTGATAATACGGATGCTATAGCGAGGCTTAAGATTCAGTATGGGACTTCCTTTGGCTATCCGGTATCCACTATGGGCTCCCATGTTTCAGCGGTACCCAATCATCAGACCAGGCGTATTACGCCATTTTCCACCAGAAGCTGTGTGGCTATGGCGGGAACCTTCGGCTATGAGCTGGATGCCACGAAGTTGTCTGAAGAAGAGAAAGCAAAGGTGCGGCAGCAGATTAGTAAGTTCAAAGAGTATTATGATTTGATTCAGTATGGTGAATATTACCGCTTACAGGCTCCTTCGGATAAGCAGTGTACCGTATGGGAAACGGCGGACAAAAAAGGCAGGGAAGCATTGGTAAGCGCTGTATATCACCATGTGGAAGCAAATGCGGCCCCGGTTATTGTCAAAGTGCAGGGATTAGACGCGGAAGCCTATTATCAGCTGCATTTGAATTTGGAAGGTATGGCAGATTTGCCGGAGCAGGCAAGGGAATGGTTTGTAAGTCGTTTGCCTTACGGATACAAAGACGGAGAAAAGATTTCCGGAGCGGCATTACAGCAGTGCGGACTGGTAATTCCCGAAGCCTTACAGGAGTTTCAGGCGTGGCAGATTCATCTTATTGCAATCTAAAAAAGGAGATATGACATGAGTGTCATAGTGTGTACATTACTTGCAGCAGCGGTGTTTGCCGCGGATCTGCTGATCAAGAACCATATAGAGAAAAACGGCAGGGAAGGAGCAGAAGAGCCTGTCTGCGGAGGCAGGCTTCTGATCCGTAAGTACCATAACAAGGGAGCATTTCTGGATATAGGACAGCATAGGCGGGGGATCGTGGCAGTTTTATCGCTTATGCTGACGCTTAGTGCGACCGTGCTGTTTCTTCTGACGTTTACTTATCGGGGAAACGGACTGCTGCGGGCAGGGCTGGCACTTCTGCTGGGCGGCGCGTACAGCAATACTTATGACCGTCTCGTCCGTAAGTATGTGGTGGATTATGTGAGTTTCCCGGTAAAAAATCAAAAAATCAGAAATATTGTATTCAATATTTCTGATTTCTGTATCATGATTGGTGCGCTTCTCATGGTACTCGGAAGCGTAGAAGAATAAGAAGCGCACGGAGTTTGTGAAGCGTAAGCGAACAAATCTCGTAAAGTTAATCGCGAAGCGATTTACTTTTTTTATGCTGTGATAACCGTGCCGCATTTTCCTTTGATCGCACCCGTCACGTCCGTGATGGAGGTGATCAGCACGCTGCCGGAAGGGCATTTTTCCAGATAGTCAATAGAAGCCTCGATCTTGGGAAGCATGGTGCCTTCTTCAAACTCTCCGCGGACGATCAGTTCCTTGGCTTCGGCGGTAGTCAGTGCAGCTAAAGCTTCCTGTTTCGGTGTGCCGAAACTCTTATATACGCAAGGAACGCCGGTTAGGATAATCAGCATGTCGGCATGCAAATCTGCAGCCAGTTTACCTGCGATAGAGTCTTTTTCAATCACGGCGGAGGCACCTTTCAGCGCATGGCTCTGTTCGATTACGGGTATACCGCCGCCGCCGCAGGCGATGACGACCTGACCTGCATCCGCAAGGGTGCGGATGGCATCAATCTCTACAATATCAATAGGCTTGGGAGCGGCAACTACACGGAGAAATCCTTTGCCGGGCTCCTCTTTTACAAAATTCCCTTTCTTGATTTCGATCTCAGCATCTTCGGCGGACATATAACGTCCGATCGTTTTCGTGGGCTCATAGAACGCTTCATCATAAGGATCTACCGTTACCTGCGTCAGAATCGTGCTGACGGCTTTCGAGATGCCGCGGCTGAGCAGTTCCGCCCGCAGAGCATTCTGGATATCATAACCCACATACCCCTGACTCATGGCGGAGCACACACACATGGGAGCGGGTGTGTAATCGATATAGATGCGGCGCAGTTCCGTCATGGCCTTATGGATCATGCTGACCTGCGGACCGTTACTGTGAGTGATGGTAAGCTGATAGTCGGCTTCCACAAGATCTGCCAGTGCTTTGGCAGTAACTTTTACGGCGTCCCATTGTTCCAATATTGTATAACCAAGCGCCTCGTGTCCGAGTGATACGACTGCCCTTTTTCTGCTCATACGATTCTGTTTCCTCCGATTTCATGTTATGAAAACAGTATACCAAAAAGCATAGATTTTGTATAGGAAAGATTTTGTATGCATAGATGATGTATTTGTCAAAAAGAAAACAAATAAACTACAAAAATAAACAAAAAAATTTCAACAAATATACTGCAAAATGAACGAAAAAGACCGAAAATTTTATGCAAAATTAATAGCAAATGTTTGACATTATAAAAGGGGACGAGTATAATAGTATACAACTTGTTCTGAGGGAAGGGCGTGAAAACATGGAGTATGCACAGATATTACAGAATATGTCATTGGAAGAGATTCGTGCGGTAGTCGAAATACTGCAGAAATCGTCGGATTCGTATATTTATATATTTGATTTAGATACGGATACATTTATGATGACGAGCAGAATGCAGGTGCGGTTTCCCTTCGAGGAAGACGTTATCGAGAATGCTACGGCCGCGTTGCAGAAAGTAATATATCCCTCTGACTATAATAAAGTGCGAGAAGACATTGTGCGGTGCACCTCGGGAGAACAGGAGTTTCATGCCATAGAATACCGCTGGATGGATCGGGATAATCGGATCGTCTGGATTAGCAGCAAAAGCACGGTGATCAGGGGTGCCGGCGGGCACAGGCTGTTGGTAGGAAGGGTGACAGAGCTTGGTAAAGAGGCGAAGGCGGATAATATTACGGGACTGCGCAGAGAGATCAGGTTCCAGTATGATGCGGAGGAGATCCTGCGTGACAGGCCAGAGACGATCAGATATATGATGCGGATCGGCATCGATAATTTTAAAGAGATCAACGAGAAGGAAGGTCCGGAGGCGGGGGACAATGTGCTGCGGGAGCTTGCGGACTGTATCGTGGCGGCAGTAGACCCGAAGGTGGATGTCTATCGTCTGATGGCGGATGAATTTATTATAGTGGATGCTTTTTCGACCGCAGAGGTGGATGTACAGGCAATTTATAATGAAATCAGGAACAATGTGGCGGAGACGGTACGGAAAAAGGAATACAGTTGTTTTTATACGGTATCTGCCGGCGTAATGCAGGACGGATTCGAGAGCAGGAGTGCGGAGGAAATCCTGAAATTGACGGAGTTTGCGTTGAATCAGGCGAAACGCAACGGCAAGAACCAGATGGCGCTGTTTGACCGTGAGGCCTACGACGGATATCTGCGACGGCTGAATATACGTAGACTGATGAGACAGGATATAAACGACAATTTCAGAGGGTTTCAGGTGTTCTTCCAACCGATTGTTTCGACGAAAGACTATACGCTGATCGGAGCAGAGGCATTACTCAGGTGGGGATGTGAGCAGTACGGCAATGTATCTCCGGCAGTGTTCATTCCGATTCTGGAGGAGAGCGGACTGATCATTCCGGTCGGAAGATATGTTATGTGGCAGGCGGCTCGGACATGCCGGAAATGGAGGGAGATCATCCCGCACTTCCATGTCAATGTGAATCTGTCTTATGTTCAGATGCACAAGAGCGATCTGATCGAGGATGTGGAGAGATGTATCAAAGAAGTAGGTATTCCGCCGGAAAGTCTGGTGTTGGAGTTGACTGAGAGCGGCTATATTGAGACAGACGGCAGAATCAAGAACCTGTTTAAAGATCTGAAGGAGAAAAACATTGATCTGGCGCTGGATGATTTCGGGACAGGTTATTCCAATATGCGTTATCTGAAGGAGATAGAAGCGACTACGGTCAAGATCGACAGAAGTTTTGTCGTGCAGGCGCTTAAGAACGACCATGACTATAATATTATCAATCATATTATAGACATGGTGCACAGTCTGGGATTTTCCGTATGTATGGAAGGCATAGAGGAAGAAGATGAGCTGAACAAGATGATGGAGACGAAGCCGGATATGATACAGGGATATTTCTTCGGAAAGCCCTCTCCAGCCGATCAGTTTGAGGAGCAGTTCCTACATACTACAAGTTTTCTTTGATCCGGATATCGATGTCCACGTAATCATTGCAGACGACGGGAAGTTCGCCGGTGGTCAGATAGGTAAACAGAATAGCAAGGGGCTTAGAACCCTGCAAGAAGGGCTGTTGGCAGATAGTGGCTGCGATCAGTCCTTTTTCTATATATTCTTTTGTGGTATCAACGATATCGTTGGTGATGACGGTAATCTCGTTCTGACGTCCTGAGTCGGTTACGGCACGACAGCCGCCGTAGACGCCGCCGGCGGTAAAATAGAGCGCATTGATCTCAGGATGCCTGACCAGCAGCGAGGCTGTGAGATCGTAACTTTCCGATTCATTGTCATTATTATTGACGATATCCACTATGCTGATATTGCCGTAGGCAGCCGTGGCATGACGAAAGCCTGCGATACGTTCGGTGTGGCACAGGATATCCCGGGAACCGGATATGATGCCTACACGAACATCACCCTGAATGCGATTGCAGGTCATCAGGTGCATGAGACCGCCGGCAGTCTCTCCCGAACGATAGAAATGACAGCCGATATAAGCGATACGTCTGGAGTTCTCGATATCCGTATTCAGAGTAACTACGGGGATGCCAATGGCATGAAGTTCATCGATTTTCTCCCGTACTGCAGGATCATTGTAGGGGGAGAGTGCGAGGCCGTTGATGCCTTCGGCGACAAGTTCGTCTATGGCGTGTAACTGCTGTTGCAGATCATAGTCCGTCTGACGGATCAGCACGGAACAGTTATAGTCGGCAAGTTCCTCCGCCTTGGCGTTGACACCCTTCAGAATGTCATCATAGAAGACAGTTCCCAGTCCCAGCAGGACGACTCCGAGTTTCAGATTCTTCTTGCGGGCGGCGAGAACGATTCCGGCCTTATTGGGCTTATAGTCCAGGGTCTGTGCGATTTCCAGCACTTTCTGCCGCGTCTGTGCATTGACGGAACCGCGGTGGTTCAGTACGCGGTCTACCGTGCCGCGGGATACGCCTGCAAGGGCGGCGATCTCTTTGATGGTTGCCATGGGGAGTTCCTTTCTATAGAGCATTTGTGTGATAATTTGGCTGCATTTAGAGTAGCATAATGGGGGTGGTAAGTCAAATGCGGGGGTGGGCCGGAACGAACGTGCCGCAATTCGGACGCGCAGATGGAAGTTAATATCTACGGAGCCGCGCTTTCGCTCCGTAAAAACCGTAGCGGACACTAAGCTCGTGGAATACCTCGCTAAGTGCCGACGATTTTTAAGGGGCTCCTTAAGATATTAACTTCCATCTGCGCTGGGGATGAGGAGTAACGAAATAGACAATATAGAAGGTGGTGTTTTGTATATTATTACGAAAAAATTTTATGGTCTTGATTTTGTGTGCGGCAAAGATTATCATGAAATTAATAGGTAGCGTGCACGTGCACGGTCGAAGCGCGTGGGATAAATTTACAGGATGAGTAAGAATGGAGGGTTACCATGTTGTATATTGGCGTAGACTTAGGAACCAGCGCAGTGAAACTTCTGCTGATGGAGGGAAACGGTAAGATCGTAAATATTGTATCAAAGGAATATCCGCTCTATTTCCCGCATCCGGGTTGGTCGGAGCAGAAGCCGGAGGATTGGTATGAGCAGAGCATGGCAGGAATCAAAGAATTGATTGCCGGTGTGGACAGAAGTCAGATTGCGGGAATCAGTTTCGGCGGACAGATGCACGGGCTTGTCATTCTGGACAAGAATGATGAAGTAATCCGGCCTGCCATCCTGTGGAATGATGGGAGAACTACGGAGGAATGCGATTATCTGAATCAGGTGATCGGCAAGGACAAATTGTCGGCGTATACCGCCAATATATCCTTTACGGGATTTACCGCGCCGAAGGTACTCTGGGTGAAGAATAAGGAGCCGGAGAATTTTGCCAGAATCAGGAAGATCATGCTTCCTAAGGATTACATTGCCTATAAGCTTACCGGAGTCCATTGCACCGATGTGTCAGATGCGTCAGGTATGCTCCTGTTCGATGTGAAGAACCGCTGCTGGTCTAAGGAGATGTGCGAGATCTGCGGGGTAAAGGAAGAGCAGCTTGCGAAAGTGTATGAGAGCTATGAGACGGTGGGAACGGTACTTCCCGAAATTGCAGAGGAGCTGGGTATCCCGGCAACTGTAAAAGTGGCGGCCGGAGGCGGTGACAATGCGGCGGCAGCCGTTGGAACCGGTACGGTGGGTGACGGTATGTGTAATATTTCGCTGGGCACCAGCGGTACGATCTTTATTTCTTCCGGAAAGTTCGGCGTGGATAAGTATAATGCGCTTCATGCTTTTGCCCACGCGGACGGACATTATCATCTGATGGGATGTATGTTAAGTGCGGCCTCCTGTAATAAATGGTGGATGGACGAAATCATCGGCACTACGGATTATGCGGCGGAGCAGAAAGCGATAACCGATGATAAGCTGGGAGAGAATCACGTGTATTTCCTGCCTTATCTGATGGGAGAGCGTTCTCCGCACAATGATCCTAATGCACGGGGCACTTTTATCGGCATGACGATGGATACCACCAGAGCGGACATGACGCAGGCGGTACTGGAGGGTGTGGCCTACGCGCTGCGGGACTCTCTGGAAGTGGCGAAGTCTCTGGGGATTAAGATAGAACGGACGAAGATCTGCGGCGGCGGCGCGAAGAGTCCTCTGTGGAAAAAGATGATCGCCAACATTATGAATCTGAAGGTGGATGTGATTGAGAGCGAGGAGGGACCTGCTATGGGCGGCGCGATGCTTGCGGCAGTTGCCTGTGGTGAGTATGCAAGCGTGGAAGAAGCGGCGGCGAAGATCGTCAAAGTAGTGGATACGGTAGAGCCCACGCCTGAACTTGTGGAGAAGTATGAGGCGCGGTATCAGAAATTCAAGAAGATCTATCCGGTATGTAAGGAACTGTTCGGCGCTATCATGTAAAAGCGTTATTTAAAATAGTAACTGTTCAGAAAGGAGAGTATTACCAATGGAGATTAAAAAAATTACAGATTCCGCATTTCGTAAATACGGCAGAGTCGTACAGGGAATCGACTTCAGCGATCTGGTGGAGGCCATTAAGAAGGAAACGCCGCTGCCGGAAGGAGTTGCCTATGAACCTTCGGTTAAGGTGTTAGAGGAGACGGCTGCGGCGAAAGAATTACAGAAGAGAACATACGGAGAGCTTCCCATTGAGGTGGGATATTGCAATGGGCATAATTATAAGCTGAACGCGGCAGAGTACCACAGAAACTCTGAGATCAATGTGGCGGCTACGGATGCGATTTTAATTGTCGGCATGCAGCAGGATATTACGGATGATTTTACATACGACACATCCTTAATGGAGGCATTTCTGGTGCCGGCGGGCACAGCGGTAGAGATTTATGCCACAACGCTTCACTATGCACCCTGCAGTGCAAACGAGGATGGATTTCAGGTGGGAATCGTACTGCCTGCGGGCACGAACTACCCCTTGGACGAAGCGCACGCAGATTGGGAGGATGCCCTGCTTACGGCGAAGAATAAGTGGCTGATCGGTCATGCGGAAGGTGGACTGGATGCGGGAGCACATATCGGACTGGTCGGAAAGAATCTTGATATCAGAGAGTGATGTGAGAAGTGCACAAGCAGATGAGGCAACAAGCTTGAAACAGCAGAAATATGGTAATGAAACCGGGGAACCCGGATAAAGGAGGAAAATAATATGAACAATTTACCCAAAGTAAAAATTGGTATTGTAGCCGTTAGCCGCGACTGCTTCCCGGCATCGCTGGCGGTAGGCAGAAGAAAAGCTCTTGTGGAGGCATACAAGGCAAAATATGATGCGGCCGACATCTATGAGTGTCCTGTCTGCATTATTGAGAGCGAGATCGACATGGTGAACGCGCTCAAGGATATTAAAGATAACGGGTGTAATGCTTTGTGCGTATATCTGGGCAATTTCGGACCGGAGATTTCGGAGACATTGCTGGCGAAGCACTTTGAAGGACCTAAGATGTTTGTGGCGGCTGCAGAGGAATCTCAGGAAGACTTGATTCAGGGACGCGGCGACGCATACTGCGGAATGCTGAATGCAAGCTATAACTTAAAGCTGCGCAATGTGAGAGCGTATATTCCGGAATATCCGGTAGGCGATGCAGAGGACTGTGCGGATATGATCCATGAGTTTGTTCCGATTGCACGCGCTGTTGCGGCACTTGCAAGCTTGAAGATCATTTCCTTCGGCCCCAGACCGCTTAATTTCCTGGCTTGCAATGCACCGATCAAGCAGCTTTATAATCTGGGCGTTGAGATTGAAGAGAATTCTGAGCTGGATCTGTTTGAGGCATTTAAAAAACATGAAAATGATCCGAGAATCCCTGATGTGGTAAAAGATATGGAAGCGGAGCTCGGCGATGGCAACAATAAGCCCACCATTCTGCCGAAGCTGGCGCAGTACGAGCTGACGCTTTTAGACTGGATCGAGGAGCATAAGGGGTACCGTGAATATGTGGCGATTGCCGGAAAATGCTGGCCTGCATTCCAGACACAGTTCGGATTCGTGCCCTGCTATGTGAACAGTCGTTTGGCGGGAAGAGGCATTCCGGTATCCTGTGAGGTGGATATCTACGGCTGCTTAAGTGAGTTTATCGGCGAGGCGGTCAGTGACGATATCGTAACGCTTCTGGATATCAATAACTCCGTACCGAAGGATATGTATAAAGAATCCATCGAAGGTAAGTTTGACTATAAATTCACCGATACTTTCATGGGATTCCATTGTGGCAATACCTGCTCCAAGAAGCTGTCCAAGTGCAGCATGGAATATCAGATGATCATGGCGAGAACACTTCCGGAAGAAGTGACACAGGGAACGCTGGAAGGCGATATCATTCCCGGCAATATTACATTCTATCGTCTGCAGAGCACGGCTGACAATATCCTGCGGGCTTACGTGGCAGAGGGTGAGGTTCTGCCGGTAGCTACCAGATCGTTCGGCGGTATCGGTGTATTCGCGATTCCGGAGATGGGAAGATTTTACCGTCACGTGCTGATCGAGAAAAATTATCCGCATCACGGTGCGGTTGCGTTCGGTCACTATGGCAAGGCATTGTTTGAGGTCTTCAAGTATATCGGCGTGGATGTGAGTGAGATTGGTTATAATCAGCCGAAGAACATACCCTATCCGACCGAGAACCCGTTCGCATAATTAGCAGACCATCATAAAATAAAACTGCCGCTTCACGAAAATGCATTCGTTGAAGCGGCAGTTGATATTTATGCTATATTCGAGTCCGCGAAGCGGATCTCGCAAAGTTAATTTGCAAAGCAAATTTTTTTTTTTGTCACATGGTCGTATCTAATACAGAACCGGCACTTGCGGCATTATAGCTGCCCTGGCTCGTGTAGGTCTGATTATTCAGGGATTCACCCTGCGTAGCATAGCGGTAGATCTGGTTGATACGGTCTGTCATCTTCTCTGAGAAAGAATACGCGCCGGAGAACAGATTCTTCACATTGCTCATATCGGCTTCCATAAATTTCTCTTCATCAATGGATAATGACTTGTCGGAACCTATCGTGATGCCTAGTTTGGACAAAGCACTCTTGTTGTCGGCTACCAGCTCCTTCAAATAGTCAGTCTGCTTGATGACATTGGAGTTCTCGCTCTCGGAACCCTTCTTAATCAGTTCATTGTAGTCTTTCACGAGACCGGACAGAGCATCAAATATATTGTCTTTATTGTCATTATTGATTGTCATGTTACCCAAGTTCTCTATGGACTTGTAAAGTGCGCTTGCCAGTTTGGCCGAAGCAGCGTCCTTGGCAGTTTTGGAAGTTCCTACGTTGGAAGAAGTGCTGTCCGTTTTGTCACTTGAAGAAATACTGCCCGTTGTACCGGCATATTTTGCCTTGGAAGAGGTAACTGCCTCGCCTTCTCCTGCCTCACGGTAGATCTTGCTCGCTCTGTCAGCCGCCTTATCAGCGAAAGAACCGATGCCTTTAAACAGAGTAGTCAGCGTAGGCACGGTGCTTGCACCCGTCTTCTCGTTCACCTTCTTGAAAGTGTCTTCATCAATTGATAATGTACGGTCTGAATTCATCGTGATACCGACTTTGGCAAACAATTTGTAATTCTGATAAGTATAGTCGTTCAGCGCGTCAGCCTGCGCCTGCACCTTAGCGTTCTTACTATTGGAAGCGCTCTTCATCATGGAATTGTAATCCTTGATGAATGCGGATACACTGTCATACAGCTCATCGATGTTATCTGCGCTGTAGTTGAGACCGCTCATACTTGATGCGGTTTCATAGAATTTCCTTGCCGCGCTGGCAGATGCAGCATCTGTCTCCTTTGTCTTGGAGCTTTTCTTAGAAGAGGTTTCATCTTCCTCGTCTACCTTAGCATAATAAGATTTCATCATCTTGCCGTAGCTGCCGTTCTTGATGGAAGCGTAGTCTGACAATAAAGAAGACATGTCTGATGAACCTGAACTTGATCCTCCGCCCAGCAGACTGGAATATGTGTCTGTGAGACCGGAACCTAAACCGTTTAATCCAATACCCATATGATATCCCTCCATGTTGTGAAATAAAATAGTGACATCCGCGTCCTATTATTACGTTAATGTGTTCTGTTATGCCGATGATGACGGCATTAAGACATAGATAGTCTTACATATATTATCTCGGCATTTCTTTGGATTTGTAAAGAGGAAAATCGAAAAAATTTAAGATTTTTATGACAAAAATATGCCGCCTCACAACATTCCGTGAGACGGCATATTTTGCGGGCTGGAAAGAAGATATCCGCTTGTCTAATTGTCTAATTTTAAGTCGTTTTCTTTGATCCAGCCGATCTTGCGCAGGAAGTTGCCTACAAACAGAGAGATAAGCGCAGGCAGAATGAAACTGATCATGATCAGACTGATCCAGTCCATAGCGGTGATGGATATTTTATTGCCCAGCGCCATGTCATTTAGCCATCCCGTGTAGACACCGATCTGGCCTACCAGACCGCAGGTGCCCATACCGGAGGCGACGGGAGTGCCGTTCATCTGTAATTTGAATACACAGGTTGCGAGTGGACCGGTGGCGGCGGAAGCAATGATCGGCGGAATCCAGATTCTGGGGTTCTTAATGATATTGCCCATCTGGAGCATGGAAGTGCCCAGTCCTTGAGAAACCAGACCACTCCATTTGTTTTCTTTAAAACTCATCACTGCGAAACCTACCATATTAGCGCAACAGCCGGCCACGGCAGCACCGCCGGCAAGACCGGTGAGTGACAGTGCGGCGCAGATTGCTGCGGAGGAGATCGGCAGAGTCAATGCGATGCCGACTACCACGGATACGATGATGCCCATAAGGAAGGGCTGCAAATCCGTTGCCCACATGATCAGACGTCCGAGAGAGCTCGCTACAGTGCCGATGCCCGGAGCCAGCAGGGTGGAGAACGCCACGCCGACGAAAATTGTTACAAAAGGCGTGACGAGAATATCGACCTTAGTCTCCTTGGAGACCAGTTTGCCGCATTCCGAAGCCAGAATCGCTATGATCAGGACAGCGAGAGGACCGCCCGCACCGCCCAGCTCGTTGGCAGCGCCGCCCACTGCAGCAAGTGAGAAGAGTACAAGCGGCGGAGCCTGTAGGGCAAAGCCGATGGAGATCGCCATAGCCGGACCGGCCATATTGGTGGCGTAGGTGCCGATAGTCACCAGATACTCCAGACCGGTCTGCTGACCCAGCGTCTTAATGATCGTACCGATCAGCAGGGAGCAGAACAGCCCCTGCGCCATGGCGCCCAGACAGTCTACACCGTATCGCTTCATAGAGAAAATAATGTTTTTGCGTTTGAGAAATTCTTTCATGATGGTTGATTCCTTTCCTGGAAGCATGGATGAATGACGAGACAGATGTAAAGACTACTGTCTTGTCAGCTGTATTACATCATATTGTAATGGAATGTGGGGGAATGTCAAGGGGATTTACACAATGCGCAAAATCAGATATACTGAGTGTAGACACAGGACGACATGAGCTATGGAGGTATGGGATGAAGAAAGCAAGAAATGAATTACTGCAGTTCCTGGCGGGGCTGGCGATGCTGATCGCAGGACTGTTCATTTTTTCACAGAAAGTCATGGTATCTTCCGGATTCTTCGGATCCGGACTCAGCCTTGGTGGTTTTCATATGGCCAACGGTCTGATTATGGTGCCTTTTATCATCGGGGTAGTCTGGATGTTTGCATCCGAGGGGAGTATTGCGTCGAAGGTGTTTACGGCAGTGGGGGTATTTATCGTTGTCGTGGCTATCATCATGACTACACATATTTCTCTTGTACGTGTTACTCTGTACGAGTGGGTGGTGATCTTAGTGCTGATCTTCGGCGGCGCAGGATTGCTTGCGAGGATTCTTTTCAGGGCAAGGCCCACATCGGACGATAGACGGCAGTATGATCCCGGTCGTCAGATCGAGGAGACGAAATCCAGAGTCGACGCGATTGAGGATGAACTGGAGCGTATGAAGAGGGAGAAGAGATAATATAAAATATGGTGCCCTGCATATACTTGTAATAACAATAGTATGCAGGGTATTATTATGCGTAAAAAGAGGACACATTGGAACGATAAGATTAAACTTGCGATGTGTGAATTAGAAGGAAAAATGCAGAAAGATTTCGCAACAGGCGGGAATGAGCGGGTATGGCCGGCACCGGAGCAGGTAGAAGCATGGACAGCACAGCGGCAGAGAGAGAAAAGCAGCGGCCGGTATTGCGACGGCCAGCACTGTGGCAGCAGTGTACCCTCCGAATACCGGACAAAGGAGGAGCAGAAACGAAAGGGATTTGTGCAGAATGTATTGATGCAGGTGGCGAAGTCGGCGGCATTTGCGCTGGCAACCGTTGCGCTGATACAGGGAGTGGTTAAGGTGCTGCCGGATTCCATTACGGTCAGCAGCTCCGTGGGCGGTCGGGAACTGCCGATCTACTGTGTGGAGACGGATAAAAAGCAGGTGGCTCTCAGCTTCGATGCTGCTTGGGGCAATGAGGATACGAGCCGGATTCTGGAGATTCTAAGGAAACATAATGTGAAAGTGACGTTCTTCATGACCGGCGGATGGGTGGAGAGCTACCCTGATGACGTGAAAGCGATTCTGGCGGACGGGCACGATCTGGGTAACCACAGCGAGAATCATAAAAATATGTCCCAATTATCTGATGAGGAATGTCAGGAAGAGCTGATGAAAGTACATACTAAGGTGCAGGAGCTTACCGGTTATGAGATGTGCCTTTTCAGACCGCCTTATGGGGATTATGACAATCATGTCATAACCAATGCGCATAAATGCGGTTATTATCCGATTCAATGGTCGATCGATTCTCTCGATTGGAAGGACTACGGTGTGGACGACATCGTCAAGCGCGTGGTGGAGTCTGATAAGTTGAATAACGGAGCGATTATTCTTATGCATAATGGAGCGAAATATACGGCTGATGCCTTGGAGACGGTCATTACCGGACTGCAGGATAAAGGCTATGAACTGGTGCCGATCTCACAGCTGATTTACAAGGACAAATATCACATGAAGGCGGACGGGACGCAGGTGTCCGGGCAGTAAAGGAGTGCAAACGGCACTCTATGAAAGAGGCTGTGCATTAAGCATACTTAGTGCGCAGCTTCTTTACGGTTAACGAAATACTACCGTGCAAGATACCCTAATCAAATTATATTATAGACAAAATACACATATTTTTTTCGCCCCTCATAAATTTTCTGCATAAATTTAACAATTTTTCTGTAAATATTCTCCGGTATGTTATATAATCTGTTTATCAAGAAAAATAGGAGGAATCGTATTATGGCAAAAGAAATGATTGCAATGCTTCTTGCCGGTGGACAAGGTTCGCGCCTTTATGCACTTACAGAGAAACTTGCAAAACCTGCAGTTCCTTTTGGCGGCAAATATCGTATCATCGACTTCCCGCTTTCTAACTGCGTCAATTCAGGTATTGATACCGTAGGTATCCTGACCCAGTATCAGCCGCTGGAGTTAAACGAATACATTGGCAACGGCCAGCCGTGGGATCTGGATCGTCTCTATGGTGGTGTACATGTACTGCCGCCTTATCAGAAAGCGCATGGGTCAGACTGGTATAAAGGCACGGCAAATGCGATTTATCAGAATATATCGTTTATCGAGCGCTATGACCCGAAATACGTTATCATTCTTTCCGGTGATCAGATCTGCAAACAGGATTACAGTGATTTCCTTGAATTCCACAAAGCGAAAAACGCGGAATTCAGTGTTGCCGTTATGGAAGTTCCGTGGGAGGAGGCATCCCGTCTCGGTCTGATGGTAGCGGACGAGAACGATAAGATCACGGAATTTCAGGAGAAACCGAAAAATCCTAAGTCCAATCTGGCTTCCATGGGTATCTATATTTTCAACTGGGATATCCTGAAAAAATATCTGGAAGAGGATGAGGCTGATCCGGAATCCGATAACGACTTCGGTAAGAACATTATTCCGAATCTGCTCCGTGATAATCGTCAGATGTATGCTTATCATTTCGGCGGATACTGGAAAGACGTAGGAACCATCTCTTCCCTGTGGGAAGCGAACATGGAAGTTCTGGACCCCGAGCACAGCGGTATTAACCTTTTTGACGAGGGTTGGAAGATCTACAGCCGCAATGCAGGTATGACAGGACACAAGATCAGTGCAGGCGCAGTTGTAGAGAATGCCATGATCACCGATGGGTGCCGGGTCAAGGGTACGGTAAAGCATTCCATTCTTTTTGCCGGCGTAAAGGTAGAAGCCGGTGCGGTGGTGGAAGACGCTGTTATCATGGGCGGTACGACAATCAAGGCGGGCGCGGTTGTGAAGCACTGTATCGTGGCGGAGAATGTGACGATCTGTGAAAATGCCGTAGTAGGTGCAATGCCCACCGGGGACGAAAAAGGCGTAGCAATCATCGCTTCGGGTGTCATCATAGGTGAGAATGTCGTGGTAGGTCCTAATGCTATGGTGAATAATAATGTAGAAGGTGGTGAAGTACAATGATAAAATCAAGCACAAATGTAATCGGTATTATTTTCCCTAACAGTTATGACGCTCTGGTTCCGGAACTGGTCAGCGTGCGTTTGATGGCTTCTATCCCTTTTGCCAGCCGTTATCGCATCATTGATTTTATCCTGTCCAGTATGACGCATTCCGGCATTGACAATATTTCCGTTATCGTAAACCAGAACTACCATTCATTGATGGACCACTTGGGATCCGGCCGTGAGTGGGATCTGGTTCGTAAGAATGGCGGTCTGCATATTTTCCCGCCTTTTGCTGAGAAAAAAGTAGACGGACCCTATGTCGGACGTGCCGGTGCTCTGGCGAATATTCTGAATTTCTTAAAAGCACAGAAGGAAAAATATGTGGTCATGTCAGACACCAATGTCGTGGTCAATTTTGATTTTAATGCTATGCTTCAGGCACATGCAGACAGCGGTGCGGATATCACGATCGCATACAACGAGCAGGAACTGCCGAAGGAACTGCTGGATTATCAGACAAACGACAGAGTCTTCTATTACACCTTTGATGTAGAACAGGGACGTATCCGTAAGGTATACATTAATCCGAAGACAGACGGTGTGCAGAATACTTCCATGAATATTTTTGTCATGGAGCGTGAACTGCTGATCGAGCTTGTCAGCAATGCATATATGCAGGGACGATCCTTCTTTATGCGTGATGTTATCATGCCCCAGCTCGGCAAGCTGAATGTGCAGGCTTACAAGTATACAGGTTATGTAGCGCGTATCTGCGGTATGAAGAGTTACTTCGAAGAGAATATGAAACTTCTGGATGACTATAATCTGGACGCTCTGTTTTCGGGCGCTCCTATTTATACGAAAATTCGTGGCGATAACCCGACTCATTACAAGGACGGCGCAAAGGTTCAGAACGCGATGATGGCAGACGGCTGTGTGATTGAAGGCGAAGTGGAGAACAGCGTGATCTTCCGTGGCGTTAAGGTCGGCAAAGGCGCTAAGATCAAGAATTGTATCCTGATGCAGGATACCGTGGTGGAGGCCGGTGCAAACGTGGAATATCTCATCACTGACAAGAATGTCACCATTACAGCGGGTAAAGAGATGAAAGGTACTGATACTTTCCCAGTTTATATTGAGAAGTTTAAGACGGTATAGGTGAGCGTGGTTTCATCAGCGTGGCTTTAATAAGCAAGGGAGCGTTGCTTCATAACTGCATTGGTTAGTTATGAGGCAACGCTCCCTTTGCTGCATAATTATATTACAATTCGCTGGCTGAGGGTAAACTTGTATAAATTTCGGCAATGTACGCCGCTTTATCGGGAAAGTTATCTTTCAGATACATCAGGTATTGAAGCGAACTTCCCTCATAAGGGTGTGTATCTCCCAGCAGACCGACTTCATAGCAGCTACGGATCACGTTAATAATGCAGTCCTCCGTATGATCTTCTTTACAGTCTTTACATTCTTTTAGGATATGCGCGATGGCTGTTTCCAATTCGATTTCATTAAACACACGGAAATCGGTAGTGGGAATTCCGTCTGTGCCGCCGTCAACTTCCTTTTTTGGTGCTTTCTTATAATCAGAGACACACTGCTTCGCAAAACCTATGAGACATGCGTTCCCCCGACATTGCTGGCACAGGTCTTCGCCCCGGCAGCAGTTTTCCAAATCGTTTTCAATTAAATCTGCATTCATGCCTTTCTTATGTACGTCTCCCATAAGTTACCTCCTCGTATGATTCTTCAAGAATGATCTTGAAGGCCGTTTTGAGACAGTATAGCATATAGAATGTACATTTTCTATATCAAATTGAAGCATTTGCCGGTTTCATAGCGCACTGGCAGCCTATCAGTTCTTTTGCGTATTTTTCCGATGCTGCATAGGTGTGATTCCATATTGCTTTTTAAAAACATTCTGGAAATAAGACTGGCTGGAAAAACAGAGATAATTGCTGATTTCAGACAGACTTTTGTCGCTGTAGGTCAGAAGCGTTTTGGCTTCTTCCAGCTTGCATCTTGTTATAAATGCACCGATATGAATCCCTAATTCTTCTTTAAAGCGCCGCATCATATGGGAACTGCTCCTGTGTACCTGTCTTGCCACATCGTCAATGCTGACGGATTCGTTGGTATGGCTGCGGATATAATTCATACACTGATACACCTCGGAAGAAATACCTTCCGGTATCTGGGTCTCGCCGGCTCTTTGGCAGAAATCCAGAACCATCATATATTGTAAGTTTGTAATCTCTTCTATCGTCTGAAGCTGTTCGCACTCCTGAATATAAAAATCAACAAGCTGATATGTTTTTTCAACATCCACACCTCCGGGGATAGCGCCCAGAAATCCGGCCTTGGTGGCAGTGGCAATAAAAATATTTTTAGCATGGCGTACCGGGTTATGGGCTAATTTCCCTTCTTTGAGGGGTTTAATGTTTGCATTTAAAAAATCTTTAAGGCGCTGCACATTACCCTCTTTTATATACTGGTATATCTCACGTTCAAAGTGATAGGTATTGTGAAGCATGTCATTTTCCGCATCATCTATACGGCGGTCTACCTGACGCTGGCTTCGGTCTATGGTCTTTATTTCATTTTCAATAAAAAAATCATGCAGATTGACTTCTTTATGGTTCAGGCACTGATATAAAAATGCAAGGTGCTTGGCAAATTGAAGCTGACTGGTTTGCGGAATGGAAGCAAGGCATTCTACGAGCTGTTCCCGGTAATCGGGAGTCAGCATAAATTCACGCATACATTGATGAACAAGTTGTTCTGTCAAAGGCACACTAAAGGCAGGTCCTACAATTACATCATAGTCCGTACCATCAATATTTATCCGTCCATATTCAATGTCAGGGGAAAGGGCGCAAAAAACAGGATTGCGTTCCAGGGGAAAAAGCCCCCATTGTGGAGATGACGGCGGGGTCATGGACAGTATTTCCCCTAAAGCGGAATATACAGGTTTTTCGTTTTTAAGAAGGCTGATTGGAATATTTGTTGCGGCAAAGAAGTTCCTACAAAAAGAAATGTAATCCATTTTGTTTTTCCTCTACAAGAATTTATCTGAACTTTCATCAATCATCTGGTTTCATTATAAATATGAAAAAAAGAAAAAACAAGATAGAATATTATAATTTTGAATAGTATTTTGCAATATCAATACCGACTTATTTGATACGATGCAGACATAAAAATGATGGATGGTTTACGGTTCTTATGGATATTTGGAAGAAACGGAGGAAATGAAACATGAAACAAAGAATCAGGATTCACAAGGCAGAGCCAAACAAAGGAGTATTGGATTATTCCCATCTACTGGATGCACCGGCGGGAAAACATGGATTTGTGGAGAGCAGAAAAGGGCATTTGTATTTTGAGGATGGAACACGCGCCAGATTCTTAGGATTCAATGTGGCAACCAGATCCAATACGCCGGATCATGAAACAGCGGATAAAATGGCAGAGCGTTTTGCAAGCATGGGAGTCAATATGATCAGGCTTCACGCAGCGGATGCCCCAATAGGAGATGAGCCGGGGAGCTGGAGCAGTTGCAGGGAAGCGCCCCTTTTGGATTATGAAAGCGGCAGCAGCAGAAAGTTTCATAAAGAAGGGCTGGACCGCTTTGACTACTTCGCGGCGAAGCTAAAGGAGAAGGGTATCTATCTGCATATTGACCTGATCGTGGCGAGGGAATTTATGGCGGAGGATGAACCGGATTATCCGGGTGGCGCGCCTTCCTGTATTAAAAGGTACCCTATGTACAATGAAAGGCTGATTGAACTGCAGAAGGAATATGCGAAGGAACTTCTGTGTCATGTTAATCCTTATACAGGCCTTGCACTGATTGATGACCCTGCAGTGGTCACGGTTCAGATCAATAATGAGGAGTCAGCAATCAAGGGTACGGATAATGGGGAACAAATGAAGCCCTATCAGGATGAAGTGCAGAGACATTTCAACAATTATTTGCTGATGAAGTATGATACACGTGATCGTCTGAAAGAAGCATGGACATATGAAGGTGTATGTGCCTTGGGAGATGAGGAAGATCCGA
>JAAUZT010000057.1 GCA_014804485.1 Lachnospiraceae bacterium
ATATTAGTGGATGCCCCCTGTTCCGGTGAGGGAATGTTTCGTAAGGATGAAACTGCAATAGATATGTGGAGCCTTGAGAATGTTGAAATGTGTGCCGACAGGCAGTTTGACATTTTAGAACAGGCAGCTAAGATGTTAAAGGCGGGAGGCGTTTTGGTCTACTCGACCTGTACTTTTGCACCGGAAGAGGATGAGGGCGTGGTCAGTAGATTTGTACGGGAGCATGAGGAGTTTTTCATCGAAGATGTGGTGCATGACGGCGCTTTTGTGCAGGGGAGGCGGGAGTGGGTCGAAGATCCCGCTGACGGAATAGAACATACCATGCGTCTTATGCCGCATAAGCTTAAAGGGGAAGGGCACTATATCGCCAGATTACGCAAGCGGGAGAGCTTTTCGGGTAGCTGCATACCGTGGGAAGGCGGCGTTAATGGGAGGCAGATCGAAGCAAAGAGAGACGGAGCAAGGAAAGGGGACAGGCATGCCGGGCTTATATCACCGGATGGGGTCAGGGATTTCCTGACCGGGGAATTGGGACTTCCGGCAGACTGGACCAAGAGACAGGACGGGGTGATACAGACCTTCGGGGAACAGATTTATCTGGTGCCGCGGGCGATGGTATCCATGCAGGGCATGAAAGTCGTACGGGCCGGGCTGCATCTGGGGACGGATAAGAAGAATCGGATCGAACCGTCCCATGCGCTTGCACTTGCACTTTATATAGAAGAGACCGATCGAAAGATGGAGCTGACAGAGCAGGAAGCGGAACGATATCTACGCGGAGAAAGCCTGTCATGCGTATCCGGGAAGGGATGGATCTTGCTCACATATATGGGATATCCGCTGGGATTCGGCAAGGCGGTAAACGGACAGGTCAAGAATCATTATCCGAAAGGACTCAGGATAATGTAGATAGATAAGAGGAAGAGAGGAGCAGCAGACATGACAGAATGGTTGAAAACAGCAGTATTTTATGAGATCTATCCCCAGTCGTTCAAAGATTCCAACGGGGATGGAATCGGTGATCTGGGCGGTATTATTGAGAAATTGGATTATATCAGGGAGTTGGGGTGTAACGCGATCTGGATGAATCCGTGCTATGATTCCCCGTTCAAGGATGCCGGTTATGATGTGCGGGATTATAAGAAAATAGCTGAACGTTACGGTACAATTGATGATCTGCGGGAGCTTTTTAAGCAGGTACACGAAAGAGGCATGCACATTCTGATGGATCTGGTGCCGGGGCATACTTCTGAGGAACATCCGTGGTTTGCGCTTAGCGGTAAGAAGGAAGAGAATGAATATTCCGGCCGCTATATCTGGACGGACTGTTGGTATAAACGGGCGGAAGGATTCCCGTATATTGCAGGTGAACGTGAACGCAACGGCGCTTATATTCTGAATTATTTTAAGTGTCAGCCGGCGCTCAACTATGGATTCCTGAATCCGAAGGAAAACTGGCAGAAGCCGATCGACCATCCGGACTGCATGGCCACACGTGATGCAATGATAGATATCATGTGTTATTGGATGGAGATGGGATGCGACGGTTTCCGTGTGGATATGGCGGATTCACTTGTCAAAAATGACGATGAGGTCAAGAGCGGAACTTGTGCTGTATGGAGCGATATGATACATAGGGTACAGGAAAAATATCCGGAGATCGCGCTGGTATCGGAGTGGAATAATCCGGCTTCGGCCATCGGGATGGCAGGATTCCAGATGGATTTCTTTCTGGACTGGTTCGGCAACGGTTATAATCTGTTGATGCGCGATTATGATGATACGGGGCGTGATGACAGCTTTTTTAAGAAAGACAGTAAACGCAGCATACAGGATTTTCTGAAAGAGTATATGCCTAAGTATGAAGCCATAAAAGATAAAGGATTGTACTGCCTGATTACGGGTAACCATGATATGGTTCGTGCGGCATATAATCTGGATGAGAGAGAACTGAAGCTGGCGTATGCATTTTTGTTTACCATGCCCGGCGCGCCTTTTATCTATTATGGCGATGAGATCGGTATGCGGTATCTGAATCTGCCCGGCAAGGAAGGCGGTTATACGAGAACCGGATCCAGAACGCCGATGCAGTGGGATACAAGCCGTAACTACGGATTTTCCGAGGCGAACGCGCGTGTTCTGTATCTTCCCACGGATACGGACAAAGAGGCACCCACAGTGGAAGAGCAGCAGAAACGGGATGATTCTCTCTATCATACTGTGAGAGAACTCTTGCTTGTCAGGAAAGAACAGGAGGCGTTTGCCAGGCATGATAATCTTAAGATTCTGTTTGCAGAAGAAGGCAAGCGGGCGTTTGCATACAAGCGTGATGATCTGATCATGCTGTGCAATCCTTCGGACAGGGAGGAGACTATTCCTGCGGAAGTAAAAAATACAGACGTTATTTATCTGATTGGATCGGTGAGAACGGAAGAAGACGGCTGTGTGCTTGGGCCGCAATCTTTTGCGATCTGCCGGAAATAGCCTCTTGTAAAATGATTCCGACTGGAATATACTAGATGTAGGGTTCGCTTTTTAGACAAAATACCCTAAATTGTGTTTTGGGAGCGATATCAATGGTATTTTCCAGTTTGGAATTTTTATTCCGGTTTCTGCCGGTTTTTATGTTGATATATTTGAGCGTTCCCGCCAAATATCGCAATATTGTATTATTGGTGGGAAGTCTGATTTTCTATGGAGTGGGGGAACCGTACTTTGTTCTGCTGCTTATTTTATCTGTTCTTGTGAACTACGGATTGAGCAGGTATATGTTCTGGGAGCCACGTTCTCCCCAGCCGAATCGTGAAAGGAAGCGGGCAAGACGCAGGAAGGCGGCACTGATATCGGCGCTGGTCATTGATTTCGGCATATTGTTTGTGTTCAAATATTGGGATTTTGCCGCCGGCGTTGTAAATGATCTGGCAAATCGTGAGGCGATACCCCTTCTTATGTTAGCGCTGCCGCTGGGAATCAGTTTCTATACTTTTCAGATGGTATCCTATCAGATAGACTGTTACCGCGGTACGATGGAAGAACCGGCGGGGGTCATATCCTTTGCTGCATATGTCAGCATGTTTCCACAGTTGATTGCAGGACCGATCGTGCGGTATGACGAGGTGTCGGAGCGGATGGCGGGCAGGAAGATCCGTATTCGGGATCTGGAGAACGGGTTGAAGCTTTTTACGGTCGGATTAGGGCTTAAGGTGCTGCTGGCAAATCAGATCGGCACACTATGGAATACGATTATGTCAGCGGGAGCGGGAAACTTACATATTACGGTGGCATGGCTGGGAGCGATCGCTTATTCATTCCAGATCTATTTTGATTTCTGGGGATATTCCGTGATGGCTATGGGGCTTGGCAAGATGCTGGGGTTCAGGATTCCACGCAATTTTGAGGATCCTTACGTATCGAGGTCGATTTCGGAATTCTGGCGCAGGTGGCATATAACGCTGGGCAGATGGTTCCGTGAGTATGTTTATTTCCCGATGGGCGGCAGCCGCAAGGGCAGACTTAGGACGGTGGTCAATCTCTTTGTAGTATGGGCGTGTACCGGACTGTGGCACGGAGCAGATTGGAACTTCTTACTCTGGGGGATGTTGTTTTTCCTGATTCTCACAGTGGAGAAGAACAGTTACGGCAGGAAGCTGGAACAGTCTAAGGTGGTCGGACATATTTATACGCTGGTGATCATACCGATTACATGGGTGGTGTTTGCGATCACGGACTTAGGACAGCTTGTGGCATACTTAGGAAATTTGTTTGGCATTCACAGGGCGGCAGTTATGGTAGGCATGCAGCAGCTGGAACGGTATCTGCAACAATATTGGGTGTTATTGATTGCCTGTATATTGTTTGCCACCCCCTATCCGAGACAGTGGTATCAGCGGTGGAAAGACAGATGGTTTATGGTAGTGGTACTGCTTTTGATCTTCTGGTTTTCAGTGCGTGAGATCATGGTGGGAAGTAATAATCCTTTCTTGTATTTCCGGTTTTAATAAATAATGTTCCGATAATAGCGATAGCAATAATGGGATACAGATTTTAAACATATAATCTACAGACTGAGCGATGGTGAGATGAATAACATATGAAAAAGAAGAAAGCGACAGCGCAGAAAAAGCGTGTAAAGCACGGACAACAGAGGAAAAATAATGTAAAGCGGGCACAAAACAGTGCAAAACAGCAGAAGAAGAGCAGTAGTGCAGCACAGCAGAAGAAGAATACGGTACAGCAAAAGAAAAGTAACGCGGAACAGCCGAAAAAGAGCAGTAGTGTAGCACAGCAGAAGAAGAATACAGGACAGCAAAAGAAAAGTAATGTAGAACAACCGAAGAAAAGCAACGCGGAACAACCGAAGAAAAGTAATGCAGGACAGGCAAAGGGAAATAGCAGTTCAGTGCAGAAGAAAGTCAGTGCAGAGCGGAGAAAGGGGAAGCCGGAACAGAAAAGGAGCGAATGGAAAGAGATTCTGTATAATTGTCCTTACGTACTGGGAATCGTGTTTACGTCCTTGCTGGTGATGTTATGGTCTGATGAAATCGGCTTCAAAGCGATTGCCAGAGAGGCTCAGACTGTGATGGTGCAGAGCGGAATGTTCGGAAACTCCGGGCAGACGGAGCCCGAAAAACATCTGTTATTAGAAGCGGATGATGAGCTTTCGGCTGATAAGTCTGAGAGTAAAGCCGGAAATGAAGATGTCCTGGAAAATAATTCCGAAATTGATGGCAATCTGGAAGAAAATGCAGGAAAACGCAAGGATGAATCTAACGATAAAGAAAATGATAATAATTTAGAAAACGACATAAACAGCGAAGAAAATATTGAAAATACAGAAGAATCGCGAGGAATCGGAAAAGGAATCACAAAATTTGAAATTTATGATCCGCAGGAAATTGATTCCATATATTATTCTGATGCAGGAAAAGTTGCATTGACGACGGAGTATCCATATACCAAAGAAAACATTGGTTATTTTCATGATGCAGCTTTCCTTGGGGACTCCAGAACTTTAGGAATATCAGATTATGCGGGATTGGAGGAAGCCGATTTCTATTGTGACAGCGGTATGATGATTTTTAAGCTGCTGGAGGATAAGGTCACTTACCAGAAAACGGGGGACAAGGTTGATCTGAATCAGGTGCTTCAGGAGAAACAGTACGGTAAGATTTACATTATGCTGGGGATGAATGAACTGGGGTACGGTAATACTGAAATGTATCTGGAGCAGTACCGCAAGGTATTGAATCAGATCAAAGAGTGGCAGCCCCAGGCGATTATCTATGTTATGGCGAATCTTCATGTCAGCAGAGAAAAGAACAATATGGAGACAGAGTTTAACAATATCAATATCAATGATAAAAATGCAGCATCAGCGAAACTGGCCAACGGAATGGATATTTTCTATCTGGATGTCAATCCGCTGTTTACAGACAGTGATGGTTTCTTAAATGCAGATTTAAGTTTTGATGGCGTGCACCTTTATGCGCAGCATTATGATGTGTGGAGGGAGTTCCTCTTGGAACATGCCGTGGAACCTGCGGAGGTCGCGGAAGAGTAGGAGAATTGACATGGAAGAAGTCCGTCTGAATAAATATCTGGCATCCTGCGGAATCTGTTCCAGACGGGATGCGGACAAATTGATTGAACAGGGTGCTGTAACGGTAAACGGAGAGACGGCCATGCAGGGCATTAAGGTGACCAGACGGGATGAGGTGTGCGTCCGCGGCAAGAAAGTCTCCGGCCCCGACAGCAAAGTTGTGCTTGCATATTATAAGCCGATGGGGGTTGTATGTACGGAACGGGATGTCCATGCAAAGAAGATTGTGGCGGAGGAGATTCGATATCCCGTGCGGGTCACCTATGCGGGAAGGCTTGATAAGGATTCGGAAGGACTCCTGCTCATGACAAATGACGGGGATCTCATAGAAGCCATGATGCGCGGAGCTAACCGCCATGAGAAAGAGTACATTGTCAAAGTAAAGCAGGAGTGGACCGAAGATGCGCTTTCCCATATGCGTCAGGGGATATATTTAGATGAACTTGAAGTTACGACACGACCCTGCGAAATAGAGCAACTGGGTCCTAAGACGATCCGCATGGTGCTGACGCAAGGATTGAACAGACAGATTCGGCGCATGTGTAAGGCGCAGGGGTTTGAAGTAAATTCTCTTAAGAGAACACGTGTTATTAATGTGGAGCTTGACAGCCTGAAACCCGGAGAGTATCGGGAACTGACAAGGGATGAAATGAGAAGCCTGTATCAGAAATGCGGGCTCAAGATTGCAGAATAAAAGGAATGGCAGGTATTTCTAAGTGGATGAGAAGACAAGAAACCGAATGAAAGAGTTAGTCTCAGTTTTGAATAAAGCGTCTGAGGCATATTATGCCGAGGACACTGAGATTATGAGTAACTTTGAGTATGACCGGTTATATGATGAGCTGACACGGCTAGAAGAAGTAACGGGTGTTACACTTGCGGACAGTCCCACTGTGCATGTAGGATATGAGGCAGTGGAGGAGCTGCCTAAGGAAAGGCATGAAAGGCCGATGTTGTCTCTTGCCAAAACAAAGAGCAGAGAAGAACTGCGCGACTGGCTGAACGGTAAAGAAGCATTGCTGTCATGGAAACTGGATGGGCTCACGATTGTGTTGACATATATGGACGGAAAACTTGCCAAGGCCGTTACCAGAGGAAACGGCGAGGTGGGCGAGGTGGTCACGAACAATGCCAGAGTGTTTCGCAATGTGCCGGTATCAATTCCTTATCAGGGAGAACTGGTGGTGCGGGGAGAGGCCGTAATCAGTTACAGCGAGTTTGAGAAGATTAACAGTCGCATCGATGAGGCGGAGGCGAAGTATAAGAATCCCCGTAATCTGTGCAGCGGGTCTGTCAGGCAGCTCAATAACGAGATCACGGCGGCACGTAATGTCAATCTGTATGTTTTCAGTCTCGTTAAGGCGGATGGTGTTGATTTTCATAATTCCCGTTCGGCACAGTTTGACTTTCTGACAGAGCAGGGATTTGATATAGTGGAAAACAGACTTGTGAATCCGGATACGATTGAGGAGGAGATAGCTTATTTTGAGAATAAGATTCAGTCATATGATATTCCTTCTGATGGACTTGTACTGATTTATGAAGATATCGCATATGGACAGTCACTAGGCAGAACAGCGAAATTCCCCAGAGATGCCATTGCTTTTAAGTGGGCGGATGAACTGCGGGAAACAGTGCTTCAGGAGATGGAGTGGAGTGCAAGCAGGACGGGGCTAATTAATCCGGTGGCGATTTTCGAGCCGGTCGAGTTGGAGGGAACGACCGTCAGCCGCGCTTCGGTGCATAATGTCAGTATAGTGCGCGGACTTAAGCTGGGTATCGGTGATCATATTACTGTCTATAAGGCCAATATGATTATTCCGCAGATTGCGGAGAATCTGACGCAGAGTGATACGTTGGCGATTCCGAAGGAGTGTCCGGTGTGCGGACAGCCTACGGAGATTCGCCGGGTCAATGACGTACAGTCATTGTATTGCGCGAATCCTTCCTGTGATGCGAAGAAGATCAAGGCATTTACATTGTTTGTGAGCCGGGATGCCATGAATGTGGACGGACTTTCGGAGTCCACGTTGGAAAAATTTCTGGCGAGAGGCTTTCTGCATGAATTTGCCGATATTTTCCATTTACAGCGGTATCAACAGGAAATTACACAGATGGAGGGTTTCGGTGAGAAATCCTACAATAATCTGATAGAGAGTATAGAGAAGTCCAGAGATACCACGCTGCCCAGAGTGATATACGGACTCGGAATCGAGAATGTAGGGGTGGCAAACGCCAAACTGCTGTGCCGTCATTTCCGGTTCTCCATTGAGGCGCTGCGGGCGGCGGATGTGGAAGAGCTGAGCACGATTGACGGGATCGGAGAGGTGATTGCCGGCAGTATCTATGACTTTTTCCATAATGATGAGCGGATGGAACAGCTTAATCATTTGCAGCAGGAAGTGCGTATTGCCGTAGAAACTGTGGAAGCGGAAGGAGCGCAGACTCTGTCGGGGATGAGCTTTGTCATCACGGGTAGCTTGGAGCACTACGAGAACCGTAATGCGCTTAAGGAGGAGATAGAGGCAAAGGGTGGCAAAGTGACAGGTAGCGTTACCGGTAAGACAACGTGCCTGATCAACAATGACACAGCCTCTCAGTCCTCCAAAAATAAGAAGGCCAAGGATATGGGCATTCGTATTATA
>JAAUZT010000058.1 GCA_014804485.1 Lachnospiraceae bacterium
CTTGCATCTCTCCATCAATTCCGTGTTGTGGCCATGGTTTATGTTTATAAATCTTACCTTTAGTTCTATCGATGCATCCCTGTCCTTATTCTCAAATGAGTCCGACAACAGCATTACCTGTTCTTCCGGCATATCTTTTTCACCGTTATAAAAAACTACGCACTGCGGAGTCGGCAACATGAGCCTTTTCGTGCCGAATATGCTTCTCCCTGCCTGCTTCACAAGAATTTCATATTCCTGCGCAAGGTATATCAGCATCCGCACCGGTATGTTGGGGCTGAACGTGCTCTGGTGTTCATACATATTCAGGGTTCCCGCTATTATGAATGCAATATCGTTTTTCATAGTTATGTAGACTGCGTTCTCGATAGTTACTACCTCAAGCTTTGATGTGTCCTGATAGTCGGTTCCGTTAAGCGCATTGTAAAGCTGCAGCAGCGCTTCCCTGTCCTTTTCAAACAGGAACCTGAAAAGCCTGTCCTTTACTGTCAGGTACACCTTTCTGCGTCCGATCCAGAAAAATCTTTTGTCCAGAATGGCGGATATCTTACCATGTTTCTTTTTTACCATATAATCCTCCCTGTTCCGGCAGGATTAAGAAGTTATGGCGGTATGCAGAAGCATCGGGTCACATTGTCCGCACCGTCTGAACTGTTCTAAAGTTCCTGCCATTTTTAATTGAATGTTTAGAAAATCTGACAGAAACTGTCCGAATGTGCGAACTGCACATTTATTAGAATTTTCCTGATGGTTATCATCATATATGATTTTATATTGATTGTCAATCATTTTTTTACGGAATTTTGGTGCAGTAAAATCCTAATATAAAGTATGAAATTGTCAAGGTACTATTTATCTCATAAATATTTCATTGCAAGCAAGCCATCCCCATCACACCATCAAATTCCTGTCTCCCAACTCCACCCTCATCAACTGCACCGCCTCATCACTAAACCCTTCCGTGCTTTCCGGAATAAACAAAATCTTCAAGGTCAGCATGATCAGCTTCATATCCAGAATCAAACTCCTATTCTCTATGTATATCAAATCCAGCCGCAATTTATCATACGCGGATGTGTTATATTTCCCGTAAAGCTGCGCATAACCGGTCAACCCGCTTTTCACTTGCAGACGATACGCAAACTGCGGCAGTTCTTCCGTATATTTTTCCACATTTTCCACTCGCTCCGGTCTTGGGCCTACCAAAGCCATATCTCCTTTGAGTACATTGACCAGCTGGGGGATCTCATCAATACGAAATCGCCTGATAACCGCACCCACTTTTGTGACACGCCTGTCATTAGTCCCGCACAACGTAGCTCCATCCTTCTCAGCATCCATTATCATGCTTCGAAACTTAATGATATGAAACTTTTTCCAGTCCTTTGTATAACGCTCCTGTCTGAAAAATACCGTTCCGCCGTCTTCCAGTTTGATTGCGATCATAGTAATCAAGGTGATCGGAAGAGTGATGACCAGTCCAAACAGAGACACCCCGATATCCATGATTCTCTTTAGCAAGGCCATCATAAGCGACTCCTGATAACAACTGTGCTTCATCAAAGGACTGTCTATGAAATGCCTGTTCTCAAAACCACACGCAACGATATCCGTAATTGTGGGCGTCACATAGAATACTTTCTTCTGGTTGACGCAGTAGTATATCAACTCTTCTCTTAAGCTGTAATCAATCTGATAGAGAATGACCGCTTCAGAACAGTCTATGACCTCTTTTATTTCTTCCATGCCTTTCTCCACGGGCACTTTGCTATGTATATGGAAAAGTCTCCACGATTTTTCTTCAATTTTTCTAAGAAATTCTTTCACACTTTCATCGCCGTAGATTACCGTCGTCTCCTGCGGTGCGATGTGCCGGTGATAATATCTTTTGGCAACAACCGCCCATAGACAGGCGCTGGCAAACTGTATCATGACAGTGATAAATCCGGGCACAATAGAAACATACCCTCGCGCAATAAAGCAGCATTCCACATAGAATATGAGGTCTGTGATCCCAAAAGCAAGGAGCTGTGAAAAAACAGTCTCACCAATGGAATACTGCGCAACCTTATCCGCCCTGTATATCCTTACCAACCTGTTGTAAATGCTACAGTAAAGTAACAGAGAAATAATTCCTCCCATCAAACGATGGCTGCGAAAAGCAAATAAATTATAGTAAGATATCCATATAAACCCGAACAGCAAAAGCTGTATTGGAATGATACTTGCAGTCAAGATCTTGCAAAAATTTTTTTCTCTGCTACTATTTTTCTGATGTTGTTCTGTCACTGCTTTTTCCCTCTTTTTCAACACGGTCAAAAGAGCACCAAGGACTTCACTTATCCTCTCAATAAATCTGTCAGACGTACCGCCGCTGCGCGCGGCAGTACGCATAACCCCACACTCATATACAATGCTTCTGATATTGATTTCCGATTTACTATTTCGGCATTTCAATGAATGCCAATGTTCCGAGAGACGTCATGTCAACTACAACATGATCCTCTCTGATCTCAGCCACTTCTACTTCCAGCCACTGTCCGCTAAAGTTCTGAAAAACTTTAATATTCTGTCCGGCCCTGACGCCTTTCATGTAGAAATTCACTCTGGCGGTCCTGAAACCGCTTATGGATGCGTTAATCCGCACGACAGTCAACACTCTGCCGCCCAGAGACGCTGCAAATGCCTTTGCAGAGTGAACCATGCTCAAAGTCGGCTTTAACACTGAGAAAACCTGGTTACTGGGTGCACCGTTGATAATAACATGACCGCCCTGTCCGATCGGTACGACATAATCAAGCCCCGGAACCGACACGACTGCATTATTCAGATACTCGCCGACGGTCTTTCCCTGCGCCGCCGCTGCTGCTACGATATCTGCCGATACGGAAGATGCTTCAACCGCCGGAGCTGATGCCGTAACCGGTCCCGACGAGGGCGTTTCACATGAATTTCCGGATACTGAAGATGCACTCGGACTCGGACTCCCTTTTTTGTCCTCATCCTCTCCATCTTCCGCTTCATCGCCACCATCATAGTCCACTTCATCGTCATCGCCGTAGTTCGCTCCCGCCGCCATAACAGGTGTGGTAAACAACATGACGCCTGCCAAAGTAAGCGCTATTAACTTTTTCATTGGAAACCCTCCTTTCATCACTTAAGTGTGGTTTATATTCACGTTTGCAAAAACGTAAATAACTTGATTCTTCCGAAATCTCTATTCTGTAACGACTCTGTTGATCGTTCCTGCCGCATCCTGTATCAATACTGCGACCACTACAAACTGACTCTCCGCATTTTCCTCTTTCTGTGTTGTGAGCGTAATGACATAATGATATTCATTGACAGTTTCCCATCCTTCCCGCAGATTCATCGCCATATCTCTGGCTCCGTACAAGTCGCTCAGAAACTGCCGGCATCCGGACAGATATGTAAAGTCGTATGTACGGATCAGGCTTGTATTCTCTCTTTCATAAGCGGCAAAAATCTCATAAGTCAAAACATTTCCGTCCAGATAAAGATACACATATTCGTGATCTGCAAAAAAATCGGGATCTGCAAATCTGTACAAATCGGCGAACAAACCGTCCTCATCCGCTCCTGTTTTTCCATGTAATACGGTGTTAAAATCACACATGCTCGCCAAATTTGCCAATTCTATATAAGCGGCTCCCACATCATCTTCTTCCCCGTAGGCATTATGGTCTTCATAAAAGGTATCTGACTGTTCACTCTGTAAAACCGGACAATCTATTGCCGTATCCGGGATATAGATCCATGCAAAGATATCGGAATTGATTTCTCTTAATGCGTCAAAATCTATCTGCGCATCCACCGCACTTTCACCCGCAAAGCTTTCACGCGGCTTAGAATCATTTCTTATATTCTCTGCGGTTTCCGCCGACACTTCTGTCTTGTGTTCCTCTTTATATGTATTCCCGCACGCACAGACCACGCCAATAACCAGCACCAGAAATTCCAGAAATTCCGCTTTTTTCATATTAATCCGCATACCTTACCTCATCCTGCACTTATATTCCTACTCCACTTTTTCATAAAACACGTCCAGAATCATCTCATATAATGCCTCTTCATCCGGGTAAAATTCTTCGAACTCTTCTCCCCTGACGGTTTCACCTTGCATCATATAGAAGCTGTTTTGATCAAATTTATAATTAGGCAGAACGGAGGCCAGGTAAGCTGCTTCGTATACGGATACATCCGTCACCATTTGCGGCGATATTGCCTGATACAGACTCAAAGCTACGGAAGCATCTTCTCTTACTTTCTGTTTCGCCGTATTGACCATGTTGGTCAGATACTGTTGCTGTCTTACCAGACGCATATCTGCCGAACCGAAAACATCAGTATCTCTGTATTCCACATACCAGAAAGCACTTTCCCCGCTTAAATGTACATTACTGTCTTTCACAAGACTGTCATCGACCTTAGTAAGATCCTCCAGCACCGTCACATCGATACCTCCCACTGTATCATTAATAGTAGGAATGGCACTCATATTAACAGCGGCATAGCCGTGTATGGGCAGATTGTAAAACAGCTTTTTTACCGCTTTCTTTTGATATTCACAGCTCTTCTCCATCCCGTCACCGAAGCCGTGCTGCACCGCAATCTGGGCTTTCGTTGTGGTGATATATGCGCCTTCCCCATTATAGATATCAATATCTGTCATCGTATTGCGATTGATCCCGATGATTTTAATGCTGTTATCTCTCGGATTCATAACCGCCAGAAACAGCGCATCTGCCTGTCCGCCCTCCGTTCCTTCTTCTACTGCTATGGCATCACTGTTCTTATCAATACCCATAATGAGAAAGGTGAGAATCTCCTGATTATACTGATATATGGTATCCTGATACTTCACCCAGCCATCCTGCCACCGGATCGCTTCCTCTTTCTTCAGTTCTGTATCTATTGCAGTCTGCAAATCAGGCCATGCGCTCTCTGATCCGCTTTGCAGATGTCTTTTCCCCATAGCTTTAGCCGTTTCAAAGCCTCCCAGGGCCAATCCGCATATCAGCAGAATAATTACCATTGCCACAAGAAGACGTTTCACGGATTTCCCCACAGCCTGTTTTACCTTTTGTTTTTTGATCTGTCTCTGTTCTTTCTTTTCCTTCTCTCTCTTATCCTGTTCTTCCCGCTTCTGATTCTCATGAAACTCTTTCTGAAGCGCTTTGATCTGCTGTTCTTCCTTCTCCTGTTTCTCTAAGGATTGGGGGTCCACCCCGTACTCGCCGTAATACTTACCGTAGTATTTGCCGTAATATTTACCGTAATGCCCATAATAACCCTTGCTGCTCATATCAACTTTATTCAGGACAACCCCTAAAATACGGCTTCCTGTTTTATCAAGCTGATCTTTTACCTTTTGAACAAAACGATAGCTGACTGCATTGTTTTCTACCACTAACACGGCACCGTCACAATTCTTTGCCACTACTGCGGCATCTATAACACTTCCGAGCGGCGGGGTGTCAATAATAATGTAAGTAAAGGGTCTTTTCATGACATCCAGCATTTCAACAAATTTCCTGCTTCCGAGAAGTTCGCTGGGATTGGGCGGCACCGGACCGGCAAAAAGCACATAAAGCTTAGGAATATCAGTCTCGCATATGGCATCCATATATTGTTGTTTTCCGATCAGGCAATGGCTTAAACCGAATTTCACCGCACCCGTCTTATAACGTCCAATCAAGACCGACTTGCGCATGTCCGCATCAATAAGCAGCGTCACATTGCCGGCTTCCGCAAACGACTTTGCCAGCTCCATGGCAACGCTTGATTTCCCCTCATGCGCCATACAGCTTGTAACCGCGATCACTTTGATATCATCACCGCAGAATTCTATGTTGCTGCGCAATGTCTTGAAAGCTTCTTTTATATAAAAACCATTCTTTTTTTGAAAGTACAGCTTTACCTCCTGCATCTTTACTTCCTCTTACTCTTTCTCTTTTTCGAAGTATCATCTTCCGATATTACCGGTATCAGTGCCAAAGTGCTGAGACCCAGATATTTTTCAACGTCTTCCGAGCATTTGATGGTATCATCCAACAAAAATATAATTAAAATGACTGCGCTGGCCAAAAATGCACCTGCAATACCGCCTATCATAGTCCATTTCACAACACTCGGACCGGACTTCTCCATAGGCATATTGGCTTTCTCAACCACATTGACCGCTTCAATATCCATGACATTCTGAATATGTTCTCCGGCCACTTCCCTGATACAGTTTGCGATCCTCATAGCCAGTTCCGGATTCGTATGTTCCACCGTAATCGATACAATACGCGTATCCACGGGAGTATTCACCGACACCTCGTGCATTAAGTCTTCATATTCCATGTCTTCCAAAGAAAGCTGTTCGATTACTTTCTCTAAGACATATCTGCTGTTGATCAGTTCCGCATAATCTTTCGTCAACTGCGTTCCCATCTGCACATCCGTATAGGTAACTGTCGTGTTGTCTGTTTTGTTTAAAATATAGATTTTGGTGGTTGATTCATAAACCGGCGCTAAGACATACGCACTGATTGCAAAACAAAGAAGCGCTGTCACAAAACCGGCACATATAATAATCCAGAATCTGCTGAACAGTATATGGACGATCTCCAGCAAATCAAATTCAATTTCATTATTATTTTCTCTATGGTTTTCCATATCGTTCTTCTTTCTGCTTATGTCGTTTACTATAAGTATAAAGCTATCTCCTTATCCCTGATCACATACTGCGGGTTTTCGCAGAACAATTTCTTACTGTAATCCTCACCGTACTTTTTCCTGATCAACTCCGCACAGTCTGAAAGATAAGGCGCCCTTTTGCCTAAATCATGCGCATCCGTTGCAACAAAATGAACCTGTCGCTGCTTTAGCATATTTTTCACAAACCGTCTGGTTTTCGAACCGAACCTTCCCATAATACTGCCGGCGTTCACCTGGATGTAGCAACCCATTTCAATCAAATCGCCTACTCCGTATTTCGCGGCGCAGACATTCCGATACCGTTCCGCATGAGCCAGAATAGGAGAATATCCGCCCATCAACAGCGAATAGATCCCATTGCGGATGTAATCATAATCCTCTAATGGATTGAACTCCACAAGCGCATAACGGGAACCCGCCAGAGTTCCTGCCATATCATCTTCAATTTCCTCCAAAAGCCCGCTCCGGTAATACAGTTCGCTTCCCAGATATAATTCTATATTTATATTTTCTTCTGACATTATCTCCCGCAGTTTTTCTGCCTTGGATGTCATTTGGGAAAAATGCATATGTCGGTGCCCCGGTTTATTGTGTGGTGTAAGAATCATTCCGGATATGCCATCGTCTGCTGCACATTTAAGCATCTGCATACTCATTTCAAAGCTGTCCGAACCATCATCCGCCCCGGGTAAAATATGAGAATGAATATCGATAAGATTTTCCATTTGTCACCATAATTCACTTTTATAATTAACTTTTCGCTAAATTCAAACTAACATTATGCTTCATTATAATAGATTAAATCTTTTATGTCAACTAAAACGCCTTATTTAATTTAGCGAATGAAATCTGTGTGTAATGTACAATCTATTACATAAAGCGATTAGGGCTGTGGAAAGGGCATGGTTATATTTGATGTATGAAAATTTTATCCCCGACAGGTTGGCTGAATTAAGAATGCAAAAAGGCATTTCTGCACGCGATATGTCTCTATCATTAGGACAGGCTAACAACTATATCAATACGATTGAGAATAAGAAATCACTGCCATCCATGCAGTCATTTTTCTATATATGTGAATTCCTAGACATTACGCCACAGGAATTTTTCGATGGAAATAACTCCAATCCGAAAATGCTGAAAGAATTTATTGATGAGGCAAAGAAACTGGATTATACATCACTATCACATATCCTCGGCATTATGAAGGAACTGAATAAACACAAATAGCATCCTGCCTTTGATTCAAGGCGCAGGATGCTATTACACACTGCATTATGTCAGTTTATCATCTGTTTAAATCAACCACGCCGGTACATACCAGTTCTTACGATCCACGGGAATTAAATCTACCGCCATACAGATAACCGCTCCGGTTCCGATATCTGTCTTCATATGAGCCGCCCCGGCAAACGCATCTTCTTCATCCGGTGCCTGCGTAATCGGTTTAAGGACAGAAAAGTTTTTTACAGCCTCTTTTGGGGCGGAACTTTTCTTAATTTCTATAGGCGTAACGGTTCCATCCTGATAAATAATCAGATCTATTTCCTTTTTATTGCTGTCCCTGTAAAAATACAGAGGCGGTTTTTCTCCCGCATTTAAATAACTCTTATATATTTCGGATACAACCCATGTTTCAAAAAAAGCGCCATCCATCGCTCCGCGCTCCAACGTTTCAGCACTGCTCCACCTGGTTAAATGCGCGCATAAACCGGTATCCATAAAATACATTCGCGGTGCTTTGATTACCCTTTTCAGGGCATTGTTAGAATAGGGCTGAATCAGTACAACAATTCCGGAAGATACAAGCACAGACAGCCAGTGTTTCGCTGTCGGAGCAGAGATTCCGGCCTCCGTGGCTAGCGATTCGTAATTTACATTTGTCGCAGTTCTTGCCGCAATAATACCCATAAAATTCAGGAAGGCGGTCTCATCCGCCACTTGTAACAACTCCTTCACATCCCGACTGATATAGGTTTCCAGATAGGACTCGTAATAATGGGAACGATCCACTGACTCATCTTCATATAAACGAGGCATGGAACCCTTATAAATCCGTGAAAAAATCTGTAAGATATTCATGGGATCTACATGATTAATCCGTTCCATCAAGGATGAAATTTCTACCCGGAACGGCGGAAAATGTATTCCTCGTATTTCGTCATTGCTAAACCCCTGCATTTGTACGATTCCGGCACGACCCGCCAGAGATTCGCTGACTCCTTTCATCATACGAAAAGTCTGTGACCCAGTCAGCCAGAAATCACCACAGTTTTTTTCACGATCTACATATACTTTAATATAATCGAACAGTTCCGGTACATACTGTACTTCATCGATCAAAACCGGAGGCTGATATCTTTGTATAAACAACTCCGGATCACTTTTGGCAAACGCACGGATTGTAGGATTATCTAAAGAGACTACCTTGCGCTCTTTCTCAGCCATTTTGGTGAGTAAAGTAGTCTTTCCTATCTGTCTGGGTCCGGTAACGATCAGAACCGGAAAAGTTCTGCTGATTTTTCTGATAGTTGACTCGATCGTTCTTTCATAATACATAGCATACCTCTTTACTGTTTTAAAAAAAATTCTCGTTCATTAATAGCTTCTGTAAAAAATGCAAATCCTAATCCTCGCTTTGGATTTGCATAAATATTATCACACAAAGCAATATAGAAGTCAACTGTGAACAGCCGGTCTATGCTACCGCATTTCGTCTGTAACATTCTGCCATACCGTTATCCTGATCACTCTTTTTAAAATCAATGTAATTTATCATAAAAAATTGTAAAATACTCTTGCCTCTTACCTATGAAAAATAGTAAAATATAAATAAGTATAGCTACAAAGCGAAATTACACATTAAATTATATGTTGTCTGAGAACATCCTTTGGCAGAGAGGGGGTTATGCTATGGGAATCGGCAGTGTAACATCAATGAACAGTATGTCTGGTATACAGACAAATATGACAGCTTCAACAGATCCGAAAATCAAAAATATTCAAAGTGAAATTACAGACGCTAAGCAGCAGATGCAGAAATTATCTTCACAGGAAGATCTTTCTGTTAATGAGAAAACGGATGAACGAAAGAAACTTCAGAAAGAAATATCCGATCTTAACACAGAACTGAAACAGCATCAGGAAGAGCTCAGCAGGTCACAGAAAAGAGAGATCATGCTGGCCGAACTGCGGGAAGATCAGAATCCGACCAAAGAGGAAGCCACAGAAGACAAATTACAGGCAACGAAGGATTCTTCAGATCAGGAAGACGAAAAGAAGCTGCCGCTCGAGGAACAGCCGTCAGAGTCCCAAGGAACTGTTATAGCCAGAAACAGCGATGGCGTTGTTATATTGACGGAAGAAACGAATCCGAATGAGAACCAAGGCGTAAGTGCAGAAACAGCACAGACTGCTGAAACCCAAGAAGATACTGCAGCGACTGAGACAAAACCCACGGTCAGTGATACGGTTACAGATACCGGCCTGAAGCACAAGGACATGCGCGCAATGGTATCCGCAGATTCTTCCGTACAGCAGGCAAACCGTCAGGGAGCGATCGTAGCCAAAACAAGAGACGGCATTGCTATTTTAAAGGGAGAAATGAAACTGGATGAACTGCGCGGTGCAGATACAGAAAAGAAACAGGCCGAACTCGAAAAGATGGAACAAAGAGAAGAAAGAGCAACCACGTTCCAATTCTCTGTACTTGGCGAAGCAAATAATGCAATGAAATCAGCTGTAGGTGTGTCCGGAGCAACGAACGCCGTTCAGGCTAATGCAGAAAATAACGCTTACCTTAACGCCATGAAAATATCTCAGGAAAATGAGCAGGCGGCACAACAGAGGTTTTTTGTTTCTTTTAGCTAATTGAAATATGAAATAAATGCTCGATTAAAGCGGTTAGATTGTCCAATCAAAACAATCTGTTAACAGCAGTGGGTGGATCTACTCCACCCACTTTTATTTCATCCGAAACATCTATCGAATATCTTTCGTTTTACCTTTCAAATATTGCTTCAAGTATTTCCCCGTAAGGCTTTCTTCGCAATCACATATTTCCTGCGGTATTCCCTTTGCAATAATCCGTCCGCCGTGTACGCCGCCGCCCGGCCCCATATCGATTATATAGTCGGCATTCTTTATCACATCGAGGTCGTGTTCTATAACGATAACGGTCGCTCCGTTTTCAATCAGCCGCTTAAACACATTCAGCAATGTTTCCACGTCTGACGGATGCAGTCCGATCGTCGGTTCATCAAACACAAATACCGTATCGGATTGTCCCTTGCCCATCTCGCTTGCAAGTTTAAGCCGTTGTGCCTCGCCACCCGACAAGCTCGGCGTCTGCTCTCCTAATGTCAGATATCCGAGTCCGAGGTCATGCAGCACCCGCAGCTTGCGTTCAACAACAGGAAGATCTGCGCACGCTTCCAGCGCTTCATCCACGCTCATATCCATAAGTTCAGGCAGTGAATATGCCTGTCCGCCGTGCCCTGGTATGCGCTTTATAAAGCTTGCTTCCTTTGCATAACGGGAACCTCCGCAATCCGGACAAGTAATCTCAACGTCCGGTAAAAACTGCACGTCAAAGCTTATCGTCCCCGTGCCGTCGCAGGTCGGACAGCGTAGCTTACCTGTATTATAGGAGAAATTGCCTTCCTTATATCCCCGTTCCTTTGCACCGGATGTTTTCGCGTAAACTTTGCGCAGATCGTCGTGAACGTTGGCATAAGTCGCTACGGTTGAGCGAACGTTAATGCCGATAGGCGCAGAGTCAATGAGCTTTATTTGGGTAATTCCATTCGCGGAAACGGACTTCACGTGGTCCGGCAGTTTCTCACCTTTACATGATGCTTCCAACGCAGGGATAAGGCTTTCTAAAATAACAGTTGTTTTTCCCGAACCCGATACACCCGTTACAGCTATCAGGCGCCCTTTGGGAAAATCTATTTCGAGCGGTTTTACCGTATGTATATTTCCCGTAGACAAATGGATTGTCCCAAGTGCAAACATTTTATCGGCGGGAATATGTTCCCCGATATCAATCGTCGTCCTGCCCGTAAGAAAGCCTCCGATGCGCGAATCTGCATTCGCCCCGACTTCTTCAAGCGTACCTTGTGCAATAATATTTCCTCCGCCGGCACCCGCTTCTGGGCCAAGCTCAATAAGCCAATCTGCCTCGGAGAGTATATGCGTATCGTGATCGACTAAAATCACGGTATTTCCGTCGGCAATCAGGTCGTGCATAACGCCTGTAAGCCCCTCCATATTCGACGGATGCAAACCAATTGACGGTTCGTCAAGAACATACAGCACTCCCGTCGTGCGGTTTCGCACAGCCCTCGCAAGCTGCATTCTCTGCCTTTCTCCCGTAGACAACGTAGATGCCGCTCTATCCAGCGTAAGGTAGGAAAGCCCCAAATCCATCAACCTTTTTGCGGCACTTTGGAAGGAATCGCAGATACTCTCCGCCATTGGGCGCATTTCTTCGGGGAGCGAAGCGGGTACACCGTCCACCCACTCAACCAAATCGGACAGGGTCATCGTGCATACTTCCGCAAGAGAAAGTCCGCGCAGTCTGGGCGCACGGGCGGCATCGCTTAATCTTGTTCCGCCGCAGTCAGGACAAACGTCTTGCCGAAGGAATTTCTCCACCCTCTTCATGCCTTTTTCGTCTTTCACTTTAGACAAAGCGTTTTCTACCGTATAGATAGCGTTGAAGTAAGTAAAATCCATGTCCCCGGCAGCGCCGCTTGTTTTGTTCTGATAGATAATATTTTTCTTTACCGCAGGCCCGTGGAATACGATATCCCGCTCTTCCCCGGTAAGCTCTCTGAACGGCACGTCCGTTCTGACGCCCATTTCACGGGCTATATCCTTCATCAGCGACCACATGAGTGTCTGCCACGGTGCAACTGCGCCTTCATCGATCGACAAAGACTCATCGGGAACTAATGTCGATTCATCTACAATACGAACAATGCCCGTACCATCGCAGCGCTTGCAGGCACCCTGACTGTTGAAAGCCAATTCTTCCGCTCCCGGTGCAAAAAAATGTTCTCCGCAAACGGGGCAGACAAGCTCTAATTCTGCCGCAACGTTCAAGGAAGGCTCCGCATAGTGTCCGTTCGGACAGCGGTGGCTGGCAAGACGCGAAAACATTAAGCGCAGACTGTTCAACAGCTCCGTCCCTGTTCCGAACGTACTGCGTATTCCCGGAACGCCCGGGCGCTGCCGGAGAGCCAACGCAGCGGGAACATACAGCACCTCGTCTACCTGTGCTTTTTCCGCCTGCGTCATACGTCTGCGCGTATAAGTTGACAGCGACTCCAAATACCGTCTTGAACCCTCCGCATATAAAATGCCAAGCGCAAGCGAAGACTTGCCCGACCCCGAAACACCCGCGATCCCCACGATTTGATTCAGAGGGATATCCACATCAATATTTTTCAGATTATGTACACGTCCGCCCCTGACTTTGATTTGCCCGGGCGCATTATGGTTCTCTTTCATCGCTTGATTTCTCCGCAATATACTACTCTTACTGCCCTTCATAATGTGCCGAGACACTCTTCAGGTAATCAATAATCGTCAAATGCTGCGGGCAGACGCCTTCACACTGGCCACATGCGATACAGTCGCTTGCCTTGCCGAATTTATGTGTCAACACATCATAATTCGTAAAATTGATCGTCCAGCCTTTTTCCTCCAGATGTTCGCGCATATCTTCATTGTAGATTGAAAAATACTGCGGAATCGCTATCTTCTTCGGACAGCCTTCCGTACAATAGGAACATCCGGTACATGGTATCGCGATCTGGCTGTTGATGATATCCGCCACCTGAAAACACAACCCCTTCTCATCCTCTGAAAGAGGTTTAAAGTCCTCCATGTAACTCAAATTATCCTGCATTTGGGAGAGATTGCTCATGCCGGACAGAACGACCATCACATTCGGCAGGCTCGCCGCAAAACGGATCGCCCAACTCGACACAGATCTCTCACTGTCATAGTCGAGAAACAGTTTTTCCGCCTCTTCCGGAATCCTTGCAAGCGTTCCGCCTTTGACCGGCTCCATGATAATTACCGGTTTTCCGTGCTTAACAGCCACTTCATAGCAGGCGCGGGAATGTACCCACTGACTCTCCCAATCCAGATAATTGATCTGGAGCTGCACAAATTCCATCTCCGGATGCTTTGTCAATATCTCGTCCAGCAATTCCGGCGTGTCATGGAATGAGAAGCCCGCATGCTTTACCAGTCCCTTATCCTTCTTATCTAACAGCCACCGGAAACAATCCAGCTTCTCATACTTGGGAAGCATACTCGCTTCGATTCCATGAAGCAGGTAATAGTCAAAATATCCGGCACCCGTCTTTTCGAGCTGGGCATTAAATATCTTATCCCTGTCCTCCGGGGAATCGATAAAGCCGGCGTGGAGCTTCGTCGCCAGAGTGAAACTCTCTCTCGGATACCTGTCCACAAGCACTTCTTTGGTTGCATTCTCGCTGGCAAAACCGTTATACATCCATGCCGTATCAAAATAGGTAAATCCTTTTTCCATGAACAGATCCACCATCTGCTTAACCTGTTCTATGTCTATATCCGCTGCGTTAGATTTATCCCTTAGCGGCAGACGCATCAATCCAAATCCTAATTTCTTTTCCGGTATAAAATCCATGATATCCCTCCTTAAACGTTCCAGAATGCTTTTATCATATCATATAACCGACAATCTATCAATTCGGCGTTGACGGACTGTTGGTTTTATGGCACTTTTCATTATTTCAAGTAATTCACTCCCAGAATAACCACCCCCAGAACAGCAAGCACAACACCGGTTGCACGGTTTAAAGTCACTGCACTGGCTTTATTGGCGAATTTGGCAGCAATCCTCGCCCAAAGCAGTGTGGAGGCCACACAGAACAGCAGGCACCATATATCCGGCATACCGCCAATGGCAAAATGGCTGACTGCGCCTGTAAAGGCAGTAAAAGCCATGATGAACACGCTTGTTCCGACGGCAGTCTTTAATTCATATCCTAACAGGCTCGTTAAGAGCAGAAGCATCATCATTCCGCCGCCCGCACCCACAAAACCGCAGATGAACCCGACCACTATTCCGCTGGCAACTGACTGTATGATACGCTTCCTGCCGCTGACTGCCTGCATGGATTCCTTTGTTGTCATAACAGGCTTTACGATGAATTTGATTCCGAGGAGCAGTGTCATGAATACGGAGAAACTGCCCATAGTGGTATTGGGAACACGACTTGCGACAAAACTCCCCACCAATGTAAACAACAGAACGGTCACCATCATTACAAGACCATTGCGGATATCAAGGTTTTTATTTTTCCCATAGGTGTATGCGCTGATGGCGCTTGCGAGAACATCACTTGCAAGGGCAATGCCCACTGCCTCATATGCCGGAAGCCCCAGAAAAGTAATCAGCATCGGACTGATTACGGCTGCGGCACTCATCCCTGCAAATCCCGTTCCGAGTCCGGCTCCGATTCCTGCGATAAAGCAAATAATAAATTTATACATTATTCTGTCTCCTTCCCTTTCAGACATGCACTAATATTATGGAGGATCTGGTCATTATACTGTCTCAAACTGTCAATTTCCTCCTGTGAAAAACCATCCAGCATGATGGAAATAAATTTCTCCTGAGCCGCCTGTCCATTGCGAATGATATCCATGGCCCCTTCACATATCCTCAGATGTGCTGTCTTACGGTTGCAATCTAAATACTCTTTTCTCAGATAGCCGCACTGCTCCAGAAGTTTTATGGAGGATGATACTTGGGATTTAGACAGATATCTGACCTCAATAATATCTGTTGCGGTGTCAAAACATGGATTATTGGCTAAAAATAAAAGGATGTCCAATTCCATCCGGGTAATGTTATGCTTTACACAGACCCCTTCCACACATTTTGAATAAAGTGCCTTGACAGCATTTTGATGTTCCCATGGATTTAACGGAATCATTGCGTTCTCCTTTTGTTCTTTTTAGAACTATTTTAAGACAAAAAAAGATTTTGTCAAGTCTTTCACTACATGCCCTTCTTTCCCTAACTATTAATTCAATATTTCATCCAATAAAGGCATAATAATTATTCTTTACAAGAAATCTCCAATTTTTCCCAAGTGCCTGCCTATGGAATGATAGTGTCCGGAATAAACCACCGGATCAAAGCACGTCAGGTCAATTCCGTCCGTAATGTCAATACCGCTGTCAATTTGCACATTTTTGATCTCACAGAAAAAGGTGTCTGATTCGCCGCAAGTGACCGTCTTCGCCACCTCCAGTTCATATACCCATCTGCTGGCATCCAATGTGGGCACTTTGACTATCTCCCCCTCACCGACACTATACTCCATCCCTGTCTTTAACCCCTTATGACCGGAAACACTGCCAAAATAATCCACTAAAGGCAGCATGTCCGTACTGACCAGATTGGCGGAAAGACGCCCTGTCTTCCTCACATTCATCTTGGTCTTTTTTGTGCCAAACATACTTACAACAAGCAGACAGCGATCTCCATTATGAGTTACACTGAGCCAGGTTATCGGTGCAAAATCAGCGTTGCCTTCCTCGTCATATGTTCCAATCAAAAAAGTTGGCTGGACACACATGGACTGATTGTTGTCCACGGATTTTCGTTTCATAACTGCTCCTTCCTTTCTTCCGATATTCAGTCAATGTGAATACCGTTTATAAACAATTTGAAAATAACAAAAAAGATTTCATTCTGCCCCACATACTCCTGCGTTATCATCGGATACAACGCCAGCATTTCCTCCCGGATTTTCCCGGAGCATTCCAATTCCATTCTGCCGCTGATACGAATCCATTTCCGCGTGCTCAGGTTATAGCTTGCCAGTTCCACAGAAGGATTTCCGGTCAGCTCCGAATAAACATTTTTCCGCTTATCAGTTGCAATGAACAGCGCTTTCCCGTCAGAATAAATCATTCCCATAGGTCTGAGCCTCGGTATGTCATCATGCGATGTCGCAAGAAAAAAATATCCGCATTCGCGAATAAATTGAAAGCAGTCGTCCGCAGATACTTCCGCAGTGCTTGTGCCGGACTCCTGCCGGTCTGTATTAAGCAGAAAATCAATACTGCAGTCTAAAATCCGACTCAATTTAATCAGCTTTTCCGTTTCTGGAAAAGCAGCATCCATTTCCCATCTCGAAACAGACTGGCGGGAAACCTTTAGGATTGTTGACAACTGTTCTTGCGTAATGCCTTTTCTTTTACGCAGGGCCGCGATTTTTTCTCCTGTTGTCACTTTATCACCTCCTGTATCATTGTAATCCCACTTTACAGAAAATAGAAAGTCCTTTTTGATTACCCCATGTAAACTTTGGAGTGCGGATTACTACCCCGCCGAAGTTAGGGCACTTGAGCGACACTATGACCCAACCAGAAGCAGTCTCTCCAATGTCGCATAAAACATTTATCCTCATCATGATGCCCTTGTCTTATATACCTAAGACAATAAAAAGCGCCGATTGATTCTCATTTTGAAAACCAATCGGCTATATAATACTTATCCTTGCCACAATACAAACTTTAATTTATCATCCCGGCTCGCATCTCACTGCTCCTTTATGTTAGTTCTGATTCCATAAAACTTGCCAGAATGACGGCAAATTCCTCCAGCCCGACAACATCCTCATGATCAAAGCGAGCTGGCTCCGGACTGTCAATATCAATCACACCCACCACCTCGTTGTGAACAAAAATTGGCGTCACAATCTCTGAATTAGTGGCAAGGTCACAGGCAATATGATTACAACAGGCATGCACATCTGCCACCAGCTGGGTTTTGCGTTCCTGTACCGCAGTACCACAAACCCCGGTTCCCACAGCAATCTCAGCTACGGCAGGCTTGCCTTGAAAAGGTCCCAGCACCAACCGCGCCTTTTTTAATAAATAGAAACCTGCCCAATTGACGCTTTTCAGCTGCAATTTCAACAAAGCCGCCGCATTAGCAAGCACAGCGCCAAAGTCCGATGTTTCCGCTCCGATCAGACGCAGCTGCTCGTGCAGATAAGCGTATAACTGTGATTTATTTTCAAATTCTTTATAATCTAAATCCATTTCATAGCCGGTCTCCCCTCATATAGATTAAGAAATTCCGTATATACGGGTTATGCATTTTGTGCTTGTATCAGCCTTAAAAAAACCTGTGCGGGGGCTGGTTTCGCAAAATAATACCCCTGTATGTAATTCATATCCTCTTCTTCCAGCTTATCCACCTGTGCCTTGGTTTCTATCCCCTCCGCCACGATGTCAATTCCCAGCCCTTTCAGGGTCTTAAACTCGTTTTTCAGAATAATCTGCGCAGATTCATTTACAAAATAAGAATCCATCATCTGTTTATCAAACTTTACCATGCCAAAAGAATAATCAATCAGATAAGCGCAGTTGGAACTTCCCGTCCCGTAGTCATCCAGGGAAAAATGAACACCATATTCCCCCACTCTCCGCATATGGGAGCGCATCAGATCTGTTGCATCCAGAGTCATCCTCTCCGTCAATTCCAGATTAAGCATACCCGGCGGTATCTGATACTTTTCAATAATGCTGATAAACTGCTCCGCCATATCCGGCTGGATACACTGCACAACCGAAAGGTTGACATGGACGGATCTGATTCCCAGCTCAGGGCGTGGAATCAACTCTTCGGCAATAAACTTGCAGCACTTTTCAAATATCTGCCTCCCCAGCTCTATAATCGTACCGTTTTTCTCCGCAATCGGAATAAATTCGGCCGGAGAAATATTTCCAAGCGTGCCGTCGTACAACCTTGCTAACGCCTCCGCCGCCACCAGCTTTTTATCCTTCATGGAATAAATAGGCTGGTAATATACCTCCAGGCTGTTCTTCTCTATTGCCTCGCTGATAGCCTGCTCCACCCTGTTTAACCGACTGAATTTTTCCTTTAATTCGTCATCCGCTATTATCAAGGCGCCTGTTCCTTTGTTTGTGGCGCAGTCAAGCATATAATCCCGCAACGCATTCATTTCGGAAATAGATTCAAAATGTCTCGGACTGCTGATTGCAACTATATCAACCCTCATCATCAAATCCAGGTTTTCTGCTTTCCATTTCTGCAAAAAACGCTCCCGAACGGCAGCGACGGCTTTTTCCACCTCCGCTTCATCCGCAGGCAGAATCATGGCAAATTCATGCGTCTGTGTGCGATAGGTATTTTCTTCTCCGCCTACCTGTGCAAAAAACCTTCCCGCCTGCTCTAAGAGGCTGTCCGCATTTTTGTAACTGATAACGGCGCTGATATGGTTAAATTTGTACAAATGCAGATATACTACTGTAAAACTCTGCCTGTGTTCAATCTTATCACGCACCATAATCCTGAATGCCAGTTCATTGTACCTGTCGGACACACTGTCCACAAGACCTCCCGGATTCTGCACAGACATATAAATAAGCAGTAAAACCACGGTTCTTGAGATGCTGTTCAGAAGAAGTTCCCTGTGAATCTCCTGGTATCCGGAACTGCATATCATAAATGCGGAATACAGAATCATGATTACCTGATTGGACTTTCGTATTTTCTTCCTGTTAATTATTAATATGATAAGTTCCGCAATAGCATAACCGATAACGGAATAATAAATCACACAGCTATATACTCCGGGAACATAACCCTTTTCCGGATCAAAATAATACATCCAGTCTGTAAAAGGCGTTGCAAAAGTCAGGATTGCCACCATCAGGGACTGAACCGCCCCGATTAGAAGCATCCTGTGTTTCCACTTTCCGCCCTTGCTACACACCTGGAGCGTATACCAGAAAAACAAAAAACAGCAGACAGTTTCCATCACAAAAAACAGAAACGCAAATGTCTGATTGAGCCACAAAGGCATCCTGTCTGTATTCGCACAACCTATGCTTGATAAAATATTAACCACACAGCCGGCTATACTGCACATCAGGTATGCCAGAAACAATCTGGTCTTCATCAGCGGAATCTGACGGTGCACAAGAAAGTGTAACAGCAGAATAATCATAAACAGCAGCGCTGCTATTTCAAACTGATAATTAAAAGTCATATCCATACACCCCGTTCCCGTGCAGGGCAAACCCTTCCTTGCCCTTTGGATTTGTATGATACTATGCATATTATAGCATATGCTGTCTGATATTAGCAACCTTCACGGACCTGTGTTCTATAACAACTCCGCCCTATCATTATTGTACATCAGCCTGCTCATCTGCTTTATAATCAAAAAAATCAAAATCCGCAGTGTGCTGGTGCATCATACGATCCCCACAAGTGATACCAACAAAAGAACCCGTAAATTCCCCAAACTCAGAATATTCATCAGATAATTTGGAAGTATCAAAACACGGTCCGATATCAGAATATTCCTTTCCATCAAGCGACCACTTAAACTGCGACTCCCGACCATTTATTGCAAGCCGCATCCAGATATCCTGCCCATCCTCCACATAAGTTCTGGTACTTAAAGTATCATGGAATTCCCTTTTCACGCCATTTTCCAGCTGTAGTACAGAAATTGCGCTATGATTCAGGGTTTCACTAAAATATTTATACAGATAAACAAAATTCATATTATCATAATAGAGGATAAGACCGGCGGTATGCTGGTAACTCAATGGCGTAAAGTCCAGTTTTGTTGTTACGACAGCCTTAACACTGGTAAGTTTTCTGGCCAGTATGCTTGCCTTGTTCAAGGAGCACCCTGATTCCTGCCCTCGTATTCTTGCCCAGCCGGGTCTTGATGTCAGGTCCACGAAACTCATCGGATCAATTCTGGGAGCATAATAACCAATATTAAGGACTTCCGAATCAAAATCATCATGCGAAGGAAGTGCAGGCATTAAAACTTCCGGCAACATACTTTCTTCCACAAATTCCTGAGCCAGATTATCACCGTTTTCCATCCTAAGCCACCCGTCTTCTGTCCATTTCATCCGCTGAATAGCGGTTTCCCTTCCAAGGGTACAACGAAGCTCCGGGACAAAAGGTCTTGAAGTCAGATGAACCATCCATGTTTCACCATTGGGAAGGTCTATATAACTTGCATGCCCTGATTTCTGTAGTTTACTGTCAGGATTATAATACCTCGGTTTTAAATGATCCCAGTCGGATCTTTCATTCACATTTCCGGGACATGAAGTCAGGATAGGATTGCACGGATCCGGCTCATAAGGTCCCCATACATTTTTTGAACGCCCCATTGTAACACTATGGTAATATCCGGTGCCGCCCTCGGCACACATAATGTAATAGTAGTCCCCTCTCTTTGTCAAATGTGGTGCTTCAATACAGCCCCTGTCTGTTCCGCCGCGCCAAAAGCGTTTTGGCATCCCTATAACTTTTTTGTTGACAGGATCATACTCTATCATGCTGATTGGACCCGGTTTTTCATATTCTGTCCTTGTTTCCCATTCCAGGGCAACAATGTATTTTCTTCCATCATCATCGTGAAACATGGAAGCATCAAACCCTGTGGAATGCAGATACACCGGTTCACTCCATGGTCCTTTAGGATCTTTTGCAGTGATGAGACAATTATCTACATCAAAGTATCTCGCATTCATGGAATTCATAACTCCATAGACCACATAAAACAAATCCTCTGCCTCACAGTATGTGAGGCATGGAGCCCAAATGCCCTTGGCACTCGGCAATTTTTTAAGGTCAGGATTGTCAGCATTCTGGAGCGCATGGGAATATAGCTCCCAATTTTTCATATCCCTTGAATGATAGTAAGCGCTGAATAATAGGGTGGATTTTTCTCGACTTCATTAACTTATATAATGATTGCTAGGAAACGCGAGCATTTTGCTCTATCTCCAATGCTAGAGGCAAGCGTTTTACTCTGTCTTCAAGGAGCGATCATTATGAATCCTAACTGTGTAAGAAAAC